>CAYSLC010000296.1:1441-5725 GCA_964431545.1 uncultured Desulfobacteraceae bacterium | reverse complement strand
AGGCCAACCTGGGCGTCATGAAAAACGACATGGTCAACCTGGTCATCCACGGCCATGAGCCGGTGCTCTCGGAAATCATTGTGGCAGTGGCCAGCAGCCCGAAATGGCAGGAGTACGCCAGGTCCAAGGGCGCCAAGGGAATTCAGCTTTCCGGCATCTGCTGCACGGCCAACGAGGTCCTGCAGCGCCACGGGGTCCCGCCCTGCGGCACGTTCCTGCAGCAGGAACTGGCCATCATCACCGGGGCCTGCGACGCCATGGTGGTGGACATCCAGTGCATTTTCCAGAACCTGGCCAATGTGGCCAAATGCTTCCACACGAAATTGATCACCACCCATCCCATCGCCAAGATGGAGCAGGACAACGTCATCCACATCGAATTCGACGAGCACCACGCCATCGAGGACGCCGAAAGGATCGTCAAGCTGGCGGTGGACAACTACGAGAACCGAAGCGCGGAGGTGATGATCCCCAAGCAGAAGGCGTCCATCATCGCCGGGTTCGGGGTGGAGTCCATCGAGTACCATCTCGGCGGCACCTTCCGGGGCTCCTACTATACCCTGAACGACAACATCATCAACGGCCGGATTCGGGGCATCGGCGGCGTGGTGGGCTGCAACAACGCCCGGACCCGTCATAACGAGGGCCACATCGAGGTGGTCAAGGAACTGATCAAGAACGACGTCATCGTCCTGACCACCGGGTGCAACGCCATCGCCTGCGCCATGGAGGGGCTGTTGACGCCCGAGACCGCCGGGGTCTTCTGCGGGCCGGGGCTGGCCGAGGTCTGCGAGACGGTGGGCATCCCGCCCGTGCTCCACATGGGCTCCTGCGTCGACAACAGCCGGATCCTCCTGGCCGCCGCCGAGGTGGTCAAGGCCGGCGGCTTGGGCAACGACATCAGCGACCTGCCGGCGGCGGGCAGCGCGCCGGAATGGATGAGCGAGAAGGCCATCTCCATCGGCCATTATTTCGTGGCGTCGGGCGTCTACACGGTCTTCGGCGTCACCCTGCCGGTGACCGGCGCGCCGGTCTTCCAGAAGTACATCTTCGAGGAATTCGAAAAGATGTACGGCGGGATGTGGGACCTGGAGGTCGATCCCGTCAGGCATGCCCGGAAGATGATCGCCCACATCGACAAAAAGCGCAAAGCCCTGGGCATCGACCGTGCCCGGGAGCGGATCCTGGTGGACATGGACTCCCGCCGGGCCATGGAATCGGCCTGAACGGAAGTGGATTGATGTCATCCGGCCAAGGATCTTGCGTTTTCGGGCCGGTCCCGTCCCGGCGTCTGGGCCGGAGTCTCGGGATCAACAACATCCCGGCCAAGGTCTGCACCTACGCCTGCATCTACTGCCAGGTGGGCCGCACCACGCGGATGGCCCGCGAACGGGAACGGTTTTTCGACCCCGAAGCCATCGCCCGGGATGTCGAGAAACGGCTGGCGTCCTCCCCCCACGGGGAGGCGCCGGCCGACATCCTGACCTTCGTGCCCGACGGCGAGCCGACCCTGGACGCGAACCTGGGACGGACCATCGCGTTGCTGAAGCCTCTGGGCATCTCCGTGGGCGTGATCACCAACAGCTCCCTGCTGGATCGCGGCGACGCGAGGGCGGACCTGGCCAAAGCCGACTGGGTCTCCCTGAAGATCGACGCGGTCCGGGAGCCCATCTGGCGGAAGGTCAACCGGCCGCGCCGCGAACCACGCCTGCCCGCCATCCTCGACGGCGCGCGGACGTTCGCGGAGACCTTTTCCGGAAAACTCGTCACGGAGACCATGCTGCTGGCGGGCCTGAACGACGGGGCGGACCACTTGGCGGAACTGGCCGACGCCATCGCCCGGCTGAAACCGGATGCGGCCTACCTGTCCATCCCCACCCGGCCGCCGGCGGAAGCCCGGGCCCGCCCGCCGGACGAAGGCCGGCTCAACCGGGCCTATCAGATCCTCGCCGGCCGCGCGGCCCGCGTGGAGTGCCTGATCGGCTACGAGGGGGACGCCTTCGCCTATTCCGGCGATGCGGCGAACGACATACTCAGCATCACCGCCGTCCACCCCATGCGGGAGGCTGCCGTCAAGGAGCTGCTGGGACGGGCCGGGGCCGGTTGGGACCTGGTGGACCACCTCCTGGAGCAAGGCGATCTGACGTCGGCCCATTACCAGGGGCACCGGTATTATCTGAGGAGATTCAACCCCAAACTTGCGGCGACCGAATCCTGATTGACGCTGAAACGAGCGAGGAAAACCGAACGAAGATGAGCAACCTGGACGACTTCATCGACAACCTGCAGGAAAAGATCTTTGACGAAGCCCGGCAAGCCTTTGGCGAAAAAGGCTTTCACCGCTGGCGAAACCCGCGTTACCAGGGCCGCATGGCCGATCCAGACGCCCGGTCCCGGGTCACGGGGCAGTGCGGCGATACCATGGAAATCTATCTCAGGTTCGACGGGGACCGGGTGGCGGACGCCTCCTATTTCACGGACGGGTGCGCCGCAAGCGGCATCTGCGGGTCCTTTGCATCGGAACTCGCCATCGGCCGGGACCCCGACGGCCTGGCCGGGATCGACGGCGATGCCGTGCTGGCGGCCATCGGGCGCCTGCCCCCGGAGGACCGCCACTGCGCCGATCTGGCCTCCGAAGCGGTCCGGCAGGCCCTGGACGATTACATGAAGCGACGCCTCCGGCCCGCCGGTGGTCAAGGGCGCCGCGCATCTGCCGGTGGATTATTCTCCACAGGCATGGGGGAGACGGGCGGCAACTCCAAAGGGGTGTCCTGAAAGCCCGGACCGGTTCCCCGGCGGTTGTTTTCGACCCGCCGATCAGCGACCCCGGGTTCCGTCTGGTGCAAGGAGTTGGTGTAGTACCTTCCCCAATGCCGCTTTCGATATGGGCTTGTCGATCCATGTCGTGATGCCCGCCTCCGCCATCTCCGCCTCGCCCAGGGAATCTCCGCATCCGGTCATCAGCAGCACCGGCATGTCCGGACGGATCCGGGTCACATGTTTCGAGAGTTCCAGGCCATCCATCCGGGGCATGGCCAAGTCCGTGAGGAGCAGGTCGTGGGCGTTCGGGGACAGCTGAACCATCTCGAGCGCATCCACGGGCGATGCCGTCGCCGTGGTTTCATAGCCGAAGGACGCCACGATTTTCTGTAATATTTCCTTGCACTGCACGTCGTTATCGACAATCAGAATCTTCCCGCCGGCCACGGCCCCGGTTTCCGGGGGCGGCTGGGCCGTTTCGCCGGATGGTTCCGATTCGTTTTCGGGAAGATAGACATGAAACACCGTGCCGCGCCCCGGTTCGCTATCCACGCGGATGAAGCCGCCATGGCTTCTTGCGATGCCCTGGACGATGGACAGCCCCAGGCCGGTTCCTTGTCCCGTCGGCTTGGTGGTGAAATACGGATCGAAGATCTTTTTCATGTCGTCTGGACGTATGCCGCACCCGCTGTCCCCGACGGTCAGCTTCACATAACGGCCCGGCGCCGCGGGGAAATCGGGGGACGATTCCGTCTCCCCGACCCGTACGCTCTCCAGTCCGATTTCGATGCGCCCCTCCTGGTTCGGAAGCGCGTGAAACGCGTTGACGCAAAGGTTCATGACGAGCTGATGGATCTGGGCCGCGTCGGCCATCACCGCGCCCCGGGTCTGGACGGACGTTTCGACGGTCACCGAAGCGGGAAGGGTTTGCCTCAACAGGGTCAGGATCTCCTTGATGGTGTACTGGATCAGGATGGATTCTTTTTCCTGGGATTTTTCCCGCCCGAAACGGAGGATCTGATCCACCAGCTCCTTTGCCCGGTTGGCCGCGGTCAGCACCTGCCCGAGCAGCCCAAGATCGTCGCTCCCTTCCGGAAGCCCGTCGGCGACCATTTCCGTGTATCCCATGATCGGCATCAGCATGTTGTTGAAATCGTGGGCGATGCTGAACGCCAACGCTCCGATTTCCGCCATTTTTTGAGTCTCCCGGGCCTGCTCCTCAATGCGCCGCTGTTCCGTGTTGTCCCGGATCAGGTGCGCGTGGGCGATGGGGTGCCCGTCCTCGTTCTCTATGGGGAACATGCTGTAATCGGAGGAGAAAGTGGTCCCGTCCCTCTTTTTCATGTTGTAGTTGCGCGGTTCCAGGGCGCCGTTTTCCGCCACGGCGGTTTTCATGCGTTTTTTAAGCTTGTCCGGGGCGATTTCCTCCACATGGAGAAAATCGGGCGTGTTTCCGATAAACGCCCGCCTTGGATACTGAAACAAGGCCTCGGCGCTCTGGTTCGCCTCGACGATGCGGCGGTC
>CAYSLC010000296.1:0-1341 GCA_964431545.1 uncultured Desulfobacteraceae bacterium | reverse complement strand
GCCGGGCATGAGGACGTCCAGCAGCACCACCCGAAAGCCGTGCTCCCGGATCAGGGGCGCCGCGCGCAGGGGATCGGAGAGGAGCGCCGGTCTCGGAAGTCCGCAACTGCACAAGGTCGCCTCGATGCTCGACAACATGCCGACATCGTCATCCACGACCAGTATGGGGGTACCTTCTTCGGGAATCGATTCCATTGTGTTCATTATTCTCCTCGCTCGTCTGCTTTTCCGATGTCATGTTTTTGCGGATTCGCCCCCGCTCATGGGGAAACTCACGGTGAACGCAGCCCCTTTTCCCCGTTCGCTCTGAACATCGATGTCGCCGCCGAAAGATTGCACCAGATTATAGACAATCGCCAGCCCCAGGCCGGTTCCGCCTTCGGCCAGACGGGTGGTCACGAAGGGATCGAAGATGTTGTCCGCGATCTCCGGATCGACGCCTTTGCCGGTGTCCGCCACAAAGACCGTCACGGTTTTCCGGTCTTTGTCGAATGCGGTTTGGATGGCGATCTTTCCCCGGTTTCCCTCATGGGCTTCGATGGCGTTGATCATCAGATTCAACAGGATCTGCTCCACATTCTGAAGGTTGGCGTCGATTTCCGGCAGTGGATCCTGGAGGTCGAGTTCCAATTGGATGTTCGATTTTTTCAGCGTGGATTGGGCCAGCCGGACCGCGTTTCGGATCGCGGTGTTGACGTGGACCGGTTCCCTGTGTCGGGAATCGGACATTCTGGAGAAGTGCTTCAGGTTCGCCACCGTGGACTCGATGCGATGGGCCGCCAGGTGGACGTCGTCGATCAACCCGGGCAGTTTGGATCGCAGGTACTCCACTTTCAACCCGCCGTATCTCTTTTGGGGCGCGTGCGCGGAATGACCTTCCAGGACGGCAGAAAATCCTCCCAGATCTCTTTGAGCAGCGACGTGTTGAGGGAAATCAGATTGACCGGATTGTTGATTTCATGGGCCAGGCCGGCGGAGAGCAAACCCAACGAGGCCATTTTATCGGCCAGAATGAGCTGTTGCTCCGTCCGTTTGCGTTCGGTGATGTCGAAAGAGAGTTCGAATTTGACATCCCGACCGTCCGGCCATTGGATGATCTTGTTGGTGGTCATGAAGTGGCGCCCCAGTTTTCTGCTGTAATATTCCCAATGAAGATCCTGATCCGGGCGGTTGAACAGCCGCTCGTTCGTGCAGAAGTCGCAGGGAGCGTCGAAGCCGTGGAACGCCTGGTAACATTTCTTCTCCAAGGCGTCCTCGCCCAGCAGTTGTCGGGCATACTTGTTCAGGAAGAGCAGATCATAGGTCCGGGGATCGACAACATCGACGATAGCCGGGATGGCG
>CAYSLC010000295.1:0-5731 GCA_964431545.1 uncultured Desulfobacteraceae bacterium | reverse complement strand
GTTTTTCCCCAGCCGCTTTATCACATCCTTCCCTATCCGGTCCATTATGCGCCTTACACCGGGGCCCACGTGGTGGGGCAGCTTCAGCTCCTCATGTTCGGGGCCCTGGCCTTCTGCCTGCTGATTCTGTCGGGCCAATATCCGGCGGAGATGCGGTCCATCAATCTGGACACGGACTGGTTCTACCGAAAGGGGGCTGGTGCCGCCTACCGACGGCTGGACCAGGGGCTGAACCGGATCAACGCGGCCTCGGATCGCATTTTCGCCCGGAAATTGCCCGGTTTTCTCACCTACATCGCCAAGGATGGGCCGGCCCTGCTGATCCTCTTTTTCACCGTGCCGATCAGGGCCTTGAGAGGGGAGGGTCGGGAGGATCTGGATGGATACAAGCGGAAGATCTATGCGACATTCGATACCCTGTCGGTTCCCGTCGGACTGGGAGCGGCCGCAGCGGCCCTGTTGATCGTGCTGCTGGTCGCGGCGAACTGAACCGTTTCTTTCTAATTGCTGCCATAAGGAGCCAAGATGATCAGCCGGGATGAACTCAAACGGATCGTCATGCTGGGCTATTTCAAGGAGGAGATGCTGGACCGGCTCTCCCTCACGGTGGATGTTCTCAATTTCAGCGAGCGGGAATACGTATTCCGGCAGGGCGATGTGGCCGACCGATTTTACATGCTCCGGCGGGGAAAGATATTGTTCGAACAGCGGATATCCAAAACAATGACCGTGGCCATGGGCAGCGTCAAGCCGGGCTATTCCTTCGGATGGTCCTCCATGCTGGATGTGCGGTTTTACAGCAGCGACGCCGTCTGCGCCGAGCCCAGCGAAGTCTTTTCCGTTCGGGGGCACAAACTGAAGCACCTGATCGATACGGATCATTCAATGGGATATATTTTTTCACAGCGATTGCTGCGGGTCATGAAAAGCCGGCTGGATCACCGGACAGAGCAGTTCATGCGGGTGATCCGGAACCATCCGGATCTCCAATCCCTGTTCGAGGAGTGACGGGTGCCGCAGGATAGAGAAAATGACAATCAATTGACCGGTCGAAACGGGGGAAACATGACGGATACGGAAAACGGGCTAACCAGCGAGCGAAACGGGGATGAAATGGAAAGGCCGTTTCAGCCCTGGCAGTGGTTTTTCAGCAGTGAGGTTTCCGGGAGTGTCCTGCTCCTGCTGGCTTCTCTCAGCGCCGTGTTCTGGGCCAATTCTTTTCTTTCGGAAAACTACCATCACCTGATCCACACGGACTTCGCCCTCACCCTGGGGCACTACGACTTCAGCATGTCCCTGCTCCACTGGGTAAACGACGGGCTGATGGCGCTCTTCTTCTTCACTGTCGGTCTGGAGATCAAACGGGAGATCCTCATCGGCGAGCTGGCCACGCCGAAAATGGCCCTGCTGCCGGTGATCGCCGCCGTCGGCGGAATGATCGTCCCCGGCATCATTTACATGGCGTTCAACTATGGCACGCCCAACGCCGCGGGATGGGGCATCCCGGTGGCCACCGATATCGCCTTCTCTCTCGGCGCCATCGCCCTGTTCGGGAAGCGACTGCCGATGGGCCTCCGGATTTTCCTGGCCGCTTTCGCCATCGCGGACGACCTCGGCGCAGTGGCGATCATCGCGATTTTCTATACCAAAAATATCGTGTTGAGTTATCTGATTTCCGCCATCATCTGTGTTGTGGTCCTGGCCCTGGGGAATGTGCTATGGATCCGATGGCTCCCGTTCTATTTGATCATGGGGTTCGCCACATGGGTGTCGGTGCTCGGATCGGGAGTGCATGCCACTGTGGCGGGGGTGGTGGTGGCGCTGTTGATTCCGGCAAGGGGAAAATACAACCTCGACCGGTTTGTGCGAAAGGTGCAGCGGATCATGAAGAATTTCGAGGTCAAGGATGGGCTCAGAGAATATTGGTACGCCATTTTGCTGGAACCGTCCCACCTCAATTCCGTCAACGCCCTGGCCCATGCGTGCCACAATGTAGAAACGCCCCTGCAACGGCTGGAACATGCGCTGCACCCGTGGGTCGTCTTTCTCATCCTGCCGATCTTCGCCTTCGGCAACGCCGGTCTGACCCTCCACGGCATGTCCCTCGGATCGGTCGCCCATCCGGTGACAATGGGCATCATCCTGGGATTGTTCCTGGGCAAGCCCGTGGGGATTACCCTGGCGTCCTACATTGCCGTAAAAACCGGGGTGGCATCGATTCCCGACGAGGTTCGATGGGGGCACATCTTCGGTGCGGCCATGCTGGGGGGTATCGGGTTCACCATGTCCCTTTTTATCGCCGGCCTGTCTTTTTTTACGCCGGATATGCTCAACTTCAGCAAACTGGGCGTTTTGAGCGGCTCCGTGCTGTCAGGGGTCGCCGGCATCATCTTTCTGGGCGTCTATCAGAAACGGCTGGACAGAAAAGGGACTGAACTGATGGTTCAAACGGATTGAATGAGATCCCGATCCCGATTCCGATCTAATCCGTTTCCACCTTCCGGGCTTCATCTTCAGAGGGCTTTTTGGCAGTGCTCGCCACTACGTCCCTCACGACGTCTGAGGCCGTTTCCATGTCGAATTTGCTCATGTTGAGGACAATGTGGTAGAGGGCCGGATCATCGTAGTCCTCTCGTCCGAAATAGCGGTAGAGGTTTTTCCGGCGACTGCTCTGCTTTTCGACGACAAGGGTGGCCTGCTTCCGGGAAAGATTATAATGTCGTTCCATAAACGCGACCCGATCCTCCAGATCCGCAATCATCAATAGATGAATGGCATCGGGATGGTCTTTGAGGATGTATTGGCCCCCGCGGCCGATGATCACCATGTTGTTGTCATCGGCCATCTGCCCGATGATCTTGTGGAGCAAGTCGACGTAGATGTGGCCGTCGATGTATCCCTTCCGGTGATCCGAGAGCCGATCGACATAGCTTTTCCGAAACGGCCCCATTCCGGAGATGTACCGCAGAAGCGTCCCCCCCGCCTCGTTTTCGATGGACTTCACCCAATTGGGGGAGACCCGCGCTTCTTGGGCCACCTTCTCGATGATGTCTTCGTCAAAAAGAGAATAGCCCAGTTTTTCACTGAGCAGGTTCCCCAGGGTTCTCCCGCCGGCGCCGAACTGACGTGAAATGGTGATGATGGCCATGGAAACTCCTTTCCTGTGAGGGATCATCAGAAAGAGCGAATGGTATTCATGTACTGAAAATCAGTTTAAAATAGGATGGGGGTTTCGATCAACCCGTTTTTTGAGAAGAAACAGAAAGGCCGGCTCCGTGTTGTGGAGCCGGCCTTTCTGTCGGACGGATGGCGATGGGGGGGAACGGGGGTTATTCCATGGCGGTGGAAGCCAGATATTGCTCGATCAGCTTCCGATCATCCTCTTCGGTCACCTCTTTGGGCAGGCGTTCCATGGCCCTTTCGACGGCCGCGTCGATGAGTTCGGCGCGAAACGTGGCCTTGGCCTGGGTGATCCGGCTTTCGATCTTCTGTTTGGTCATTTCCAGGATCAGACGGCTCTGTTCCTGGGCGTCTTCGATGATCTCCTGTTTTTTCCGTTCGCCTTGCTGGACGATCTTTTCCTTGAGTTTGGCGAAACGGGCGTCGCTTTCATCAAGAATGCGGTAAGTGTCCGTGATCTTGGCCATCACCGACTTCTTTTTCTCTTCTATATCGCCGATCTCCCGGGCCAGTTCCGCCTTGCGACCCCGCAGGAAATCCATGATGGGATCCTTGCCGTATTTGACCAACACAAAGGCCAGAATGGCGAAATTGACCCACACCATGATCAAATCGTATGTCGGGCGCCACCCCCCGGAGGTATCGGCAGCCAAGGCGTCAGTGCCCCCCAGAACGAGCAGCAGCGCACAAACGGCGGCGGTTCTCAGATTGATCCGATGCCTTCTGTTCATTTGCCCACCTTCCGATCCAAGATTTTTTCGATGATGCGGACCGACAACGCCTCGGATTCCTTCTGGAGGTACTTCCGCGCCTCGGAGAGTTGCACTTCCACTTCCCCTTCAGCCTGATTTTTGAGTTCAGCGACTTCCTTCCGGACGGCGGTGAAGATTTCTCCCGCTCGGTTGTTGCCGGCCTCCTCCATATCCTTCCGGAGGGAATGGGCCTGCTCACGGGTCGCCGCTTCCTGTCGCTCAAGCAGTCGGGAGATCTTGTTCAGCTCGCTTTCCGCTTCCTTGATTTCCGTCTGAAGGGAAGTGATGTACTCCGCTCTTTCCGCCATCACCCCCTCCAGGGGCCGGAACATCAACCGATTAATCAGAAACAGGAAGATCAGAAAAGAAATCAACTGGACGACCATCGTCTCGTTGATACTGATCATGGCGATTCTGCTAACGATTTCCATGGGTTATATTCCGTTGTATAGAGAAAAAATCAAACGACGAAGAGCAAAAGCAATGCGATTACCAACGAATAGATACCGGTGGATTCGGAAACCGCCTGCCCCACGAGCATGGTCCGTGTCAGAAGGCCGGCTTCCTGGGGGTTTTTACCAATCGCTTCGCATGCTTTCGCAGCCGCCATGCCTTCGCCAACGCCTGGCCCGATCGCGCCGAGCCCCATGGCGAGACCCGCCCCTAAAAAAGCCGCTGCCTGGATAAGATCTGCACCTTCGATTGCCATAATAGACCTCCTGAATAAAAAGTTGTTGTATCGGACAATTAAACCACAAATATCAACACCAGTGCGATGACCATGGAATAGATCGCCGTGGATTCAGCCACGGCCATTCCCACTAACATAGATCGCGTCAATGTGCCCATATGGCTCTGGTTTCTGGCGATCCAGGTGACGCCGCCGCTGGACGCGATCCCTTCGCCGATTCCCGGACCGATGGCGCCGAATCCCATGCACAGTCCGGAAGCGAGCAACGCCATGGCGGGCGCCAGGGATTCATTGACGGTATATCCTTTGAAAATGAGGATAAAGCTGACCAGCAGGCCCAAAATCGCCGGTGTCTGGGTGATGGCCTGACCCAGCAGCATGACATTGGTCACCGGCGTCACGGAATTGGGCTGTCTGGCGATACCCAGGCTGCTCTGGCGGGCGACGATGCCGCCTCCGATGCCCGATCCGATGGCGCTCAAGCCAGAGGATAAGCCCGCGCCGAGCATGGCGGCCCATGTCGGCCATGGGGCCATGGCACTGAAATCCGAAAAGATAAGAATGAAGGCCACCACCAGGGCAAAAATGGACGGGGTCTGGCACACGGCGGAGCCGATGAGCATGTTGGTCATCAGGCGGCCGCTCATGGCCGGCTGGCGCACCATGCCTTCACAAGAAGCGCCGGCGGGCA
Source organism: uncultured Desulfobacteraceae bacterium (assembly GCA_964431545.1). Taxonomy (GTDB): domain Bacteria; phylum Desulfobacterota; class Desulfobacteria; order Desulfobacterales; family JAABSP01; genus CAYSLC01. The sequence goes on along the minus strand of CAYSLC010000295.1, from coordinate 417 downwards.
GCCCGGAGCCGACGCCGGAGCCCACGGCACCCAACCCCATGGAAAGGCCGGCGGCCAGGAGGGCCCAGACGGTGATGATCGAAACCGCCGTGATTTGGGAAAACAGCAAAATCATGGCCACCACCAGGGCGAAGATGGATGCCGACTCCGCAATCGCCTGGCCCACGAGCATTGATTTAAGGACATCTCCCGCCATATCGGGGTTGCGGGAAATCGCCTCATTGGCTGTCGCAGCGGTGTAGCCCTCGCCAACCGCCGCACCGATGGCCCCAAACCCCATGGCGACGCCGCCGCCAATAAAGGCGGCCACACTTACCAGCGTTTCTAGATCGGTTATCATAACCTATTTTACCTGTACTGAAATATAAACGAGGGTTAGCATGGTGAAGACAAATGCCTGAATGGCTCCGATGAAAA
>CAYSLC010000294.1:2753-5733 GCA_964431545.1 uncultured Desulfobacteraceae bacterium | reverse complement strand
GGGCCGGCCGGTCTGGGAGCAATTCCCTAAAAGCGTCAACGACTCGGAAGCCTTTGAAAACGCGGCCCGGACTTATCTGGGGCGGCTCGTACCGCTCTCCCGGTTCGTCAACCTGGGGCAGGACAGATCAAGCCCCCGCTGCATCATCGGCCCGACCCACAAAGCCCACGTCATCGAGCACCTCCCGGCCTTCCGGGAGCCCTCCACGACGGTGATCCAGAACAAGAAGGGGGATGAATTCTACCTGCCGCTGTCCTCGGACAAGCACATGTGGCGGCAACTGGGGGCCGTGCTCTCCCTGAAACAGGGCGACGCCGGCACCGGCGGCGCCATGCCCCTGGCCGGAATTCTGACCTATTATGATGGATTTCCCGAAACCCTGGTGGACATCTGGGTCGGCGGGCTAGAAACGGGGGCCCAGGCGGCCAAGATCAGCGACATGCTCGAATGGTCCTTTCAGGTCCCGGTGGCCCAGCTCCAGGAGACCCATCTGGAAAAATACCAGAAGGGTGTCGAACTGGCCGACAGGGCCGAATTCCACCTGACCGACGCGGTGAAGGAATATTTCAAACACCTGAAAAAGGACCCGAAGGGGGTCCCCACGTCCAAAGCCAGGCACCGGTTCTGGTCGGATATGGATCAACAATACGAGATCCTGCTTGCCGACGCCAACGACCCCATGGCCCGGCTGGCCGACCGGTGGTACGACCGGGTCCGGGCCGCCATGACGGAGGCTTACGCCCACGCCTGCCCCAGCCGAACGCCCCGGCAGATCCAGGCGTATGCCCTCGGACTGAAGCAGCTCCGGCTCAAGAAGCCGGCGGAATAAAGCTCAACAACCACAGAAACGGAGGAAAGCGCATGACGGAGAAACCTGAATACCCCATCCAGAAGTTCCTGGCTCGCCTCCAGGGTCTGGTGGAGCGCGACGACCGGGGGGCGTTGGCCGATCTCCGGCGCGGGTTCAGCGAGGCCAACGAGTATCGGGCCTGGCCCTACATCGCCAACTGGTGCCGCCGGATGGACAAGGAATCGGAACGTCGCATTTGGCTGACCGTGGCCGCCGGGTTTGCCACCCACCTGCGGACGGTCCCGAAGAGCGGGAACATGGGCGACGTGGTTCGGAAACTGGCCATGGGCCAGAACCCGAGCAAGCCACGGGACGCCCTGAAGAGTTTCGAGGGCCGCTTCCGCCGCCTGCTCACCTGCGCAAACGCCGAGGAACTCTGCCCCCACCTGACCGGCATCATCCGGGCGGCGGAGCGGAAGGGCATCCCCATCGATTTCGAACGGCTTTTCTGGGACCTTCGAAATTGGGGCAAGCCCGATCGGAAAAGCAAAATCGAATGGGCGTCCCACTATTGGGCCGAAGAACCGGAAACCGAAAAAGGAGAGGCCGCATGACCTACCTGAGCCGCGTGATGGTACACAAGCAGGAGGCGGCCCGACAGCAACTCCGGGACAGCTACGCCTGGCACCGGGCCCTATGGGACGCCTTTCCGGGGAGGGACGACGCGCCGCGCCATTTTCTGTTCCGTCTGGACGAGGATCACCCCCGGTTCCGGGTGCTGTTGCTCTCCCTCGAGCGGCCCACCCTGCCGGAATGGGGGCAGTGGGCGACCAAGGAGATCGCAGGCGGATTCCTGGATCACGACCGGTACCGGTTCCAGATCCGGGCCAACCCCACCATGCGGCGGGTCAGCGACCGGCGACGGGTGGGGATCTACGCCGAACCCCGGCTGCGGGACTGGTTCCAGAGGAAGGCCGGCGACCATGGGTTTGCCGTGGAGCCGGGGGCGCTTTCCCTGTCGGCGCCCCTGGATGCCGTCTTTTTCCGGGAGGGCCGGCGGGGCAAGCATGTCAGTGTCGATTTTCAGGGAACCCTGGATGTGACCGACCGACCGGCCTTCAAGGCGGCCTTTGAAACCGGCATCGGACCGGCCAAGGCATTCGGGTTCGGCATGATGATGCTTCAGCCGGTGGGCGCCAAATAGGGAGTAAGCCGCACGAAAACGGATTTCATTTTCAACGATATCAAGAGAGAAAGGAACTTCGACATGGAACTTATCGAGCTGCACGTTCTCCAATCCTTCCCAGTCACCTGCCTGAACCGGGACGACGTGGGCGCCCCGAAATCGGCCGTTTTCGGCGGCTGTCAGCGGGCCCGGGTCTCCAGCCAGTGCTGGAAACGAGCGATCCGCACCCTCGCCAGGACCTATGAACCGGAATCATTCGCCGGTGAGCGGACCCGGTTCGTGGTCAAGGCCCTCCAGGAACGGTTCGAAGACCGCGGCCAGCCCGCCGAGTCCGCCCTCGTGCTTGCCCGGGCCGCGGCCGACGCCCTGGGCAAGCTCGACGACCCCGAAAAGGGCAACGTCAAGACCCTGCTCTACTTCTCGCCCATGGAACTGGATGCCGTGGTGGACGCCCTGCTGGCCCAGGATTTTTTGGATCTCCTGGAGATCCTGAACCGGCAGGATGCCGACGACAAGAAGGCACAGAAAGAACAGGAGAAGGCCCAGAAATCCCTCGATAAACTGGCGGAAAAGGCGGCCAAGGAGCTGGGCTCCGCCGTCAAGGACGCGGCCGACATCGCCATCTTCGGGCGCATGGTGGCCGACGATCACAGCCTGATGAAGGAGGGCGCCGGACTCTTCAGCCACGCGCTGACCACCCACCCGGCGGCCAACGAGATCGATTTTTTCAGCGCCGTGGACGACCGGAACGTCGCGGACCGGGGCTCTGGCCACATGGGAACCCTGGAGTTCAGCTCCGGCTGCTACTACCGGTATGTCGGGTTGAACCTGGATCTTTTGAAAGAAGAGGGGCATCTGGCCCACTTTTCCGACGATGAACGGGAAACGGTGGTCCGGGCCTTTCTCAAGGCCGCGGTCCTGGCGGTTCCGGAAGCCCGGAAGAACAGCATGTTCGGCCACAACCCGCCCCATTACGTTCTCGGCCTGCGGCGCAAGGGGCAGCC
>CAYSLC010000294.1:0-2653 GCA_964431545.1 uncultured Desulfobacteraceae bacterium | reverse complement strand
CATCAAAGCCGGTTCGACCGGCGCACCAGCCTCTCCTTTCCCACCCGGAGCGGGGTTCTGGGGATGATCTGCGCGGCCATGGGCATCGCCCGGGGCGACGCGGCGGCTCTCGGAGAGATCGACGGCGTCGGGATGACCGTCCTCACCTTCCGTCAGCGCGGACGGCTGATGGACTTCCACACCGTGGGCGGAGGATTCAACCCCAAAACCGAGCGGCAGTGGATGGTCCGGAAGGCCAACCGGGCCAGACCCGACACGGTGGTCACCCGCCGGGAGTACCTGCAGGATTCCCGCTTTGGCGTGATCCTCCGGGGCGATCCCGACCTGCTAAAAAAAATGGCCGACGGGTTGGCCCATCCCCGCTGGGGCGTCTGGCTGGGCCGCAAATCCTGCATCCCGGCCTCGCCGGTGGGGCAGGGCCTGTTTTCCACCGAAGCGGCGGCCCTGGAACGGCTGAAAACGGCGGCGGGTGCGGTCGACATCAAGCGTGTGGTGCGGGAGGCGGCGACCTTCGAGGAGGGGACCGACACCCTCATGGACGCGCCCCTCGATTTTTCGGAACGCCGCTTCGCGCCCCGCCGCATCGCCGTGGAGGTCCCGGAGCGGGGAGAACCGGATGCCGATCTTTGAAAAGCCGCCCAAGGAGACCCTGTCGCCGGCCCGGGACCGGTGGACCCCCATCTACCTGGAACACGGACGGCTGGAAGTGGATGATTCCAGCGTCAAATGGATCGGCGCGGACCGGACCGTGCTGCGGATTCCCGTGGCCACGGTCAGCGCCTTGATGCTGGGGCCGGGCACCACCGTGACCCACGCGGCCATGAAAGCCTGCGCGGACTGCAACACGCCCGTGTGCTGGGTGGGCGAGGAGGGCCTGCGGTTTTACGCCTTCGGCGCGACTCCCACCCACGACAACGCCCGGGCCCGGCGCCACGCGGAAATCCACGCCTCGAAAAAGAGGCGCGAGGAGGTGGCCCGGCGCATGTTCCGCATGCGCTTCGGAAAAGACACGGCGCTGGAGGGGCATTCCATCAAGACGCTGATGGGCATGGAGGGGAAACGGGTCAAGGCATTGTACGAGGAGATGGGGTCCCGGTTCGGCGTCACCTGGAAGGGTCGGGACTATAACCCGAGCAACTGGCAATTGGCCGACGGGATCAACCGGGCCGTGTCGGCCGCCAACGCGGCCCTCTACGCCCTGACCACGGCCATCGTCTGCTCCATGGGGTATCTGCCGCAGCTCGGGTTCATCCATTCGGCGGGCACGCTGCCATTCGTGTTCGACATGGCCGACATCTACAAGCACGAGACCACCCTGGTGGCGGCCTTCCAGACCCTGGGCGCCGACCATAGGGCCGATGAAAAGGCGGTGCTGACGGCCCTGAAATTCATCATCGAGGAGCGGCGGCTGTTGAGCCGCATCCCCAACGACATCGAATCGCTGCTGGGAAGCCGGCAGGCATCGGGAAAGGGGAAGACATGACGGTCATCGTGGCCAACGACACGCCGCCGGCCATCCGGGGCATGCTCAAGCGCTGGTTTGTGGAGCCGAAACCCAACGTGTTCGTGGGATCGGTGAACCGAAAGACCCGGGAGAAGACGCTGGAGTACATCCGCCGGAACGCCCCGGGCCTGGGGCTGCTGGTCATCGCCACGGAAAACAACTCCCAGGGGTTTTCCATGATCCACCACGGCAAGACCCACCGGAAGCCGGTCGCCTTCTGCGGCCATTTCCTGGTGGCCGAGAAATGGGAGGATGAGCCCGAAGCGCCGTGCTGACCGCCACATTTTCCTGTTTTCACGGGCTTTCGGAAAGCGCCGAGCTGCGGCTGTGGCAGCGGGGCGTCCTGTCGTGGAAACAGTTCGAGGACAGCCGAAAAGACTGGTTTTCGGCCCGGAAGACCGCCGGCGTCAAACAGCAGATCCGGGAGGCGCGGACGGCCCTGGACGCCGGGCTGGCGGACTGGTTCCTGAACCGGCTGAAACCTGGATTTCGGACCCGGGTCTACCCGGATTTCAAAGGGGGCATCCGGTTTCTGGACATCGAGACCACCGGCCTGGGCGACAAGGCCGAGGTGACAACGGTTGCGGTCTATGACGGCAGACGGCTTTCGATGTTCATCGAGGGCCTCAACCTCCATGCGTTTCCGGGGTTACTGAAAGACGCCGGGCTCCTGGTGACGTTCAACGGGGGGCGCTTCGATCTGCCGATGCTTCGGAAGCGGTTCAAGATCGATCTGGCGATCCCCCACATCGATCTGATGCCGGTGGTGAAGGCGCACGGGTATCACGGCGGGCTTAAAGCGTGCGAACGGAAAATGGCGTTGAAGCGGCAGGTCGATGGGGATATCGACGGCGCCGAGGCGGTTCGGCTCTGGCATCGGTATCGGAAGGGCAATGACACCGATGCCTTGCGGCTGCTCGTCGCCTACAACTGCCAGGATGTGGTCAGCCTGGAGGTCATTCTCCGCAGGCTTTACAACGAGGATATGAGCAGACATCCCCTTTTCAAAAAGGTGCTGTCGTCCCCTGAGCCGGATGTGTGGGACACCGACTTGTTCTTTGACAATTGAGAGATACCATATGGTGTGGTGCTTATTGTCGAGACCAACTGGATGTTGGTCTTTTCCCCACGGGTGTGGGGATGATCCGG
>CAYSLC010000293.1:2299-5796 GCA_964431545.1 uncultured Desulfobacteraceae bacterium | reverse complement strand
GTTCCCATATCGCACCCCAGATTGGGGTCGGGCTCGTCACATTCGAAATTCTGATTGCGGGTATCGGCATGTCCTTCTTCTCTTTCCTCATCGCTCTCGATGTAATCCTGAAGTTTGTTCTCGGCCATGATGCACCTCCATGTGTTGGGTGTTGTTTTTCATGTTGAAGTTTCGTTCAACCTCTTGGTAGATAAGATACGTCTGGCAGCTCCCTTTGCAACGGGAGCAAAAAGGTTGTTTACTGATAGCACAAACCTATCAAAAAATGGGAAGGAGTTCCGGTGCCCAGCGACCTCGTCATCATTCTCAGCGTCTTTGGCGGCGTTACCCTTCTGTCCTGCGCCCTTTTCCTCAAATTCTACTTCAGGCGATCCCGCCGGGCCATACAGGCGGTGGCCGACTGGACCGGCGGCCGCATCCGGACCAACTGGTCCACCGGGGCCGCATCGGTTTCAGGCAAATATGATGGCGCACCCTTCACCTGCACCTATCGGCCGCCCCACAAAGGCACCCCGCCCTACCTGATCCTCACCCTGATGGCCCCCCAGGGCATGGCCTTTACGATCCGGCGGCGGAACCGGTTCGACCGGATCTGCCGCCGTCTTCGCCTTACCCGGCCCATTGCCGTCGGGGCCCCCGATTTCGACCCCCATTTCCACATCGACACCGCCGAACCGGCCGCGGCCGCCGCCATCCTGTCCGACGAACGGTTCCGCCATCAGGTGGCCCGGTTTTTTGAGATGCCCACCACCGAAGTCCGGTTCGGCCGGGACGGTGTCACCATGAAACAAGAACTCGACCTCCAGGAACGGGTCTATCCGGAGAGCGTGATCCCGCTTCTGGACGACCTCCGGACCGTCTCGCGCCCCGCCGACCGGTTTCTCCTTCGCGTGACCGGCGCCCCGCTCGCCGGCACCGCCCTTCGGCTTTGGCTCGGCGCGCCGCTGGCCGTTTTCCTCGTCGCCGGGTTGCTCCTTTATATCGTGGGCACGGAGATCTACCCGCCCCTCTATCTTTCTCTCTGGCAGGCGGCCAAAGCGGCCACCCCGGTGGCGGCGGGACTGTCGGCCGGTTACCTTCTGCTGGCATGGCTGGTTTCGAGCCGCCGGACCGACCGGCACATCACCCTCGGGATGGTCCTGCTTCTGGCACTTCCGGGCTTTTACCAAATCTCCGTCGGCGGTCTGTTTGTGGCAAACGGCGCCCTGGACGCTTCACCGGCTGTGGAATTGACCGGTACGGTTTATGTGACCTACACCAAAGGCCGCGGCGGGAAAAAGATCCGGTTCAGGGTGAATGGCCGGATCACGGCCGGCCTCGACCGACCCCGGGGCGATTTCCCCCGGGGCCTGCCGGTCCGGCTGACGGTGCGGGACGGGTATTTCGGGTATCCGTGGGTCGTGGACTGGCGGGCGCTGAAAGTGACTCGCGGGGCGCCAAACAGCGGTTGAACGCGATCCGCCGCGCTTCCGGCATCCCTTATCCCGTGTCATGTCGGGGATAATGGAAAACCACGGTCACCACCGTAGCCTTGGAAGATGAAGATTTGATCTGGAATCAAGACGTACCGCCGTGAAACCAGACGAGAGATCGATTCGGATCCCATTTTATAATAGTATTTACCTATTAATAGCTCCCGTTTAACCTATTATTTACAACACCCTTCTCCGGCTATAAATTCGGTCTGAAAACATTGGCCCCTCGAAGGTAAGGAATGGCATGGCTACCGCCTCAAAGGTTGTTGTCCGACACCGTCCATTCCATCCTGTCCGAGGATGTGACATCATCAACGTCAATATTGACTTTCTGACCTGCCTTCCATTAGATGGAAATGGAAGACCTGAAGAGTTGCACATGGCTGACATCCACAAAAGAGAGCTGAGGAGAAGATGGGTCCTCCTGTCCGTTCTGCGGTGGTTTGACGCCGAAGCAAGCAGCGGGATTTCCGAAGCGTCCGAAGCGGTCGACCCCCACAAGGTGGACTGGATCCGCATCGCACCGCTCCTTTTCCTGCACGTCGCCTGCCTCGGCGTGATCTGGACCGGATGGAGCCCGACGGCGGTCCTTACGGCACTCGGGCTGTACCTGGTACGCATGTTCGCCATTACCGCCTTTTATCACCGGTATTTTTCCCACAAGGCGTTCAAGACCGGTCGGTTCTGGCAGTTCGTGTTCGCGGCGATAGGCAATGCATCCGTTCAGCGGGGGCCGCTCTGGTGGGCCGCCCACCACCGCCGCCATCACCGGTATACCGATCAGGATGAGGACGCCCATTCCCCCTCGCGCCACGGGTTCTGGTGGAGCCACATCGGCTGGCTGACCTCCCGGGCTCATTTTCCGACCGACTACGCCTATGTCCGGGAATGGCTGCGGTTTCCGGAACTGCGCTGGCTGAACCGTTTCGATAAGGCGGTCCCCCTTCTGCTGGCCGTTGCGTTGTACGTCGTCGGGGAGCTTCTGGCGGCCAATGCGCCGCGACTCGGCACGAACGGGATGCAGATGGTGGTCTGGGGGTTTTTCATCTCTTCCGTGGCCCTGCTCCATGCCACCGTTTCCATCAATTCATTCTGCCATATGGTGGGGAGGCGCCGGTTCGACACGCGGGACACCAGCCGCAACAACGCCCTTCTCTCCCTCCTGACCCTGGGGGAAGGATGGCACAACAACCACCACCATTACGCCGTCTCCGCCCGTCAGGGATTTTACTGGTGGGAGATCGACATCACCTATTATCTCCTGGCGTTGCTCTCCCGGTTCGGTATCGTCCATGACCTGCGCGGGGTCCCGGAGAACCGGCGGCAACAGAACCGGATCGAGGGCTGACGTCCGCCCCGGAAAGAAGAGGCAACCACCATGCGCATCGCCATCATCGGCGCCGGCATATCCGGCATGGTCACCGCATATCTGCTGAGCCCCGAACACGAAGTGACGGTCTTTGAAGCCAACGACGAAATCGGCGGCCACACCCATACCGTCGATCTCGAGGTCGCAGGCCGCCGGTATGCCGTGGATACGGGGTTTATCGTCTTCAACGACAAGACCTACCCCAATTTCATCCGGCTCATGGACAAGCTGGGTGTGGTCAGCCAGCCCTCCAACATGAGTTTCAGCCTCCAGTGCAAAAAGAGCGGCCTGGTCTTCAGCCCCAGCAATCCCAACGCCCTCTTTGCCCAGCGGCGCAACCTGCTGCGGCCGGCCTTTTACCGGATGCTGGCGGACGCCCGCCGCTTCCGGCGGGAATCCCTTTCCCTGCTCGATTCCCCCGACGACGAGACGACCCTGGCGGCATACCTGGAACAAAACCGGTACAGCCCGTGGTTCCGAAATCAGTTCATCATCCCCATGGGATCGGCCATCTGGTCGGCGGACCCGGAAAAGTTCCAGGAATTTCCCGCCCGGTATTTCGTGGAATTCTTCAACAACCACGGCTTTCTCAAGGTCCGGAACCAGCCCCAGTGGCGCGTCATCAAGGGCGGATCCCGCGAGTACGTGGCCCC
>CAYSLC010000293.1:0-2199 GCA_964431545.1 uncultured Desulfobacteraceae bacterium | reverse complement strand
ATGAACATGCTGCAGAACATCCAATCCGAGACGCCCTTTTGCGTCACCCTCAACTGGCCCGGCCGAATCGATCCGAGTCTGGTCCATCGCCGGTTCGTCTACCACCACCCGGTCTATGATCCCGAAGGGCTGGCGGCCCGGAAACGGCGCGCCGAGATCAGCGGTGTCAACCGCACCCATTACTGCGGGGCCTACTGGGGATACGGATTTCACGAAGACGGCGTCAACAGCGGACTGGCGGTCGCCGAGGCCTTCGGCCTCAGCCTGGCGGACGCATAACCGGACCCCGCGGCGCCCGCGGAAGAGAAACGGAGCGGAACCCCATGAACAGTTGCATCTACGAAGGAACGATCCGGCACCGGCGGTTTCGTCCCCGACCGAACCACTTCCAGTACCGCATCTTCTTCCTATTTCTCGACCTGGCGGAACTGGACACGGTCTTCGCCGATCATCCCCTCTGGTCCGTCGGCCGCGTCAATGCGGCCTATTTGCGGCGGCGGGACCATTTCGGCGATCCGCACACCTCCATCGACCGGTCGGTGCGCGACCTCGTCGCCCGGCGGCTCGGGGAAGAGCCGGCGGGTCCCATCCGGATGCTGACACATCTGCGATACTGGGGCCATTGCTTCAACCCGGCCACCTTCTATTACATCTACGACCGGGACGACCGCCGGGTGGAGACGGTTGTCGTGGAGATCCACAATACGCCCTGGGGAGAGCGCCACTGCTATGTCCTCGGCGCTTCCGACAACCTTCATCCCCAACCCCGGTGGCGCCGGCATCGCTTCGCCAAGGCGTTTCACGTGTCGCCCTTCATCGATATGGACATCCGGTACGACTGGCGGTTCCGGACGCCGGGCGAAGGGCTGCAGATCCACATGATCGATGAGCAGGACGGACAACGGCTTTTCGACGCCACCCTGGCCCTGCGGCGACGCGCCATCAGCCGTTCGGCGTTGACAACATCACTGATCAAGTACCCGTTCATGACCCTCAAGGTGAGCGCCATGATCTATTTCCAGGCCCTGCGACTGACGCTGAAAAAGGTTCCGTTTTTTACACACCCCCGAAAACGCGCTGTTCAGCGGGAAAGGACTTCGCCATGAAAGCAGACATCATCCCCCTCGAAGCCGCCGCTCCGAAAATGCGCCGGGAGCGGACTCTGGATCGCATCTCCAGACGGCTTGTACTGGACAAGCTGCAAACATTGCAGCACGGACGCATCACATTGGTCGAAGACGGAGAACCATCGGCCTTCGGCGGGCTCACCCGTGTTTGTTCCCTGGAGGGGACCGTCCGGGTGCATCATCCGCGCTTCTACAGCCGCGTCGCTCTGGGCGGCACCCTGGGCGCGGCGGAAGCCTACATGGAGGGGCTCTGGTCGAGCCGGGACCTGACGGCGGTGATCCGCATCCTGTTGCTCAACGAGCCGGTCTTCCGGCCCATGGAGACGGGCTGGGCCCGCCTGACCACGCCCCTGAACCGGGCGTACCATTTTCTACGCCGGAACACCCCGGCCGGGAGCCGGGCCAACATCCTGGCCCATTACGACCTGGGCAACGACTTTTACCGGCTCTTTCTGGACGAGACCCTGACCTATTCGGCCGGCATCTTCGAAACGGAAGGGAGCAGCCTGGCCGAGGCCTCCATTGCCAAATACCGGCGGATCTGCGAAAAGCTCCAGCTCACCGCCGACGATCATGTGGTTGAAATCGGGACCGGATGGGGCGGCTTTGCCCTCTATGCCGCGCAACAGTATGGATGCCGCGTCACCACCACCACCATCTCCCAGGCGCAGTACGAACTGGCCGCCCAACGGATTCGGGAGGCGGGCCTCTCCGACCGGATCACGCTGCTGTACGAGGACTACCGGAACCTGACCGGCCGCTACGACAAGCTCGTCTCCATCGAAATGATCGAGGCGGTGGGTCATCAGTATCTGGATACCTTTTTTGAGACATGCAGCCGATTGCTGCGCGAGGACGGGATGATGGCGATCCAGGCCATCACCATGCGGGATCAGGCGTTCGAAGAGCACAAGCGGACGGTGGATTTCATCAAGCGGTACATCTTCCCGGGAAGTTGCATCCCGTCGATCACGGCCATGACCGAATCCCTCACCCGGGCCACCGATCTGAGGCTCTTTCACCTGGAAGACATCACGCCCCATTACGCCCGCACCCTGCGGGAATGGCGGGA
>CAYSLC010000292.1:0-5887 GCA_964431545.1 uncultured Desulfobacteraceae bacterium | reverse complement strand
CCCGACAGATACCCCAACAACAGGGCATACGCCGCCGAACCGGGGGTGGCCACGGCCTGTGACCGCATTTTCTTGACCCTTCCGGTCAGATGGCCGGATTGGGTCCAGGTGGCGTTGAGGTTCCGGGCCGTAGATTTCAACGTGGCGTTGCTGAAGCGTCCCGGCGCCCGTTCTTCGATAAAGGCTTCCATGTCCTCGCGAAGAACGACGTCCCCTTGTTCGTGAGACTGGATAAAAGGTCTGCTGGAGCGCAATACGGCGTCCCGGGCATACGCGCAGCACAGGGCGATGAGGGGCCTGCCTTCCGGATCTCTTTGCCAGAAGAACAGAAGATTCCGGAAGAGCGCCAGGGACGGATCCAGTCCGTACAACGCCTTCAAGTGGCGGGCCGTCAGCCGGCGGGTCTCCCCGGACCGTTTCCCCAGGCAGTTGTGGGCGTCGATGGCCTCGATGTAGTCCTCCCTGGTCGCCTTCGGGTCATCCACACAGGCAAGGAGGCACTCCAGCTCCATCGACATCAGGGTGCGGGCCAGGTGCGTGGCGCCTCCTCCGCCCCTGAACCCGAATCGATCGGCCGCCGTCTTTGCCGGACGCGCCATCCGCCTATCCGGTTCCCCGGGGGCGATCGTCTCTCCGGCATCGAGGCGGTTGCGGGGGCTGTGAAAGATGTTTCGGTACCATTTCAGTTACGTATCGGTGGTCCAATCCAACGATCGACCAACAGGGCTTTTTTGTACACCCGGTTGCATCAGAAGTCAAACCGCTCCACGGATTGTTTTTCCGTTGCTTATCCGAAAAGCTTCCAGGGATTTCGCGGGTCGGGGAGGAACCGGCCCCCGGTGGGTTCACGCCTCCCGGATCCACCGTTCCAGCGCAGCAGTGTAGTTGACGGGGGCGTGGTCGGAGAGGAACTCCGGCGGGTTTGCGATGGCGAGCCGGCCGGCGGACCGGCCCGGGGGGTTCGCGGGTGCCCGGGGATGCCGGGGCGGCAAGGGGTAGGCGGTGCCGGGGTGGCAGAAGTCGAAGGGGATGACGGAGGGGGGAACGGTGGGGACGATGTCCCGGCCGTTCTCGATCCGGTGGATTCGGGTGTGCCGGAGGGTCTGGAGAAAGACGGCGTCCCCCACCCGGGGGGCGCCGAAGGTATAGACAGCCTCCGGCGGCCGTTGGGCCGCCGCCAGAATGGCCAGGGCCCCGCCCAGGCTGTGGCCGGTGTAGAAGACCGGCGCGTCCATCCGGTCGAGGGCGCCTCCCAGGGTCTGCCACAGGCCGGCGAAATCGTTCCGGAACCCGCAGTGGACGGCGCCGCCGCCGGGCCACGGGACCTGGACGGCATTGAGATTGGAGAACCACCCCTCGAACCCGAAGGTGCCGCGGAAGACCAGGACGGCGAAAGGGTCGGCATCCTCTTTTTCCGGGATCACCAGCGCGGCGTAGTTGGTCCCGCTGGAGAACCGGCGGATCTCCCGCAGCCCCACCCGGCGCAGGTAATGGTTCCGGTCGGGGACCGACGGCCGGTACCCCTGCTCCTCGTCCCCCTGGCGGTAGATGAGACGGGAAAGCTCGCAGAGCCACCAGGCGTTGGTTCGGGAGAACCCTTGCGCTCCGGGCGTAAACGGCCTCCGGTCCGCCATCTGGAAATAGCTCTCCGCCCGGGCCGGCCGAAGGAGGGCATGCCAGGAGTCGTCGAACTCCATCTCTACTTGATCACCATGCGAACGGAAGGCCTGTCCTCGTACCGGACCCGGTCGACCTTCAGCTTCAGCTTGAATTCGGCCCCCTTGAGATTCCTGAAACAGAGTCCCTTGGCCTTCTCCCTTTCCCCTTTGAGGAAGGCCGTGTCGATCTTCTCCTTGAGCTTCAGGGCGTCCTGGTAGGGAAGGAAATCGAAGATCCGCCGGCCCACGATGGCGAAGGGATCGGGCAGCTCCAGGAGGGCGGCGGCCGACCGGTTGACATAGCGGACGGCATAGGAGGCATCGACGAGAATGATCCGCTTGGCGTCGTTGTCCACAAAGCTCTTGAACAGCTCATAGCCCCGGGCGCGGTGGGCCTCCTCCGTCCGGGCCCGGTCCCGGGCCTCCTCCAGACCGCCCAGACGAGCCTTCGCTCCTTCCAACGCGCACTTGAGCCGTTCGTTCTCCTTGAGCAGATCCTCCACTTCGGAATCCTTCCGCCGGTGGGCTTCGCCCAGGATGGTCCGCTCTTTGCCGAGCCGCTCGTTCTCCCGGGCCAGGCGGAGGCGCTCCTCGGAGAGATCGTCGCACCGGGCCGCGAGGCGATCCCGCTCGGCCGCAGCCGCCTCCAGCGCCCGTAGGAGCCGCTCTTGCTCGGTTCCGGCGGACTCCGCCCGGCCGGACAATTCCTCCAGGAGCGCCACCAGCTCCTTTTTGGTCTTCCGCATCAGATCGCCCATGCATCCTCCTTTGTGAAGATCTACGGATCCCTCGGGAGGGCCCGGGGGAATCAAAGGTTTTTCCCCGGTTCCGCACCCTGCATGGGCCGCGTCGCCGCCCCTGCCGTTACCCTACCCTGCCCGACGTTGGGGCCGAGTCTACCCGGTGTGATCCCCCCTGTAAAGGCGGATCGGCACCGGCGCCCTTCGGCCGGGGCAATGCGTCGGGTCGGCTCACTCGTCCTGGACTTCATCGACCACCAGACCGCCCGTGGGAAGTATTTTAGGGAAGCCGGGAACCGCTCGTATATCGGGCGGAATCCGTATTTTTGCGGCGGGCGGATGGTACTTCCCGGAGCGGATCGGCCGCCCGTGAAAACAAAAAAGAGGAAGAATAAGGTCCCGACCGCCCCGAAATACTCTCACCGCCGTATTTACGAAAAACCCGCGGGACGGTATTTTCCGAGGATCGACCATTCAACGATTCCATTGTCACCAACCCGGTTTGACGTGTGTCCCAAAGGAGGCTCCCATGGCCAAAGCAACCACCGCCTTTCACAACCGCATCGCGCTGGCGTTCGACTTCGACGAAACCCTCGCGCCCCCGACCTTTGAGCGGGTGCTCCAATTCTGCGGCTACGACCCGGATGAGTTCAACGAGACGCAGGTGGCACCGCTGATCGAGGAGTTGAACTGGGAGAAGCAGCTGGCCAGCACCTACGCGCTGATAGAGGCGCTGAAACGGGACGGAAAACGGCTGACCGAGGCGGATCTGGCGCGGATCGGCCGGGAGTTCCCCCTGTTCCACGGTGTCCCGGAAATGTTCGACCGCGTCCGCCGGACCGCCCGGGGAATTGTCGAGGACATTGACGTCCGCTTCTACATGATCACCGCCGGCTTTGCGGAGGTGCCCCAGAACACCGCCATCGCGGGTGAGTTCGACAGCATCCTCGGCGGCGCCTACCATTTCGATGAGAACGGAAACCTGGCGGCGGCCAAACGGATCATCCCCCATGCGGAAAAGATGCTCTACCTTCTGCTGATCGCCAAAGGGCTGGAACTCAAGGAGGCGAATCCCACCGACGTCTACCGGCCCATGGAGACCGAGGACTGGCTGGTGCCGGTGGACCAGATGATCTACCTGGGGGATGGGTCGAGCGACCTGCCCGCCTTCGAGTTCATGCGCGAGCGGGGGGGCATCGCCATCGGCATCTACGCGGGCGATTCAGCCGAAGAGTGGGCCCAGCATGGCAAAATCCACCCAAAAAGACGTGTGGAGAACCTGACGCCGAACGAATACGGCGAGGGGTCCGAACTCCTCCGGTCGATCCATCTGGCGGTGGAGAGCATCGCCAAACGGATCGCCCTGCGCAAGCTGGGACAGGGGCAGTGAAACGCCCTTCGCCGAAGAATCGATTCCGGCGGTGGGTCCTTTTTACCCCTTTGTCACCGTGGCCGAACCGGCCACGGGCTTCGGTATCTCCTTCAAGCGGGTGAAACCGGCTATCGGCCGATCCGAGGACAGCGGCAAAGGGGGCGGTTAACGGCCGCCCTCCCGGGCGAGTTCCGGTTCGACCCCCTCCTTTTCGACATGCCCCCGGTGCTGGAGCCAGTGGCCGATGAGCCAGCAGACCAGGGCCCAGGCCGCACCGAGGGACCATCCCGCCAAAACGTCCGTGGGCCAGTGGACCCCCACGTAGACCCGGCTGATGCCGACGCCGATGGTCACCAGCACGGCGAGCCCCATCACGTAGTATTTGACCCGCCGCCGTTCCTGAACATGGGCCAGCAGCGCCGCCAGGGTCAGGTAGGTGACGGCGGAAAGCATGGAATGGCCGCTGGGAAAGCTTTTGGTGTAGACGTAGGATTCGTGAGGCACCAGGTCGGGGCGCGGGCGGTCGAATTCCGTCTTCAGAAAAGAGCTGATGAGGATGCCGCCCCCCACGGCGATGACCACGAAGACCGCGATGCGCACCTTGTGCTCCAGCAACAGATAGCCGATCACCGCCACCGTCAGCAGGGTGAGGATCCCCATTCCGCCGAGGGCGGTGATGTCGCGTCCCAGCTCCTCCACCCATTTCGGTCCGATGGGATCGGAGAGATCGTCGGCGTTCCGCATAGAGAGGAGCAGCTGTTCATCCAGGACGTGGGTCTCGCCATCGGAGATATAATCGACCAGTTCGAGAAAGACCCATGCGGCGCCCGCCAGAAAGAGCAGGGTGATCAAGACCATCCATTCACGTCGACCCGGCCGCTTCAACCAATTTCTGATGCCTAGCATAAAACCATCCTTTTCCTGAAATAAGTCCCAGGGCGCTGCCCTGGTCTGGTATGTGAGGCCCTTTCAGGGCCATGCCTAAGATCCGTTATAATCAGAAAATTTTCAGCACGGAGGACACCCCCATTCAAACGACATTAGAATACCGCCGTCAGCCGAATTCGATCCGAACGTGCTGAACGCCGTTTTCCACTGAAACGGTGTAGATTCGCGGTTCTTCCCCCTTGACCACAAAGCTGATCTCCCCATTGTTTTCGAGATAGGCCTCTTCGATCTGGTCGATACCCGTCGATGCCGTTTTGCACCGCATTTCCGTCTGGAGGTCGAACTCATTGATATAGTTTCTCTTCAGATGTTTTTTCAGCACCTGCCCATTTTTCACCAGGGGAATGGGGTGCCCTTCCAGCATGCGTCTGAACGGCCTGAAATAATAGGATAGAAACGCAAAAAACCAGTGAAGGAGCACCATGACCAGAATCGCCAGGAGCGTTTCGGGCAGCGGAGCTTCGCCGTTGACGCTCCGGCTGAGGGTGGCCCCGAAGATCACGCCGATGAGGGCGTCGAAGGCGGCATGCTTTCCGAGAAACCGTTTGCCGGGTATGCGAAAGACCAGCCACGCGGTCAGAAAGATGACGGCCGCGCTCACGACCGTCCGGAGCAGGTTTTCCGGTTCGGCTGCCCAGGAGAGGTCGATCAGCCACTCAATCGATTCCATTTAAAGATCCTTTGTTGCCGGAAAGTTCACCCGGCTAATCGAGAATGACCCCCAGCAGCAGGCCCAGAAAAATCAGGATTGCCATGGCCCAGAGGATCCGGTCCCGGTGGATGCTCAGGGCCAGTTCGAAACTGCCGTCCTTCGCCTCGTCGCCGAACCGGCCCCGGGCCTCGTCATCGCATTCGACGGGATGGAACAGATTGTCCGGCCGGTCCGGCGAGTCCGGTTTTTCCATCGGTTCTCTCCTTTTTCACCTGCTTCACTCCATATCATGGGAGCGACAGAGGAATCATGGGCCATTCAAGGTATTTTGGAACCAGATGGTCAGTATTTTTCCGTTTCCGTTCCGTGCTACATACTTTTTCTTCTCCATTTACAGCACTTGCCGTATTGCCCCCCTCGGCGGTTTCTGAAAACCTGATGATATCGTATGATCTCAACCCTCGAACTGGAGAAGGTGGCGGAGATCCTGGGGGCGCCCATCGCCAAGGCCCTGCTG
>CAYSLC010000291.1:0-5891 GCA_964431545.1 uncultured Desulfobacteraceae bacterium | reverse complement strand
ACAGCCACACCGACGCCATCCCCATGGCGGTGGTGGCCGATGCCATCCAGTACGACATCGACACCAATCCGGCGTCGCACCACGACCGGAACGACCCGTACCTCCACGGCCGGCCCGATTCCTACAACGCCAGCTCCTTCATCCACCACCTGCTGGCGGAGGGGACGGTCCTTCCCGAAAACCTCTTTCTCATCGGGGTGGGGGATTATCCCGAAAAACGCGCCCTGCGAATCAAGGACCCCCGAATCGCCCGGTATGTTGCCGCCTACACGGGGATCCGGCGCGGCGGCGCCACCATCGTCACCAAAAAGGAGTGCCTGGCCGGCGCGTCGAAGCTCAAGACCCTGCTCCGGAAGGTGAAGACCCCCTATGTCTACGTTTCGGTGGACATGGACATCGGCTCCCGCAACGCGGTGGAGGGGGTCCGGTTCCGGGACCGGCAGGGGCTCCAGGAAAAACAGATCCACCGGATCATCGAGGCGATCACGGGGCTTTTCTCCAAGGGCATCCGCCTGGCCGGCCTCGACATCACCGAGATCAATCCGAGACGGGCCGGGGTCCGGGGACCGGAGGGCGAGGACCGCACCTACCGCATCGCCGCCGACCTGATAAAAATGCTCGCCTTCGGCCGGTAATCGCTGCCCCGACCCTTCCCCTCCAGCCATGGCCGCGCCTCGTCCCATCCGGTCAAACCGGAGGGATCGGCCGGTCCCGGCGCCGGAAGACGGGGGCGGTTTCGAACCGAATGCGTGGAAGACAAGAGAACAGATGGTAACCGACATGGCCGCCGCGGCGGCCGTCCAATGAAAGGAGATCACAGATGTTGATGGAGAAAGATAGTTTCACCCCCGTGCGGGAAGCCGATGGACGCTACTTCGTACAGGAGGAGGCTGACCAGCCGAAGATCCTCAAGTACCACGCGGGGGGCCAGTGGCTCATGTCCAAGAGCGACAAGTTCATGGACTGCTACAACGCCTCCACGGGCGAAGTCATCGCCAGGGCGCCCTCCTGCACCCAGGAGGAGGTGGACGGCGCCATCGCCGCCGCCAAGGCCGCCTATCCGGAGTGGGCCAACACCCCGGTGAGCAAGCGGGTCCAGGTCCACTACAAGATGAAGGAGCTGGTGGACAAGCACCTGGAGGAGCTGACCGTTCTGCTAGCGTCGGAAGAGGGCAAGAACTACCGGGAATCCATGGGCGACGTGCTCAAGGTCAACGAGGTGGTGGAGTTCGCCTGCGGGACCCCGCACCTGATGAAGGGCGAGTCCCTGATGAACTGCAGCCAGAACTACGACACCGTCCTCTACCGGGAGCCCATGGGCGTCTTCGCGGGCATCGCGCCGTGGAACTTCCCGGCCATGATCCCCCACGGCTGGATGGCCCCTCTGTGCATCGCCACCGGCAACACCATGGTCCTCAAGGCGGCCAGCTTCGTGCCCCAGTCCTCCATGCGACTCATGGAACTCTGGCGGGAGGCGGGCCTGCCCGACGGCGTCCTCAACGTCGTCACCTGCGGCCGCAACGAAGCCGAATCGTTCATGAAGCATCCCGACATCATGGGCGTCTCCTTTGTCGGCTCCACCGCGGTGGGCAAGCACATCTACGCCACCGCCGCGGCCCACGGCAAACGGGTCCAGGCCCTCACCGAGGCCAAAAACCACGCCCTGGTGATGCGCGACTGCAAGCTGGAACGGACGGCCCGGGGCATCATCAACGCCTACTGCGGATGCGCCGGGGCCCGCTGCATGGCCTGTCCGGTCATCGTGGTGGAGAACGCCATCGCCGACGAGCTGATCGGATACCTGAAGAAGTTCGCGGCCGAGCTGAACCTGGGGCCTGCCTGGGATCCGGACACCGGCATGGGGCCGATCATGAACGCCGGGCACCTGAAGTTCGTCACCGACTGGATCGAGAAGGGGATCGAGGAGGGGGCCGAGCTGATCGTCGACGGCCGGAACCCCACGCCCCCCAAGGGGTACGAAGGGGGCTTCTGGCTGGGGCCCTCCATCTTCGACAAGGTCACCGAGGAGATGAGTGTCGGCCGGGAGGAGATCTTCGGGCCGGTCCTGTGCATCAAGCGGGTCGAGTGCTTCGAGGAGGGGCTGGAGATCATGAACAACAGCCGGTTCGCCAACGGCTCCGTGATCTACACCCAGAACGGCTATTTTGCCCGCACCTTCGCCAAGGAGACCCACGCGGGCATGGTGGGGATCAACGTGGGAATCCCGGTGCCCCTGGGGATCTTCGGCTTCACCGGCCACAAGCAGTCCTTCTTCGGCGACCTCCACGTCATGGGCCGGGACGGGATCTGCTTCTACACCGAGTCCAAATGCGTCACCAACACCTGGTTCTCCGAGGATGAGGAGGCCGGAAGCTGCAAAGTCGACACCTGGGACGGCACCATCTCGTCGATGCCGGTGGACGACAAGAAATAGGGAAAACGGTCGAGGGGACGGCGCCGGTCCATTCGCCGGCGCCGCCTCCGGCCCATCGATCTCATGTCGATTCCCGATTCCATTCCGTCTTCCCGGCCCCGTAAGACCCCGAACCTCCGGGATGTCGTCGCCGAGGTGCAGAGCCTGGGCGTGCGCGTTCCCCCGGAGATCCGGGGGAGACGGGGCGGGGCCGGACCCGCGGAGGGCCGGGCCCTGCTGATCGAGGGACGGCCGGTCAACGCCCCCATCTCCGCCCCCTATGTGGCCCGGTCCCCCTACCATCTGGCGTCCGGGGACGACGGCTTCTCCTTGTTCCGGTGGGATACGGAACGATTCCCGGTCCGGATCATCCCGGAGCCGGCGTTTTACAGTCGGTCCACCGCCGACGGGATCCCGTACCCCAAGATCGCCCTCCTCCACGGCCGGGACTGCCTGGCCACCACCGTCCTCCAGGGGTGCGTCAACTGGAACACCCGACGCCGATGCCGGTTCTGCGGCACGGGGGTCTCCCTGAGAAACGGGACCGCCCTCCCCCGGAAGCGGCCGGACCAGCTGGCCGAGGTCGCCCGGGCCGCCAGGGATTCGGACGGCGTCGCCCACGTGGTGCTCACCTCCGGAACCGGTGATCCGCCGGGCAGCGAACTCCCCCACCTGGCGGCGTGCGTCCGGGCGGTGAAGGCCGCCGCCGGGCTGCCGGTCCACGTCCAGTTCGCCCCGCCCGGTGATCCGGCCCGGATGGACGAACTCAAGGCGTCGGGGGCCGACACCGTGGGCATCCACGTGGAGTCGTTCCATCCCGAAACCCTGGCCCGGGCCGCCCCGGCCAAGGCGGCATTGGGGATGGACCGATACGTCGCCGCCTGGCGCCGGGCCGTGGATCTCTTCGGTCCCAACCAGGTTAGCAGCTTCCTCATCGCCGGCCTGGGGGAGCCGCCGGCATCGGTGGTCCAGGGAAGCGAAATCCTGGCCGACCTGGGGGTCTACCCCTATGTGGTGCCCCTGCGGCCGGTGCCGGGGTCGGGGCTGGAGCACGCGGCCCCCCCCGACCCGGAGATCATGAAGCGGATCTACCCGAAGGTCGCCGAAAT
The DNA here is from genome assembly GCA_964431545.1 of uncultured Desulfobacteraceae bacterium. Lineage (GTDB taxonomy): Bacteria > Desulfobacterota > Desulfobacteria > Desulfobacterales > JAABSP01 > CAYSLC01. The sequence goes on along the minus strand of CAYSLC010000291.1, from coordinate 2,369 downwards.
CCTCGCCCGGAAGGGCCTGTCGTCGGACCGGTGTCTCGCCGGCTGCGTCCGGTGCGGGGCCTGCTCCGGGCTCCCCCTCCACGAAACCCCGCACGACCGGCTCGTCTGCCACGCCGCCCGCACGCAAGGGGAGCTGGCCGAGGCCATGGCGATCCGCCGCGAGGTCTTCGTGGCGGAGCAGGGGCTCTTTTCCACGTCCGACCGGGACATCCACGACGAGACGGCCGTCCACCTGGTCCTGGAGGAGAACGGCCGGATCATCGGTACGGTGCGGGCCTACCGGGACCCGGCCGAGCCCGGCGCGTGGATCGGCGGCCGGCTGGCGGTCCGGAAACCGAATCGCTCCTTCCGGGCCGGACGCCTCCTGGTGAAGGAGGCGGTCCGGCGGGTGCGCCGGGAGGGGGCGGTCAAGTTCACGGCCTTCATCCAGGAGCGGAACGTCCCGTTCTTCAAAAAGATCGGATGGCGGCCGGTGGGAACGACTATCGAACACCACGGCCGGCCCCACCAGGTCATGGCGGCAAATCTCGACGAAGACCAGGAGCCGTTCGGAAAGGAGAGGGATTGATGGGTACCGCCCAAAAAGTCGCCGATCCGGGCGGAATCGACCTGGACGCCATCGCGGCGTCCGTGCGGGGCTACGTGGGCATCGAGCGGAAACGGCCCATCCGGGAGGTCATCGATCTCCTCCGGACCACCCACGGATACGGCCCCCAGCTCCCCAACTACGGCGACGACGCGGCGGTGATCCCCTGGAACGACGGGTTCCTCCTGCTGGCGGCCGACGGCATGATGCGGCGCCTGCTGGTCAACGAACCGTACGCCGCGGGCAAGGCGGCGGTGATGGTGACGGTCAACGACATCTTCGCCATGGGGGGCCGCCCCCTGGGGATGGTCAATGTCATGGCCAGCGGCGACCCCGAGCAGCGGTCGGCCATCATCCGGGGGATCGAGAAGGGGTGCCACAAGCTCCGGGTCCCCATGCTGGGGGGCCACCTCCACCCGGACGCCCCGGCCGATCTTCCGGACCTGAGCGTGGCGATCCTGGGGTGGGCCAAGGCCCTGCTCCGGAGCCACCAGGCCCGGGCCGGGGACCGCATCGTCCTGGCGGCCGGGCGGGATGCCGGTCGGTGACGAGCTGGGACGCCAACTCCGGCAAATCCCCCGAGGTTCTGCGCCACCGGCTGGAAGCGCTGCCCCTCATCGCCGAGCTGGGGTATGCGGCGGCGGCCAAGGACGTGAGCAACGCGGGGATCCTGGGGACCACCGCCATCCTGGCGGAGAACTCCGGAACCGGGGCAAGGATCGATCTTGAGGCCATCCCGGTTCCCCCTGGAATCGCGCTCATCGACTGGCTCACCTGCTTCCAGAGCTTCGGCTTCGTCCTCTCCGCGGCGGCGGAAAACGTCGCCCCGATCCTCTCCCTGTTCGCCGAACGGGGGATCACCGCCGCCGTCATCGGGGAGATCACCGGCGGTCCCCTGGTGGAAGTGGCCGGTCCGTCCGGAACCCGGACCCTCTTCGATTTCCGGAAAGACGCCATCACCGGTATCCGCTTTGGAACGACGCCCCCGCCTTCCCCGTAGCCGGACGGCGGAGCGGCTGATCGTCCCCGTCCTCTGCCTGCTCCTCTGGCAGGGGGTCTGCGCGCTGGGCCTGGTCCCGGCCTACAAACTGCCCTCCCCGGTACAGGTGGCCCTGGGCCTGCGGGACCTGGCGGCCCTGGGGATGCCGCCGGGCCATCCCCTCCACCACCACATCCTCCACAGCCTGCTCCGGGTGGGGGCCGGCTTCGCCGTCGCCGTGGCCGCCGCCGTGCCGCTGGGGATCCTCCTGGGGTGGTCCGGCCGCCTTTACCGCCTGTTCACGCCCCTGGTGGAGATCCTCCGCCCCATCCCGCCCCTGGCGTGGATCCCCATCGCCATCCTCTGGTTCGGCATCGGGATCCGATCGGCCGCCTTCATCATCTTTTTGGGGGTCTTCTTCCCGATCCTCCTCGACACCATCACCGGGGTCCGGTCCATCGACCCCCTGCTCATCGAGGCGGCCCGCACCCTCAACGCCAAGGAGCGGGACATCTTCTTCAAGGTCCTGATCCCGGGGGCGGTCCCCAGCATCCTCACCGGCGTCCGGATCGGCATGGGGATCGGCTGGATGACCCTGGTGGCGGCGGAGTTCACCGGCGTGCGGCAGGGGTACGGCCTGGGGTACATGATCATGACGGCGAGGGACATCCAGCGGGCCGACGAGGTGCTCGCCGGCATGGCCGTCATCGGCCTCATCGGCCTTCTCATCGACCACGCCCTCCGGCTCCTGGAGGGGCGGCTGGTGCGCTGGCGGTAGGGAGGGCATCCGATGGCGCTGGAGAT
>CAYSLC010000290.1:0-5906 GCA_964431545.1 uncultured Desulfobacteraceae bacterium | reverse complement strand
TCGATCAATCCATCGCAGTCGTTATCAATCTCATCACTGCAATTTTCAGCGGCACCCGGGTTTCTGTTCGGGTCGAGATCGTCACAGTCGATGGGGGTTCCGCAATCGGGCTCCAGAAAAAACCCATCTTCATCCTCATCCGTACACACGGGCGGGGGCGGCTCGCATACCGGATCCCCCTCGCAGTCGGGATCCTCACAGTCGACCAAGAGGTCGCAGTCGTTGTCGATCCCATCCCCACAGTCTTCCGCCCTGCCTGGGTTCCGCCGGGGATCTTCGTCGTCACAATCGACCAGCGTGCCGCAGTTCACCTCTTCAAAAAAATTGTCATTGTCATCATCCGTGCATCTACCCGGACATGGGGGAATCTGAGCGCAATCCTCGTCGCTGCAATCGATGAATCCGTCACAGTCGTTATCCTTCCGATCGTTGCAGAGCGTCTCCGGTCCTTCCGGGTTCACCTGAGGATCGGTATCGTCGCAGTCGATCGGCGTACCGCAATCGGGTTCGGCGAAAAATCCGTCCTGGTCCGCATCCGTACACGGCCTGCAGATGGGGCCGCAATCCGTTGGATCCTCGCAATCGATCAGCCCGTCACAGTCGTTGTCCTTTTGGTCATCGCAAATGGTCTCCGGCACCCCCGGATGGACGTTGGGATCGGTATCGTCACAATCGATGGGGGTACCGCAGTCGGGCTCCCTGAAATAGCCGTCATTGTCGGCGTCGGTGCACGGTTTGCAGAACGGAAGACAGTTGGTGGGATCCTCGCAGTCGATCAGGCCGTCACAGTCGTTATCCTTTTGATCATCACAGATGGTCTCCACCGGCTGCGGATAGACATCCGGATCGAGATCGTTGCAGTCCCCCCGTCCCACGGTCCATCCATCCCCGTCCCGATCGTCATGGATCACCTTCAGGACTTCCGGTCTCAGCGGCGGAATCAGCATAACCGCGATATAGTCCGGGGTGATGACCACGAGAACCGGCGGCGACAGCACCATCGACCGGCGGGATACCTGGGTCAGAAAGAACTGGTAGACTTCCGCCGAACTCTCCACATCCTCCAGAATCTGGTCCACGACCTCCCGGTTATAGTCAAAGTCGCCCTTCTCCCCGAACTCGGCCTCCACTACATTGAGGATGCCGATAAACCGGTCCCTGGCCTCGACGGCACGCCACAGTTCCCCGAAAACGGCGTCGAGGGTCTGGGTGGGCGCGCCGGTCAGGACGGTCTCCAGGGCGTTGACCACCAGCGTCGCCACCGCCGCATTGGCCGTGACCATGTCCGCGGAGACCTGGGCCATCTTGAAGTATCGTTGGGCGGTCGCCTCATCCCGAGCATTGATGATGACATTGACGTAGTTTTCGGTCTTTCTGTAGGTATCCTCGGCGGCCTGGAAGACCTCGTCCGCGATCTTCAGCAGGTCCCGCACCTGTGATTCGGATCCCGGAGCGCCGATAGTGGCGATTTCGGAGCCGAGCATCCAGGCGAGCGCCCTCTTTTCAGCGGCCCAGTTGTATTCCAAAGTGGCGGAGATCAGTCTAAGCAGGGCTTTCTTCTGCACGGTTGTCTCCGCCTTGGCAAACCGTTCCTTGAGTTCCGCCAAGCGGTTTTTGAGGTCCTCCGTCAACCGGATCACCTCTTGGATCTTCTCCATTGCCCTCATCGCCCGGTCCAGGGCGCCTTTCGCCCTTTCCGCCACGGCCGGATCCGGATGGTTCGCGAGGGCCTCGTTTTCGGCGATGATCTCTTCAGTGGCTGCCAGGGCGTATTTCGACAGCAGCCCCATCAGCCGATAGTAGGCGTTGTTGGCATATCCGAGAGACTCCACTTGCCCCTCGGCCATCGATAGGAAAACCACCCGGTCCGTTCTGGAAAACGCGCTGTAAGCCCCCTTCCCCGTCTGGATCCGGACCTCCTCCAGATCCCTCTTGGCCTGGGCATAGGCCATCCATGCGTTGAGGGCTTTTCTCGCGGCCTGGTAATTGAGGTTTTTCACCGCCTGTTCCGGAGTAGCTTCAGGCACAAACCCCTCGATGATCTCCCCGTTTTTGTCGCTCTCCCCTTCGGACTGGTCGATGAAGGTCCGTGTTCCATCCGTCCCGAATATCAGGATCGTACCCCGAAGGGCGGCCACGGCGGTGGGGGAGATGAGGGCGGTGGGGATCGCCTCTCCCTTTCCATCATGGGTATATTTCACCCTACCGACCAGAAGCCGAATCTCTTTGCGCGTGCCATTCTTCTTGATCATCGCCCCCTGCTTCACCGAACTCTCGTCGAGCCTCACGCAGGAGTTGGAGGCGACCCCAAGCGTACTGCCGTCATGGAATCTCACTTCCGCGGTTCCGGAGGTGGTCAGAATCTTGTCGCCATGGTACAGAGGCATACCCTTTTCCGGAATAACCCCCCAGGACCCCAGGCTCTTGACCATGACGTCCTCGGAAAATGCCTGCAAGGTCGCCACCCCGTCAAGTGCGCCGAACGCCGGACTTGCAAACGCGACCAAAACGATGGCGACAAGCCAAATCTTCTGCCGGGTTCCTAGACGGACAAAGCTGTTCATGGCACCTCCCAAAATCTTATTGTAAACCGTTGGACCTTATTCATATCTATTTGAACATCCATATTTCCTCTTTCCGGCGGCGATGTGCGATGGACAGCGCGTGTCGGGCTCTCCCTATCTCTACGTATACGGATGAGGGTATGAAGTCAATAGGTGATCCGGTGTATTGGTGCGTAGGATTTCTCCTATCTTCAGCTCAGCTTTTCCGCCATCCATTGCAGCGCCACGCTCTTTAGCTTTTCGCTCCCCGGCGGAATGACACTGAAGATCGTAGCATCATCCGGATAATAATCCCACACCTTTTCGACCACCCACCGCCAATATCCAGGGCGGAGCACCAGCGCGCGGCGAAAATAATCCTGAAATCGATGGACGGCCTCCTGCTTCGAAAGACCGGTCGGCTCCTCGTCGGGACGCTCCGGAAGAAGCGTTGAGCGCCACGCCCAATAATTCCCCGCATTGATCAAGGTGCCGGAATTGTTGGGCATGTTTTCGACGGCCAGATCGATGCATCTGTCCGCCGCCGGTAGCCATCTGGAAAAAGGTTCCCCCTTCTCTTGGCTCTTCAAGACATACCGCTCCCCCAGGCGGCTCCAATATCCCGCCCTCGCCGGATTCAATCCTAGGGCCGTCTCCAGGTGGACAATGGCTCTTTCGTTGAACTCGGCTTTTACGCTCTTCACCTCCACCGGCGCCTTCATGTAATAATCGGCCATACGAAAGTGGTAGGCCGCATTGAGCGGATTCCGCTCGATGGCCTTTTGTATCTTCGGAGGATAGGGGTTCCAGTTGAGCCTCAGCGTCTGGTTGTACTCGGTGGGGCAATGGAGTTCCGCGAGGAAATGTCTGCCGATGAAGTCGATCGGTATAAGGACCAACAGAAGGAGAGCCCCTCCCATGGCCACGCGTCCTTTGATTCCGCAATTGATCTTCCGAAGACCATAGAAAAAGCTCTCTCCGTATCCGTGCCCGGTCCGATGGAGAGCGATGAACCCGATCCCGGCGATCACCGCCAGAGCGACACCGTTTGCCGGTGTGTGAATGCTGAAATCGAAAAATCCATGAAACCCGACGGACACCAGTGCCGCGATAACACCGGCGCCGATACCTATGGCGTGGAAATCACGCCGCTGACGCCATACCTGAACCATTCTCCAGAGAAAGAAAAGGTAGCCGAAGATCAGAATGCCGAGCCCAACAACCCCTGTTTCCGCCCCCGCTTCCATCCAATCGTTATGGGCGTGACCGTTCCCAGAGGTCACCTTCTCGTATTCCGGAATCTGATAGCGCGGAAAGATATCCCGGAAATTTCCCCATCCAACCCCGGTCAGGGGGTAGTCGGCCAACATCGGGAGGATGGATGCGGTCACCGCCATTCGCTGGCGGAGACCTTCGGTTCTGGCGAACTTTTTCAGAATCGAATCGCCGCTGATCTGCACTCCGATCACACCGATCAACAACATTGAAAGCCAGACCATGACACCAGCGACCCTGAATCCTTTTCTAGTGGAGAAAAGAAGCCCCATGACCGCAAGCCCGGTGAATAGACCGAGAATGCCTCCCCTGGATCGGGACAGCAGCAAACCAGCCCCCATCAGCAGAAGGGAACAGAGAAGAAATACCACCATCGGGTTTGCCGATTCCGGATCGAACCATGCCACCAATCGTCGAACGCCGGACTGGGCCCCGCTCAAGCCGGGGACCAGACGCCGGTGCCTCCTGCGCTGGGCGATAGCAAATCCTAGAGTTACAAAAAAGATCATCTCCATGAAGAAAGCGAAATGGTTGGAGCCGATCAGTGTGCCGCTCACCGCATTTGGATGGCCGGAGATGCGGGTCCACCACCAGATTTTGGCGGGACCGCCGGAGGTGACCTGAAAGATACCGTATGCCGATTGGAATATCCCGACCAGCACCAGAACCCAGATCATGGTGTTGATCCGACGCTTGGATCGGATGGTATTGATCACCAGAAAGAAAAGCAGGATATAAGTGACCACCTTCAACCCCTCGATGAGGGTCTGATGTTTGTAATAACCGAGGTGGAACCATCCGCTCCCTTCCGTGGGGACCGTCAGATTGGAAACAGTAAAAATCGAAGTGGCCGCCTGCTTATCGGCATAGGTTTGGGGGGAGAGCAATGCGCTCAAAAGGGCCGGCATCGGGAGGATCTGTATCAGGATGATACATAGGAACAGGAGCAGAAACCGATTGGCGGGCGTTTTCACCCAACCCACTTCCTCCGTACGGTTCAAGGCAAGGCGGCCCGCCGCATGGATCAAGACCAGCGTGAACACAAGGATTTCGAGGGCGGAATAGGCCCATACATGGACGGCGCCAAAGGCGAGGGGGGCGAAAACAACCCCGCCGGCGATGCCCCAGAAAACGATGCGTTCCCACTTAGGGATTGGGTTGTTTAATTCCAATAAAGCGAGGTACCACGAGTGAAATGTTCAGAATACACACTCGGATTTCGGGTCCATGGTATATTCCGGCACCAACTCCTTGAGCATCCTTTTAATCCCGCAGGAATCCTGTGCTCCCGCCAGGGAATCGAGTTCTTCGACCCGACCGGCGAGCCACCGACTGAACTCCGCCTTGGTCTTGAACCCGTTGCAGTAGCCGTTGGCCTTGAGGACCAGGATCTTCTGGTGTGTGGTGGGAATGATCCCCTCCCCCTCGGTGATCAATTCTTCAAAAAGTTTTTCCCCATGGCGAAGGCCGGTGTACACAATCGGGACTTCTTTTTCGGGATCCTTCCCGGAAAGCTGTATGAGATCCCGGGCCATGTCCGCGATCTTCACCGGGGTCCCCATCTCCAGGATGAAGATCTCTCCCCCCTCTCCTTGTGCCCCCGCCTGGATGATCAGCTTCGCCGCCTCGGGGATGGTCATGAAATACCGCATCACGTCGGGATGGGTTACCGTTACCGGCCCTCCCCTCGCGATCTGCTTTCGGAATAGGGGGATGACAGACCCGGAGGACCCCACCACGTTTCCGAACCGTACCGCCATCATCCGGGTTCCGTTGCCCACCTGGGACTGCATCAGGAGTTCACAGACCCGTTTGCTCGCCCCCATCACTCCCGTGGGTCGGACCGCCTTGTCCGTGGAGACCAGCACAAATCGCTCCACATGGTGGCGCACGCTGAATTCCATCACCATACGGCTGCCGATGATGTTATTCTGCACCGCCTGCCATGGATTGCGCTCCAGGAGCGGCACATGCTTGTAGGCGGCCGCGTGAAAGACCACATGCGGTCCATATCGGGTGAACAATCGTTCCAAAATCTCTGGATCTCGGACATTTCCGAGCACCGTCACATATTTCAGATAGTTTACC
>CAYSLC010000289.1:346-5928 GCA_964431545.1 uncultured Desulfobacteraceae bacterium | reverse complement strand
CTCTGGATCATCCTCGGACCGCCCGCCTCGGGCAAGAGCACCGTGGCAAAGGAACTCTCCGAGGCCGCCGGGGCGCGGTTCATCCGGTCGGACGCCGTCCGCAAGGCGCTCTTCGACATGGCCCCGGAGGAGAGCGGCCGGACATCCCACCAGTCGGGCATCTATTCCCCCGAGGCGACCCGGCTGACCTATGGGAAGATCCTGCGCGAGGCCCAGAAGACCTTGGCGGCCGGGGATTCCGTGATCCTGGACGCCACCTTCAGCCGGCCCCGCCACCGGGAGGAGGCCCGCCGGCTGGCCGAGGAACAGGGCGCCGATATTCTGTTCGTGGAATGCACCGCGACGGCGGAGACGTTGAAACGCCGCTTGGCGGATCGAGAAAAGAAGGGGGGCGTATCCGACGCCCGGGCCGAGCACTTCGATGTTCTGATGGACCGATACGAGACCCCGGATAACCTGCCCCCATCCATCCACATGAAGGTCGATACCGAAGCCCCCGTGGCGGAGGTGGTCCATCGAATCCTCGCCCGGAGCCGATGAGGATGATGTAGCCCCGGGCGCTCCTGGGGGCGACGCATTTCCGGTGGCCGGGGGTCGGACAAAAAAAGGCAGAGCCGTCGCCGACTCTGCCTTCTACTCAACTTCAGGAAGCATGATTCCGGGGAATTCGGAGGGATTCCGGTCCCGTCCCTGCCGCGGCATTCCGGCCCGGGATCCCCGGCATCAAGACGACCGGACGGCATCCGGGCCCGGGCCTTTCCGGCGTGTTATTCTCCCCTGGGGAGGTGTCGACCTACTCGAACTTGGCGACGGAATTCCGGATCAATTCGACATTGATCGTGATCTCTTCGCCGGTGTCGACCTTCTCGATCCTCACCTCGTTGTTTCCCAGATAGGTGACCTTCAGCTTCTCTCCCTGGCGGGCGGTGTCGAAGAGGTTGCCCTGGCCGACGCTGGCGGGATCGGCCACGGTGCCGGTGTATGTCCGTCCCACCTGGCCGTAAAGGTTTCTCACGGGGACCTTGATGCCGAACTTGGCGATGGGGATCCGCTCCGCGGCCACGGCCGTGGTCGCGAACGCAAACACCATCACCAACAGAACGATTGGAAGGATTCTCTTGATGGACATCGTCTACCTCCTTTTTGCTGGGGTTAACTCCTGTACAGGTGCCACAATTATCCTTCACATCCATCAATCTTGATAATATAATGTTTCGGTTTTGATTGGCAACCATTTTCCATGGAGCGACCTTTAAGATTTTGAAATTCTTTATCTATTATCTTCCATTCCCCCCGCGATCCATCTCCGAGGGAGGGGGGCGCCGTGGCTGAGGACCGGCCCTCGAGCCTGAGAGCGGGATTCACCACGGGAACCGCCGCGGCCGCCGCGGTCAAGGGAGCCGTCATGGCGCTCCTGGACCGGGAACCGCCGGCGGAGGTGGGGGTGCGCCTGCTCACCGGGCGGGAGATCCGCATCCCGATCCACGCCTGGGGACCGGCCGACGGGGGCGGGTTCTGGTGCACGGTGATCAAGGACGCCGGCGACGATCCCGACATCACCCACGGCGCGGAGATCGGCGTGCGGGTCCGGATCGACGCCCCCCGGTTGGGGGCCGATCCGGATGAATCGTTCGGCGATCGATCGATCGTCATCACCGGCGGTCCCGGTGTGGGCCGGGTGACCAAACCGGGGCTGGAGGTGCCGCCCGGGGAGCCGGCCATCAACCCGGGACCCCGCCGGATGATCCGGGAGGCCGTGGCCGACGTTTTAAACGGCAGAAGCGTCGAGGGGACCGTGTCCGTCGAAGTCTTCGTCCCCCGGGGCATCGAAATGGCCCAGAAGACCCTCAACCGACGGCTGGGGATCCTGGGCGGGATCTCCATTCTGGGGACCACCGGCGTGGTGAAACCGCTCTCCCACGAGGCGTACCGGGCCACCATCATCTCCGCCCTGTCGGTGGCCCGGGCCGCCGGCTGCTCACAGGTCGTGCTCACCACCGGACGGCGCAGCGAGCGCCACGCCCAGGGCCGGTGGGCCGGCCTGCCGGAGGAGGCGTTCATCCAGATGGGCGACTTCTTCGAGGCGGCCATGACGGCGGGGGCGGAGGCGGGGTTCGCCCGGATGACCCTGGCCGTCTTCTTCGGAAAGGCGGTGAAGATGGCCCAGGGGATCCCCCACACCCACGCCGCCAAATCGGCCATGACCTTGACCCGCCTGGCCGGGTGGACCCGGGCCGCCGGGGCCGGGGAATCCCTGGCCGCGGCGGTAGCCGGCGCCAACACCGCCCGCCACGCCTTCGATCTGCTCAAGGACCGGCCGGCGGTCATCGCCGAGGTGGGGCGGCGGATGGTGGAATCCGCCCGGGCGTTCGCCGGTCCTTCGGTGGCGCTGTCCGGGGTGATCTTCGACTATGACGGCGGCGTCGTCTTCGACGCGGAAGGGGGTGCGCCGTGCCCCAAGTGACCGTCATCGGCATGGGGATGGCCTTCGGGGACCTCACCGGTCGCCACCTGGCGATCATCCGGAGGGCGGACATCCTGGTGGGGGGCAAACGCCACCTCTCCCTTTTTGGGGATCTGCCCGTTGAAAAAATGGCGATCACCGGCGACCTGGCGGGGCTCATCGACGCCATCCGGAGCCGGATGGCCGAGGCGTCGGTGGTGGTGCTCGCATCGGGCGACCCCTTGTACCACGGCATCGGCGACCGCCTGGTCCGGGAACTGGGGCGCGACCACGTCCGGGTGCTCCCCAACATCACCTCGGTGGCCGCCGCCTTCTCCCGCCTCGGGGAGCCGTGGCAGGACGCGAGGGTGGTGAGCCTGCACGGCCGGACCGACATGGGAGAGCTGCTCCGGGCCGTGTCGGCCGCCGACCGGGTGGCCGTCTTCACCGATCCGAAGCAGCACCCGGGGTGGGTGGCGGCCCAACTCCTGGCCGCCGGCGTCGACGACGTCCGGATGTGCGTCCTGGAGCGGATGGGGACCGAATCGGAGACCATCCGCTGGTTCGATCTCGATCAGGCCGCGGAGGCGAGCTTTTCGGATCCCAACATGGCGGTGCTGCGACGCCAGGGGGAACGATCCGGCGGGAAGCGAAACCCTTTTCTCGGAATGCCCGACGACGGCTTCGACCACCAGCGGGGGCTCATCACCAAGTCGGAGGTCCGGGCCGTCACCCTGTCGAAGCTGCGGCTCCACCGGCCGGACCTGATCCTCTGGGATCTGGGGGCGGGCAGCGGGTCGGTCTCGGTGGAGGCGGGGGCCCTCCTTCCGGCCGGCCGGATCTTCGCGGTGGAAAAGGAGGGGGACCGCATCACGCAGATTAAGGCCAACCGGGACCGCCATGGGATCCGGAACCTCTCCGTGGTCCACGCCACACTGCCCGAGGGGGTCGACGCCCTCCCCTCCCCCCACCGGGTCTTCATCGGCGGCGGCGGAACCCGGCTGGCGGCGGTCATCCGGGCGGCGGACGGGCGCATGGAGGAGGGCGGCGTGATGGTGGTCAACACGGTGCTCCTGGGGAACCTGGAGACGGCCCGACAGACCTTGGCGGAACTCGGCTACGATCCGGAGGTGGTCCAGATCCAGGTGAGCATTGGCAAATCGATGCCCTGGAGCCTGCGCCTGGAGGCGCGGAACCCGGTCTGGATCATCTCCGGGAGAAAAGCCATAAAATTGTAGGCACAACGGAAAGGAGACGTATGACCGATTCGGAACGACATCCGGTGATCTTCGTGGGGGCCGGGCCGGGGGACCCGGAGCTGATCACCGTCAAAGGCAAAAACGCCCTGGCGGCGGCCGACCTGGTGATCTGGGCGGGCTCCCTGGTCCCCGAGGCGGTGCTCGCCTGGACCCGCAAGGAGGCACGGGTGATGAACAGCGCCGGCATGAACCTGGACGAGATCGTCGCGGCCATAACGGCGGCCTACGGCGAGGGGAAGCGGGTGGTGCGCCTGCACACCGGCGATCCAAGCCTCTACGGGGCGATCTTCGAGCAGATGGCGGCACTGGACGAGCGATCCATCCCCCACCGGGTGATCCCCGGCGTCACCGCCGCATTCGCCGCGGCGGCGGCCATGGAGCTGGAGTACACCCTCCCCGAGGTCTCCCAGACCCTGATCCTAACCCGCATGACCGGCCGAACCCCGGTCCCCGAGTCGGAGAACCTTGCCACCCTGGCCGCCCACCAGGCCTCCATGGCCGTCTACCTGAGCATCACCCTGGTGGACGAGGTGGCGCGGATCCTGAGCCAAGCCTACGGCCCGGACGCCACCTGCGCCATCGCCTTCCGGGTGAGCCAGCCCGAGGAGCGGATCCTATACACCCGGATCGGAGACCTCACCGAAACGGTCCGGTCCGAGGAGATCACCCACCAGGCCCTGATCATCGTGGGGAAAGTGGTGGACATCCGCGCGGGGAAGCGGATGTTCCGGCATGCTTCGAAGCTTTACGACAAGGGGTTTGCGCACGGGTATCGGAAGTAGGATTTCAGCATCGATCATCTCGGTATACGGAAAAATCCTACCCCCAAAATACGGATTTTCCTCATCAACAGTCATCCGTCTGCGTACAGGGTACGCCTATGGAGTACCGGATGGAATCGGCCACCCTTACACGCCTTGACCAAATGTGAAGTTGACATGCCGACACTCCTTTGAGATATGATCACATTCACTTGATCTCACCGGTAGAGCATCATCCGGGAATGGTGCCTCCAAACCAAACAAAACGCAGGGGGCGCGGTACAAAGGATATTGAAAGGACACGAATATGGAATATGTCGAGTCCGTGTTGGAAAAAGCCTTACGCTTGAAACCACGCGACCGGTTCATGCTCATTGAAGAGCTGATCCACAGCCTCGATCGGCCGGACGAGGAGATCGACAAGATCTGGACCGAGGAGGCGCGGAGAAGATTGGCTGCCCATCGGGAAGGAAGAACCCGAGGAATCCCATTGGAGGAGGTGTTCGGGGTAGAATCCTAACAGAGGTAGTTGGCATTGAATCATCTGTATATCGTCGCCGTTGCGCACGGGCACCGGCGACCGGAGTATTGGATCGATCGAATCGGCTGATCTCAGCCAGGACGAAAAAAACCTTTTCCGTTTCCGGAGCCCCCTTTCGCGCCAATGCCCCGGAATGACGGCCTACACATCGAAAAGAATATCCGTATCCCCATCGATTCCGGACAGCAGCCGATGTTCCACGCGCCTTCCCTCCCCGTAACTTGACCCACCCGACATTATTGGAGGCATGGATCAGCGATGATTTCCCCTCCGGTAGAACCCCCTGAACCACATCGGTCCAGAACACCTCGCTCTCCTTGATGAGCTTGAACCGGACCAGCACCTCCACGATCGGCTGCGTCATGCGGAGCGCCAAGTGGGGGTCCTTCTCCCACCCGAACCGGTGCTCCTTCTTTTCCGCGATTCTCCCCAGCTTTTCGAGGAGTTTGCTTTGCTTCGGCTTGTTATTGATGGCGCTGCTGGTGAGCTGCTTGATCTGAATCCCTCGGTTTTTGCTTCGGAACTTCGCCATGGTGCTGAAGGCGTAACGGACATCACCCGACAGGATGATGCAGCAT
>CAYSLC010000289.1:0-336 GCA_964431545.1 uncultured Desulfobacteraceae bacterium | reverse complement strand
CGGCTTGCACTTCGTGGATGAGCACCCGCATCAGGCTGGCAAACCCCTGGCGGTTGGCGATCCAGGATTCTCGATCGAGTTTGGTCGGATCGATTCCGAACGCGCCCGCGACCTTCTATCCCATCTCAATGGGCTCGAAACCGTATACGGGCGTTGCCGTGATCAGGATGACGCAATCCGGATTCACGCGCCCCATGTCGACGCACGCGGTGGAGATTCAATCGATCCACCAGACGGGCGGGCTGGAATTCCCCTCCCCGAAGTCTCACGACGACTCGTTCGCGGAACGATACCGAACATCGGACGCCCGGCGTCGGATGTCTTCCCGTACCGCCT
>CAYSLC010000288.1:0-5981 GCA_964431545.1 uncultured Desulfobacteraceae bacterium | reverse complement strand
GTTTTTCCGACTCATGAGGGACTCCTTTCCGACAACATCATCTTCAAACTATTTGTTCTGAAAGACTGACCAATGGGGGTGAACTGGCGTTTTCAAATGGATTGCGGAGGTGATCCCGACGACATCCGAGGGGACGATCCGGGCCGGCTAGTCCCCCTCGGGGCGATGGAACAATTGGATCAGCCGGTCGAGGTCCTCGTCGCTGTAAAACTCGATCTCCACCTTGCCCTTCCTGCCCTTCCGGCGGATCTGGACCTTGGTACCGAACTGGCGGGATAAGTCATCGGCCACCTGGCCGAAGTAGACGCCGTCGGGATCCGGGGCCGGACCCCCGGCGGGGGGGTTGGGCTCCTTGAGCCGCTGGACCATCCGCTCGGTCTGGCGCACGGAGAGGTCCCTGGCGACCACATCCCGCCACACGGCCCGCTGGTGGGCCGGGGTCTCGGCCCCCAGGAGGGCCCGGGCGTGGCCCATGCTCAGGGTCCCGTCCAGGATCGACTCCTTGATCGCCTCGGGGAGCTGCCGCAGTCGCAGAAAATTGGTGACGGTGGGTCGCTTCTTCCCCACCCGCTGGGCCACCTGCTCCTGGGTGAGGTCGAATTCGGTCATGAGAAGGTGGTAGGCATCCGCCTCTTCCAGGGGGTTCAGGTCCTGGCGGTGGATGTTCTCCACGATGGACATCTCCAGGTGGTTGGCCTCGGAGATCTCCTTGACCACCACCGGCACCCGGTCGAGCCCCGCCAGCTTGGAGGCCCGCAGGCGGCGTTCGCCGGCGATCAGCTCGAACCCCTCGTCGGCCTGGCGGACCAGCAGCGGCTGGAGCACCCCCTGTTCCCGGATCGACTCGGAGAGGCTCTCCAGCTCGGCCTCGGAAAACCGCATCCGGGGCTGGTAGGGGTTGGGATGGATCTGGTCGATATCGCAGAGGAAATAGTCCCTCGGTCCCCCCGGGTCCGGGGCCGCCGGGGTCGCCGACTCCATTCCGGGGATCAGGGCGTCCAGGCCCCGGCCCAGGGCCATCTTTTTCCGTTTCCTGGGGCCGGCGCCGGGGGTCTCCCCCGAGCCGCTCCCCGATGTGGGTTCCCGCATGGTTCCCTCCCGGCTTTTATTTGCGGCCGTCGCCGGCCAGGATCTCCTCGGCCAGGGCCATGTAGCTTTTGGCGCCCACCGAGTGGGGGTCGTACAGCAGGATCGGTTTGCCGAAGCTCGGGGCCTCGCTCAAGCGGATATTCCGGGGGACCATGGTCTCGAAGACGAGCCCTTTGAAATACCGTCGGGCGTCCTCGGCCACTTGGTGGGCCAGGTTGGTGCGCTGGTCGAACATGGTCAGCAGGATGCCGCGGATGGTCAGACCGGGATTGAGCTTGGACTGGATGCGCTTCATGGTCTGCACCAGCTGCCCCAGGCCCTCCAGGGCGTAGAACTCGCACTGGAGAGGAATCAGGAGGGCATCGGCGGCCGTCATGGCGTTGACCGTCAGAAGGCTCAGGGAGGGCGGACAATCGAGGAGGATGTAGTCGAAGGCGTTTCCCAACGGTCGGATCAGCCCCTTGAGCGTGCTCTCCCGGCCGGGATCCTCCATCATCTCCACATCGAACCCGATCAGCTCCACCCGGGAGGGGATCACCATCAGGTTCTCCACCTGGGACGGGACGATGAGGCGACGGGCCTCGGTCTCGCCGATGAGCCCGTGGTAGAGGGTCTTTTCCATGGCGTTCTTGTCCAGCCCGATGCCGGTGGTGGCGTTGGCCTGGGGATCGCAGTCCACCATGAGGACCCGTTTGCCGGACAGGGCCAGGGCCGTGGAGAGGTTCATGGCCGTCGTGGTCTTGCCCACGCCCCCCTTCTGATTGGCTATGCAGATGATGTTTCCCATTATCTGGAGAGCCTTACCACAATTGCCCCGGTTTGAAAAGCCATATTCCCGGGCGACTTTCCGGTTGAAACCCCGGAAAGAGCCTGGTATTTTATAAATTTTTGGCACGGACGGCGGGAGGGAGCCTCCCTTTTTCCGCCGTTGCGCCCCACATTTTCAAGCCGTAAGGATAAAGAACCGTGAAACCCGTCCTTCTCCCGTCGATCCTCATGGCGCTGATGATCGCCGCCGGGCCGGCGCCTCCGCCCGCATCCGCCGCTCCCGGCGATCTGCTGTGGACCTTCGAGACCGCCGGCCCCGTCGACGGATCTCCGGCCGTGGACGCCGAGGGACGGATCCTCGTGGGTTCCGCCGACTGGCACCTCTATGCCCTCGACCCGGAGGGGGAGCTGGCCTGGCGGTACCCCACGGAGTGGCGGATCCTGGCCTCCCCCGCCGTCGGTCCGGACGGCGGTGTCTACTTCGGGTCCACGGACCGCCGAATCTACGCCCTCACCTCGGCGGGGGCCCTCGAATGGGTGGTGCTCACCGGCAGCGACATCTTCACGGCGCCGGCCCTGGGCGAGGACGGCACGATCTATATCGGCTCCGGAGACCTGCGCCTCTATGCCGTGGACCCGGAGGGGAACGTTCTTTGGGACTTCCCCACCGGCGGCCTCCCCACGGCCCCCGCCGTGGGCGCCGACGGCGTCATCTACGTGGGGTCGGCCGATTTCAGGCTGTACGCGGTGAATCCGGACGGCACCGAGCGATGGTCCTACCGGACCGACGGGGCGGTGAACGGCGGGCTTGCCATCGGCCGGGACCATACGATCCATGGGGGCGCCGACGACGGGTACCTCTACGCCGTCACACGGGATGGAACCCTGAAATGGCGGTTCCGGACCGACGGCGCCGTACTCGCGCCGCCGGTGATCGGGACCGACGGGACGATCCTCGCCGGAACGGAGAACGGCACGCTCCATGCGGTGGGGCCGGGGGGCACGGAGGTCTGGTCCTTTGAGACCGCCGGCCCGATCACCGCCGCGCCGGCCGTCGGCTCCTTCGGCACCATCTATGCGGCCTCCACGGACGGGAACCTCCACGCCGTCAACCCGGACGGCACCGGGAAGTGGACCCTGGCGTGCGAGGCCGGGGCCTCGGCGCCGGTCATCGACGCCGACGGCATCCTCTACATCGGGACCGCTTCCGGCCGGATCTGCGCCGTGGAGACCCGGTCCCAGGATCTCGGCGACAGCCCGTGGCCCATGTTTCAGCGGGACGTCCGCCATTCCGGCCGCCGGGACTCCGGCGGGGGGGCGCCCACCGCCGATGCCGGGCCGGATCTCGAGGTGGAGACCGGGGACGACGTGACCCTGGACGGTTCCGGCTCCTCCGATCCCGACTCCGGCATCGAGACCTATGTCTGGCGCCAGACCGACGGCCCCTCGGTCTCCCTCACCGACGCCGACCGGGAGAGCGCCACCTTTACGGCGCCGGACGCGGCCGACGGCACATCCCTGACCTTCGAACTGACGGTGACCGACGACGACGGCCTCACGGACACCGATTCCGTCCGGATCACCATCCAGGAGAGCGAACCCTGGTGTTTCATCGGGACGGCCCTTGCGCGCTGAGGCGGAGGGAACCGACCCGGAGCGGACCGCCGACCCGCCGCCCCCCGGATCACGGCTGATCCCCCAGGTGGTCGCGGCGGCCGTCTGCAGGCTCTTTCTCAACACGGCCCGACGGTTCGTCTATCCGTTCGCCCCGGCCCTGAGCCGGGGGCTGGGGGTGCCGCTGACCGCCGTCACCTCCCTGATCGCCGTCAACCAGACCACCAGCATGCTCAGCCTGGTCTTCGGCCCCCTGGCGGACCGCTGGGGACATCGGCTCATGTTCCTCGGGGGACTGCTGGTGCTGGCCGCGGGGATGTTCACGGCCGGTTTTCTCCCCTTTTACGGAACCGTCCTTGTGGGGATGTTGCTGGCCGGCCTGGGAAAGAGCATGTTCGATCCCGCCATCCTGGCCTACGTGGGGGAAAAGGTCCCCTACCGGCGGCGGGCCATGGCCATCGGGGCCCTGGAGGTGAGCTGGGCGGCCAGCACCCTCGTGGGCATCCCCGTGGTGGGGATCCTCATCGAGGCCTACGGTTGGCGGGCCCCCTTCTTCGCCCTGGGGGGGATGGCAGTGACCGGTCTTATCTCCCTCTGGTTCCTCATGCCCGGCGGCGCCGGGGAGAGGCAGCGGGGACGGCGGGATTTCGGGTTCCGGGAGGCCTTCGGCCTCATCCGGCGGGAACCCGCGGCCCTGGGGGCCCTGGGATTCACCTTCCTCTTCAACGGGGCCAGCGACACGCTCTTCGTCGTCTACGGGGTCTGGCTCGAGGGGGCCTACGGGCTCAACGTGGTCGCCCTGGGCCTGTCGGCCACCGTCATCGGCACCGCCGAACTGCTGGGCGAGGGGGTTTCGGCGGCCCTGGCGGACCGGGCCGGGCTGAGCCGGTCCCTGGTCGCCGGAACGGTCCTGTCGGCCGCCGGCTATCTGGTGCTCCCGCTGACCGGGGATCGTCTGGCCGCGGCCCTGGCCGGGATCTTCGGCATCTACCTCTTCGTGGAGTTCACCATCGTCGTGGCCCTCTCCTTCTTCACGGAGGTCCTGCCGTCGGCCCGGGCCACCATGATGGCCGCCTACTTTGCCGTCGCGGCCGGAGGCCGTGTCTGCGGCGCCCTTCTGGGGGGCGCCGCCTGGAGCCTGGGGGGGATCGATACGGTGGCCCCTCTCTGCGCCGCCATGTGCGTGCTCGGACTCGGATCGCTGCTCTGGGGCCTCCGCCGCCTCCGAAATCGAGACACCGCCTGATCCCAAACCACCCCCGATCCGGTCGGGCGCCTTCCGTTTTATCGACGGACCGGGCCCCGGGTCGGCGCCGTTCTCGATAAACGGTTGATCACCCAAAGGAAACATCTCCATGAATCAACAGGCCATTCGAAAACGACTGCTCCGGATCCTCGAGGGGGTTCCGGATCTCAAAACGATCCTCCTGTCCACGGACCCGGTCCCGGAGAAACGTACCCGGCTGCGATATTTCCTCTCCGACACCCTCTTTTCCACCTTCGAGGACGACCCGGCCATACCGCCCCTGGAATGGATCCTGACCCGGAACGCCGTCAACGTCTTCCGCTCCCTCCTGGCCACCCGAAGCGAACGGCTGGCCGGGTTCAGCCTCCTGGAATATCTCGACGACCTGATTCACAAGGAGAGTTACCGGGGGATGGAACGGCCGAGTCCGGGCTTTTTCGACGAGCTGGACCATCTGATCCGGGCCGTGGGGGGCAAGACCGGCGTCTACCGGGACAAGGTGCCGGCCTTCGTCCGGCACCAAGGGCGCAAGGCGGCCAAACTCAGATCGGCGGACCTCTCCCGGATGGCCCGGAACGCCCGCCGGTTCATGGACCGGTACGACAGCGGCCTGGGAGACGAGGCCCGGCGCCGACGCAGCCGCAACAAGGCGAGGATCATAAAGTACTTCAACGCCTCGGATGTGGAATGGGACGACTGGCGCTGGCACACGGGCCACATCATCCGGGACCCGGACACCCTCGGCAACCTGGTGGGCATCACCGATGCGGATTACCGGGCGGTGGACCTGGCCCGGAAACACAAGATCCCCTTCGGCATCACCCCCTACTATCTCTCCTTGATGGACGAAGCCCCCGGCGAGGGACGGGACGCGGCCGTCCGGGCCCAGGTGATTCCGCCCGTCGAGTACGTCACCAGGATGCGGGAGCACCGGGCCTGCGACCGTCGATCCATGGATTTCATGATCGAGCACGACACCTCCCCCATCGAGGGGATCACCCGCCGGTACCCCAACATCGTCATCCTCAAGCCGGTGATCACCTGTCCGCAGATCTGCGTCTACTGCCAGCGCAACTGGGAGATCGAAGACGTCCACTCCCCGAACGCCGCCGTCTCCAAGGGGAAGCTCGAAAAAGCCCTGGCCTGGATCGAGAAGACCCCGGAGATCAACGAGGTCCTGGTGACGGGGGGCGACCCGTTCCTTCTGTACAGTCACATATACACAACACCGAGACCACGAGACCGAACTATATAAGGAAAGACG
>CAYSLC010000287.1:0-6005 GCA_964431545.1 uncultured Desulfobacteraceae bacterium | reverse complement strand
TGTCTCAAGGGCGCCATCCTGGCACTGGCGGTGATCCTGGCGGCGGCCGTCACCGCACCCGACGCCCGGGCCGAATGGCCGGACCGGCCCATCACGCTGATCTGCCCCTGGGGCGCCGGCGGCGGCACCGATACGGTGGCCCGCACCCTGGCGGCCATCATGGAAAAAGAGCTGGGCCAGCCCATCAATGTGGTCAACCGGACCGGCGGGTCGGGCATCATCGGCCACTCCGCCCTGGCCACCGCCGATCCGGACGGCTACACCATCGGCACCATCAATGTCGACC
Source organism: uncultured Desulfobacteraceae bacterium (assembly GCA_964431545.1). GTDB lineage: Bacteria > Desulfobacterota > Desulfobacteria > Desulfobacterales > JAABSP01 > CAYSLC01. Next base: position 5,719 of record CAYSLC010000287.1, on the reverse strand, counting down.
TGAGCCAACTGGTCTGCAAAGGGTTGACGGACCTCACCTACAAGAAGTTCACCCAGATCGCCCTGATCAACGCCGAACCGGCGGGGCTGTCGGTCAATGCGGATTCGCCCTTCGGGACGGCCCAGGAACTGCTCGATGCCATCAAGGAAAAACCCGCCGGCACCTACAAGGCATCGGGGACCGGGACCGGCGGAATCTGGCACCTGGCCTTTGCCGGCTGGCTCTACAAAGAGGGGGTCGAGCCGCAGAAGGTGCCGTGGGTGCCCTCCCAGGGCGAAGCGCCGTCGCTGAAGGACCTCGCCTCCGGTTCCATCGACGCGGCGACGCCGCCCCTGACCAGCGCGCTGCCGCTCATCAAGGCGGGCAAGCTGCGCCCCCTGGCGACCATGTCCGAGGAGCGGTTCTCCGAACTGCCCGAGGTGCCGACGCTCAAAGAAGCCACCGGCACCGACTGGACCGTCTACACCTGGCGGATGATCGGCGCGCCCGCCGGACTGCCGGCGGAGATCAAGGCGGAGCTGGTGGATGCCGTCAAGACGGCCTTCGAGAGCGAGGAATTCACCGCCTTCATGGAGAAGCGGGGTTTCAAGAAGGTCTGGAAGGGTCCCGAGGAGGCCCGGCAGTTTCACAAAGAGCAGGACCAGTCCATCTGCGAGGTCATGCGGGCGGTCGGGATGGCCAAGTAGCCGCTACCGGCTGGAAGGAGGATCCCCATGCGCTTCAACGACGCCATCCTGGGAGTGCTGATCATCGCGTTTTCCATCTTCATCATCGTGGAATCGCGGTCCTATCCGGCGCTGCCCGGCGTCCCCTACGGGCCGGGGCTGTTTCCGACCATCATCGCCGGGTGCATGATCCTGGGCGGGTGCGTGCTGATTTACAAGGGGTTGAAGCGCGTGCCGGCGGAGGGATGGTATGCGCTGGAATCGTGGGCGAAAAAGCCCCGGACCTACGTCACCCTGGCGCTGATCTTTGCGGCGCTCCTTTTTTACATCCTCTTTTCCCGGCGGCTGGGATTTCCGATTACAGCGGTGCTGATCCTCTTTCCGCTGATGCTCTGGACAAGGGGGCGGGCCCATGTGCTCTCCTCCCTTGTCATCGCCGTTCTCTTCTCCTTCGTGGTCTATTTCGTCTTTGCGGAATGGATGCGGGTGCCGCTTCCCGAGGGGATGCTGCGGGGGATTCTGTAAAATGGAGAATCTGATTGAAGCCATCCGGCTGGTCATGACCTGGGAGATCCTCCTGGTCATTGTCGGCTCCTGCGCCTTCGGCCTTTTCACGGGCGCCATGCCGGGCATATCGGCCACCGTTGCCGTGGCCCTGCTGGTGCCCATCACCTTTTACCTGACGCCGGTGGCCGCCCTGGCCGCCATCGCCACCGCGGTGGCCCTGGCGATTTTCGCCGGGGACATTCCGGGGGCCCTCCTCCGGATCCCCGGCGTCCCCTCTTCGGCCGCCTATGCCGACGAGGCCTATGCCATGACCCGGAAGGGGCTGGGGGAGAAGGCCCTGGGCATCTCTCTGGTCTGCTCGGTCATGGGGGGGCTGGTGGGGGCGGTGGGGCTGAGCCTCACGGCGCCGCTATTGGCCGAATTCGCGCTGGAGTTTCAATATTACGAGTATTTCTGGCTGGCGGTCATCGGCCTCACCACCGCGGCCTTTGTCTGCGCCGATCAGCCCGTCAAGGGGATGGTCTCCACCTGTATCGGTCTGCTTCTGGCCATGGTCGGCTTCGACATGATCTCGGGCGCCCCCCGCTTCACCTTCGGCGTCCTGGAGCTGATGGAGGGGATCCATTTCATCTCCGCCATGATCGGCGTCTTTGCGGTGGGGGAGGTCTGCCGGACCCTGACCCGGCGGGACGGCGCCGCCGACGTGAGGGTGACCGGGGGCGGACATGTCTTCAAAGGGACCGGCCGGATCGTCTGGCGGTACAAATGGAACGTCCCCCGGGGGGCGCTCATCGGCACCCTCATCGGGGCCCTGCCGGGGGCGGGCTCCGATATGGCGGCCTGGGTCGCCTACGGCATCGCGAAGAAATTTTCCAAAAACTGCGATGCCTTCGGTACCGGCCATCCGGAGGGGATCGTGGCGGCATCGTCGGCCAACAACGCCTCCACCTGCGCCACCTGGATCCCCTCCCTGGTCTTCGGCATCCCCGGCGATTCGGTGACCGCCATCGTCATCGGCGTCCTCTTTCTCAAGGGGCTGGAGCCGGGGCCGGTGGTCTTTCTGGAAAACGCGCCCCTGGTCTATTCCATCTTTGTTTCGTTTTTCATCGCCAACCTGATCCTGCTGCCCATGGGATTCGTGGCCATCAAGATCTCCAAGCAGATGCTCCGGGTGCCCGCCGAAGTCCTGATGCCGCTGGTGCTGGTGTTTTGCACCGTCGGCGCTTTTGCCATCAACAACTCCCTGATGGGGGTGATGGTCATCCTTGGGACCGGGTTTCTCTCCTTTTTCATGCAGGAGAACGGGTTCCCCGTGGCGCCGCTCATCCTCGGCATGGTAATGGGGCCGCTTTTGGAGGAGAACTTCATGCAGGCGATGATCACGGCCAACGGCAACCTGCTCATGTTTTTCAGCCGGCCCATCGCCGCCGCCCTCGGCATCACCGCCATCCTGATCTGGATCTCTCCCCTGGCGGGGATGCTCCTGCGTCGCTTCACCGGCCGGCCAAAGCCGCTGAAGGAAGACGGGGGGGAGTCGGTCTCCTGCGGGATCTGACCGCCGCCCCCGGTCTATCCGTTGACCGGGCCGCGGGAATATGTCAGAAGACGACGCGATCGCCGGGAAAGAGGCCAATTGCTGAATGGAAAGACGGAGCGCTGCGGGAAATGGAAGAGAAAAAGTCGGTCATCGACGTCACCAACATCAACGAAAAGATCTATTCGCTGATCAAGCGGCGGATCACCCGTCTGGAGTATCCGCCGGGCCACCAGATCAACATCCGGCAACTCCAGGCGGAACTGGGGGTGAGCAACAGCCCCATCAAGGATGCCCTCTTCCGGCTGGCGGGGGAAGAGCTGGTGGAGATCACCTCCCGGAAGGGGACCTTTGTCCGGGATATCTCCGAGGAGGATATCCACGAGATCGAAGAGGTCCGGTCGATCCTGGAGGCGGGCGCCGTGGAGACCATCGCACCGGAGATCACCGACGCACAGCTTGCGCACCTGGAGGATCTCTACCGGGAGACCCTGATGCCGGAGAACGGCTTCGAATACAGCGCCTTCATGGAAAAGGACAGCCGGTTCCACCAGGCGATCATCGAGTTGACGGCCAACCGGCGCCTCATCAAGATGTACCGGCGGTTGAACGCCCACGTCCAGATCGTCCGGTTCCAGTTCGCCCGGAACCGGAACCGCCCGCTCCCCTGGACCGACCAGGACCACCGGGAGATCCTGGAGGCCCTGAAGGCCCGGGACCCGGATCGGGCCAAGGCGGCCATCGGGAGCCACCGCAGAAAGGCGCGGGACGCCTTTCTCGAAACGCGAGAGCCATCGTCTGAAACCGAAAGGAGGGGGTCATGAGCTGGCCCATCGAACATTTCCATTATATCCCGGCGCCGTCCAGCTTCATCGAGATGATGCCCGGCGCCATGAAGGCCATGACCCAGTGCGCCGGCGTCAAACCGGGCGAAAACGTGGTGATCGCCTGCGACACCAACAAGCTGCGCCTGGCCGAGGCCCTGGCGGCGGCGGCCTATGCCGCCGGCGGGATGCCCACCATCGTCAGCTTTCCGCCCACCGGGGCCCACGGCGCCCAGGTGCCCAAGGCGGTGGTGGGGGCCTGCGGACGGAGCGACGTCCTCTTCATGCCCACCAGCTGGTCCATGACCCACACCGACGCCCGCATCGAGGCCATCAACAACGGCTCCCGGGTCTGCACCATGTGCGAGGTGACCGAAGACTGCCTCTGCGCCGGCGGCATCCAGGGGGATTTCGAGGAGAACGACCGGATCGGACGGCGGATCGGCGCGATCATGGCCGAAGGAAAGACCATCCGGATGACCGCCGCCGGCGGCACCGACCTGACCGCCGAGATCACGGGCCGGCCGGTCCAGTACGAGACCGGCCTTTTCCGGGAGCCGGGGCAGTTCGCGGCCCTGCCCAACAGCGAGCTGAACATCTCGCCCGTGGAGGGGACCGCCGAAGGGGTCATCGTGGGGGATGTCCGGCTCATGGGGTACGGCGTCATCCGGGAAGAGCCGGTGACCATCGAGGTCAAGAAGGGGATGGTCACCGGGGTGACCGGCGGCAAGGCGGCCGACTACCTGTGGGAGACCCTCCGCTCCTTCAAGGATCTCAGCGCCTACAACCTGGCCGAGTTCGCCGTGGGCCTCAACCCGGCCAGCCGGACCTATGCCACCAACCTGGAGGATCTGGGCCGGCGGGGCTTCGGACACAACGGCATCGGCTCCAACTACGCCATCGGCGGCAGCGTGGCCGCCCCCTGCCACATCGACGTCATCTACGCGGAAGCGACCCTGGAGATCGACGGCCGGACGGTGCTCGACCGGGGGGACGTTCGGGTCTGATGACGCGTCGCAGCCAAAAAATCCTGAAGCGGCCCCGGTGGTCGAAGGTGCGGGCCCTCTTCAAGTCGATGGGGTACAGCGACGACGACCTCGACCGGCCCCTCATCGGCATCGCCAACTCCTGGAACCGGATCGTGCCCGGCCACTACAACCTGCGGCGGGTGGCGGAATACGTCTCCCAGGGGATCTACCGGGCCGGCGGGACTCCCCTGGAGTTCGGGGTCATCGCCGCCTGCGACGGCATCGCCAGCGGCCACGGGGGGATGCACTACATCCTCCCTTCCCGGGAGCTGATCGCCGGCAGCGTGGAGACCATGGTCCAGGCCCACCGGCTCGACGGGGTGGTCCTTCTGGGCTCCTGCGACAAGATCGTGCCGGGGATGCTCATGGCCGCGGCCCGCCTCGACGTGCCGGCCATCCTGGTGACGGGCGGACCCGCCGAAGGGGGCTGTTCCTTCGACGGCCGGGCCGCCGACACCACCTCCATCGCCGAAGGGCTGGGGATGCTCAAGGCCGGCCGCATCGGCCAGGCCGAATACGACCGCCTGGAGGACTGCGTCATGCCGAGCTGCGGCTCCTGTTCCTTCCTGGGCACCGCCAACTCCATGGGATGCGTGGCCGAAGCCCTGGGCATCTCCCTTCCCGGCACCGCCGTCATCCCCGCCACCCACGCCGACCGCCTCCGGGCCGCCCAGCGGTCCGGGGTCCGGATCGTGGAGATGGTGGGGGAGGGGACCACGGCCCGGCGGATCATCCGCCGGGAAGGGATCGAAAACGCCATCCGGCTCACGGCGGCGGTGGGGGGCTCCACCAACGTGGCGCTCCACCTCCCCGCCATCGGGTACGAGGCGGGCGCGCCGGTGGCCATGGACCGCTTCGACGACCTCTGCCGCACCACGCCCCATATCGCCAAGGTCAACCCGGCCGCCGCGGCCAACGTCCCCGATTTTCACCGGGCCGGCGGCGTGCCGGCGGTGATGCGGGAGATCCGGGACCTGCTCCACGGGGAGGCCCTGACGGTTTCAGGACGATCCGTGGCCGAGAATCTGGAAGGCGTGGCGCCGGGCGATCCCCTGGTCATCCGGCCCCGGACGGATCCGTGGCACCCGGAAGGCGGGCTGGCGGTCCTTTCCGGCAACCTGGCCCCCGCCACCGCCGTCACCCGGCCGGCGGCCATTCATC
>CAYSLC010000286.1:0-6012 GCA_964431545.1 uncultured Desulfobacteraceae bacterium | reverse complement strand
GAACAAGGAGGACCACATGAACATCCACCCCATCGATCCGTCCGGCCGGAACCTGGGCGGCCTCGACTTTTTCATCCTCTGGGCCGGCGTGGCCATCTCCCTGGCCGAAATCTGGGCCGGCGGCTTCCTCGCCCCCATGGGGTTCCAGGCCGGGCTCTGGGCCATCCTGCTGGGGCACGTCATCGGCAACACCTTCATGGCCCTGGGCGGGGCGCCGGGGGCGGAACACGGCATCACCGCCATGGTCTCGGTCCGGGCCGCCTTCGGGATCCGGGGCTCGAATCTGGCCGCCGTGCTCAATATCATCCAGTTGATCGGCTGGGCCTCCATCATGCTGATCATCGGGGGCCAGGCCGGCGCCGCCCTGGGCCGGCCCATGGGGGGAATCGCGGCCAGAAACGAGTTCTGGATCATCCTCATCGGCCTCGGCACCCTTCTGTGGGCGCTCTTCACCGGAAAACCGCTCTGGAAGCGCCTCCAGTCCGCGGCCGTGGTCGGCCTGGCCGCCGTCATCCTCCTCATGACCTGGGTATCCGTCAGGACCTTCGGCACGGGGCTCACCGCCGCGGTTCCGAAGCCGATGCCCTTCATGACGGGACTCGATCTGGTCATCGCCATGCCCATTTCCTGGATGCCCCTGGTCTCCGACTACTCGCGGTTCGCCAAGTCCCCGAAATCGGCCTTCTGGAACACCTGGGGGGGCTATTTCATCGTCTCCTCCTGGATGTACGTCCTGGGACTCATGGCGACCCTGGTGACCGGGGAGAGCGATCCGGGGATGCTGATCCTGCGGACCATGGGCGCTTTAGGCCTGGCGGTGCCGGGGCTGGTGATGGTGGTCTTTTCCACCATCACCTCCGATTTTCCGGACGTCTACTCCGCCACCTGCTCGGTGCTCAACATCTCCCAACGGGTCGGGGCCCGTGCGGTCATGTGGATCGCCGGCCTGCTCTCCATCGGGGTGGCGCTCATCTTTCCCATCGACCAATACGAGAACTTCCTGCTGTTGATCGGCGCCATGTTCGTCCCCCTCTTCGGCGTGGTGATCACCGACTACTTCCTGATCCGCCGCCGCCGGCTCGATGTGGCGGACCTCTACCGGGAGGGCGGCCGGTACTGGTACCACAGAGGCTTCAACTTCAGGGCGCTGCTCTGCTGGGCCTGCGGCTTCCTCCTCTTCGAGGCGATCCTCTGGATGGACTATCCGCTGGGCGGGTCCCTTCCGGCCATCACGGCGGCGGGTCTCCTCTACTACGGACTGACGCCGAAAACGGAACGGGAAGAACCGGCGCCGCCGCATCCGGAAAAAACCCCTTGATTTGAAGATCGATCCTTCCTATATTGTAAGTTTTATAAATCGACCTGAAGGGGGCGGATGTTGTCGCCAATGAGATTGAGAATCGACGAAGTCGCGCGCGGGCTGGATGTCCCTCTGTCCACGGTGGACCGGTGGATCCGCCAGGGGCGGATCCCCATCCGTAAAAACGGACCGAACTGCGTCTTCGAAGCCGCCGCACTCGACCGATGGGCCCAGGCCCACAGCCTCTCCTTCGATCTCCCAAAGACGCCGGGCGAAGACCTTCGCCCGCCCCGTGCCGAAACCCTGGCCGGTGCCATGGGCGGGGGCGGACTCCTCCGGGGGGTCGGCGGACGGGACGTGCCGGAGGTCCTGGAGGCCGCCGTGGCGGGGATGCCATTTCTGCCGGAGGAAGCCCGGACCACGGTCCTCAACCGGCTTCTGGAGCGGGAGGAACTCACCTCCACCGGGGTCGGCAAAGGGGTGGCCATCCCCCATCCCCGGACGCCTCTTCCGGAGCTGGCAGCCGAGTCGACCATCACCACCTGTTTTCTGGAGAAGCCGGTGGACTACCGGGCCGTGGACGACCGGCCCGTGTTCGTCCTCTTTATTTTGTTGAGCCCCACGGTGAAACACCACCTCCACCTCCTCTCCCGGCTCTCCTTCTGCGTCCGGGACCCGTCCTTCTCCCGGTTCCTGGACCGGTTCCTGGAGACGGGACCTTCGGAAACGGAATTTCTCTCCACCATCGAACGCTTCGAGGCGAAACTGGACGGCCCCGACAGCCGTCCATAGGGACCGGAGCCGACGGCAAATTCGGATGCGGATCTACACTCCCTGGCGAAAACCCGCCTCCTGGACCGTCTTCCGGCTCGACGACCGGATCCTGCTGATCCTTATGGGGGTGGTGGTGGGGGTGTGCAGCGGCCTCGCCGCCGTGATCCTCAACCGGTCGATTGAAGCCCTTTTCGAATTCCTCCACCACTACCGCCGCTACTGGTGGGCCTTCCTTCTGCCGGGGATCGGCGCGGCCCTGTCGTCCCTGTTTCTGGAAAAGGGGGTCCGGGAGGGCGCCGGCCACGGGGTGCCCGAGGTGATCTACAGCGTCTCCCGGTACGGGGGGCTGCTCCGGTTCCGTTCCAGCTATTCCCGGCTGATCTCCAGCTGCCTGACCATCGGGTCGGGGGGATCGGCGGGCCCCGAGGCTCCGGTGGTGATGAGCGGATCGGCCATCGGATCGAACATCGCCAAATTCTTCTCCCTAAACGACCGGCAGCGGGTGACCATGGTGGGGTGCGGCGCCGCCGGGGCGATCTCCGCCATCTTCAACGCCCCCATCGCCGGACTCGTCTTTACGGTGGAGGTGATCCTCGGGGAGTGGACCGCCCTCAACGTGGTCCCCATCGCCATCGCCTCGGTGGCCGGCACGGAGCTGAGCCGGGTCCTCCGGGGAAACCAGATCGCCTTCGCCCACCGCCTCTTCCATATCGACATCCTCGACATCCTCGCCGCGGTGGGACTGGCGGTGGCGGCGGCGGCCGCCTCCATCCTGCTGACCCGGGCCCTCCGAGGGATGCACCATGTCTCCGGAAAGGTCCACGCGCCGTCGTGGGGCCGGGCCGCGGCGGGCGGATGCGCCGTGGGGATCATCGGCCTCTTCCTCCCGGTGGTCATGGGGGAGGGGTACAGCTCCATCCGGACCATGATCAACGGGGATTTCCCCCCGGGGATCGTTTTGGTGGCGCTGCTCACCCTGGCCAAGATCCTGGCCACCACCCTGACCCTGGGGTGGGGCGGTTCCGGCGGCATCTTCGCCCCGTGCCTGGTGGTGGGCAGCTTGGCGGGGCTGACCTACCATCGGATCCTGTGCGCCGTCTGGCCCTCGGCCGGGTGGGTCAACGAGGGCTGTTTCGCCCTTCTGGGGATGGCGGGGCTGGTGAGCGGGATCCTCCAGGCGCCCCTGACCGCCATCTTCCTCATCGTGGAGATCACCGGCGGCTACGAGGTGATCCTGCCGCTCATCATCGTATCGGCCGTTTCCACCACCCTCTGCCACTACCTGGAACCGTCGTCCTTTTACCTGAAGGACCTGGTGGAGCGGGGCCATCTCCTCCGACCGGGGACCGACGCCCGGGTGCTCACCGACTTGCGGGTGGAGGAGCTGCTGGAGACCGACTGCATCACCGTCACCGCCGACATGCGCCTGGGGGAGTTCATCGAGATCGTCAAACGGTCCCACCGGAACTATTTCCCGGTGGAGGAGCCGAAGACCGGCCATTTTGCGGGGATGATCCACCTGGACGACATCCGCCCCCACCTGTTCGATCCGCTGATGTATGACGTGGTTCTTCTGGAACAGATCATGGACCCGCGGCCCGACACGGTCCACCCCGACGACGACCTGTCCGAGGTGCTGGGGCGGATGGACGCCAAGCGGCTGTTCAGCATGCCTGTGGCGGCCGATCGGAAGTTCCTGGGGATGATTTCCAAGGCGACCCTGCTCGATCAGTACCGGAAGGAACTCAGGGTCCAGACCACCCGCGAGTAACCGCATCACACCAACCATGGGGGAACAACCGCGATGAAACCCAAACTTTTCCACATCTTTCGAAACACGCCCCTGGGCAGGGAGACCCTGCTCCACTCGCTCTACTTCTGCCGCCGGGTGGACGCCAGCCCGATGATCTACATCCCGGAGTTCATCAAGTTTTTGATGTATTTCGAAAACGATGTGGTGCAGATCGACCTGGACGGCTCCTACCTCACCGCGCCGGAGACCGCCCGGGCCCACGCCCTGGCCCTGGCGACCGGCGAGGGGATCGAGCCCCAGTTTCTGGAGCCGAAAAACTTCACCGCTTCCACGCTGCCGGACATTCCCACCAACTTCGACTTCATGTGCTGCCCCCGAAGCATCAGCGATCTCTCCTCCAAGATCGGGCTGGGCCACATCGGACCGCGGGTCCGCCGGATCGTCCAGTCGGCCCGCTTCCCGGTGATGATCACCAGCCCAAACTACAAGCCGTGGAAGAGCATCACCGTCTTCTACGGCGGCTCCGCAAACGCCACCAAGGCATTGCGGCTGGGGCTGCGCGTCGCCCGGATCTCCGGCATGCCGTTGGATGTCTTCACCCAGGGGGAAGGGCAAGGCAAGGCCGATTACGAAGGTCATATCGAGGCGTCGGGCCTGACCGAAGAGCTGGAGGCCCACCTGCGCCGCTGGCGGTTCTTCGATTCGGGCCGCCTGGAGGAGAACCTCTATGAAGTGGAGCACGACGCCCTGGTGGTGCTCGGCTCCTTCGGCCACGGCCTGATCCGGGAACTCGTCTTCGGCAGCAAGATGGAAGTGATCCAGTCGACCCTCACCAACAACATGCTCATCGTGGGGCCCAAGTACGCCTCGGTCCACTGATCGAACATGACCGATCCCGCGGCCGAAGGCCGGCGCCTGCTGGTGCTCCACCCCGGGGCTCTCGGGGACGTGGTGACCGCCTTTCCCGCCCTTGAGGGCCTGCGGCGGCGATATTCCGAGATCCACCTTCTCTGCGGCGGCGCCGTCGGCGAACTGGCCCGGCACCTGGCGGTCGCGGACCGCGCCCACCCCATGGAATCGGCCCTTTTTTCAGGGCTCTATTCGGGATCCCCCGCCCCACGGCTGGTCGATCTCCTGCGGGGGTTCGACGCGATGGTGGCGCTCACCTTCTCGGAACCCCCGGCGGAGACCATGGCCCGGACCGCGAACCGGCCGGTCTTCCGGGTGGCGCCCCGCCCGGCGCCCGGAGAACGGATCCATGTGGCCGACCATCTGCTCCGGGAACTCCTGGAGCGGGGACTGATCACTCCGGGGGACGGAGCGGGGGTTCGGCCCACCGACCGACGGTCCCCCTCGGCCGATCCCCTGCGGGTCGTTCTCCATCCCGGCTCGGGAAGCCCCAAAAAAAACTGGCCGCTGCCGAGATTCGTCTCGGTCCATAGACTGTTGGAGGAGAAGGGATTCTCCCCGGAGGTGATTTTGGGTCCCGCGGAGTCGGATCTGGAGGCCGATCTTTATACAAGGATCGGTCCGGAGGCGGAGATCCGACGCTTTCAGGATCTCGTGGCTCTCGCCGAATATCTGCGGACCGCCGGCGGGTATATCGGCAACGACGCCGGGGTCACCCACCTGGCCGCGTACCTGGGCCTGCCCACCCTGGCGGTCTTCGGCCCCTCGGATCCCGCCCGGTGGAGGCCGGCCGGACCTACCGTGGCCGTTGCGGGGCCCGGAATTCCGTGCGATCCGTGCTTCGAGAAGGGGGCCGAACCGGACTGCCCCGGCAAGGGGACCACTCCCCCGCCGTGTCTGGGGGACACCCCGGCGGGCCTGGTGGCGGAGGCGTTTCTCGTCCTCCATAAAAACGGTGAGCCACCCTGCTTCCTTCCAAAACATTCCGCCGTCGATCAGCCGGCTGGGATATAATGCCATTAACTTAGGTAATTTACGAAAAAGCAAATCCCTGATATGGTTTCCGGCAATGAGCAATCTAACGAAAAAAAATTTATATTCTGATAAAAAAATACATGTTCCGCCTCTACAGGGTTCGAACAATTCCGATCCCCAATATTGGCGACGCATAGGGCTGGTATGCCCCACCCCCTGCGAGGTTATGGTTGTGATCCAAATAACGGGAGAATGCACCCATGCATGATGTAGCCTCCGTCTTGCGAAAAAAGCTGTTGAT
>CAYSLC010000285.1:1234-6030 GCA_964431545.1 uncultured Desulfobacteraceae bacterium | reverse complement strand
CCAGCACCCGCGCCGCCGCCGCCGCCAGGTCATAGAAAAAGGTCGGATAGATCCCCACCACCACCATGCCCGCGACCAGGGTGCCGGCCAGCAGCTTTACGGGCGGGGCGAGTTCGAGTTCCGGCTGCTCCTCCGCGGGTTCGGTCAGGTAGGCGGCCTTGATGACGAGGAGATAGTAGTAGAGGGAGATCACCACGTTGATCATGGCGATGAGGACCAGGGTGAAGTACCCCTGTTTCATGGCGGCGGTGAAGAGCAGGAGCTTGCCGGTGAAGCCGATGGTGGGCGGGACCCCGGCCAGGCCGAAGAGGGAGAGCATCAGGGCCATGGCGAGAAGCGGGGACCGCCGGTGGAGACCGGCCAGCCGGTCGACGGAGATGTTCTTTCCGTCGTAGGCGACCTTGACCACCACGAAAAAGGCGGTGAACTTCATCAACAGCAGGGCCAGGGCGTAGAAGATGGCGCCGGTGTAGCCGGCGGCGTTCATGCTCAGGACCCCGATCAGGATGTAACCGGCCTGGGCCACGCTGGAGTACGCCAGGAGCCGTTTGAGATCCTTCTGGACGATGGCGGAGAGATTGCCCACGGTCATGGTGATGATGGCGAGCGCCACCAGGGCGTGGGCCAGAAACTGGCTGCCGCCGCCGGTCAGCGACACCATCCGGAGCAGGATGGCGATGGCGCCCACCTTGGAGGCGGAGGCGATGTAGGCGGTGACCTGGTTGGGCGCGCCCTCGTAGACATCCGGAGCCCAGAAGTGGAAGGGGAAGACCGCCAGCTTGAAGAGGAACCCGGCCAGGGTCAGGAAGAGCCCGATGACCACCAGGGGCCGGTCCATCATCCCCGGCAGCACCCGGAGCATTTCCTCCACGTAGGCGGCCTGGGTGGCGCCGTAGAGGAGGGCGAAGCCGAAGAGCATCACCGCCGAGGCGGTGGCGCCGATCAGAAAGTACTTGAGGCCGGCGTCGATGCCGTAATCCTCCCGCCGCCGCAGAAAGACCAGAATGTAGAGGGAGTAGCTCGACAGCTCCAGGGCGATGTAGATGGTCAGCAGGTGGACGCTGGAGACCAGCATCATCATGGCCAATGTGCAGACCGTGAGCAGGAGGTAGAACTCGGAGTGGAGACGCTCCGGGATCCCCTTCAGCTCGGAGCAGAGGCAGATCACCAGAAAGAGTCCCATGAAGAGCAGGGCCTTGAAGACCTGGGAAAACAGGTCCACCCGATAGGCGCCGTGGAACAGGTCCCCCGAGAGCCCCAGCCCGGCCAGGCAGACCGCGATCCCCACCGCCGAGAGGGCCAGCGCGGTAAAGAAGTCCCGCCTGGGATTGGGGCGGACCAAAGAGAGGCTCAGGAAGACGCCGCTCATCAACCAGCCGAAAAGTTCGGGTTGAAACAGGAACGGATTCATCAGGGCAACCTACTCAGAAAAGGGATTGTGGCGCTCTGGATCATATCGAACATCAGGGACGGGAACAGGCCGAAGAGCACGATCACCGAGACCAGAATGATCCGGGGGATGCCCAGACCCAGGGAGACGTCCGGGAGACCGGCCCACCGGTCGTCCGCCGGCCCGTGGCAGACCTTCTGGACCACCCGCAGGATGAACAGGGCGGTGACCGCCAGGGCCGCGATGGCGAAGGTCCCGTAGACCGGATAGACCTTGAAGGCGCTGATGAAGACCATCAGTTCCGCCCAGAAGCTGGCCAGACAGGGGACCCCGATGCCGGTGAGGGCCGCGATGATGAAGTAGCTGGTGGCCACCGGCATCGCCTTGAGCAGCCCCCCGAGTTCGGCGATCGCCTTGGTGTGGGTCTTGTCGTAGATGTAGCCGACCGAGGAGAAGAAGAGCGCGGTCATCACCCCGTGGGCGAACATCTGGAAGACCGCGCCGTTGAGCCCGTCCGCCGACAGGGTGGCCAGCCCCAGGCCCACGATCCCCATGTGGGAGACGCTGGAGTAGCCGATGACGTATTTCACGTCGGTCTGGCTCAGGCCCACGAAGGCGCCGTAGACGATCCCGATGGTGGCCAGGAGGGCCATCAGCGGCGCCCAGAACTGCCACCCCACGGGGCAGACGAACATTCCCACCCGCAGCACACCGAAGGCCCCGATCTTCATCAGCACCCCGGCGTGGATCATGGAGACCGCCGTGGGGGCCGCCACATGGCCCACGGGCGACCAGGTGTGGAAGGGCCAGACGCCGGCCAGGATGCCGAAGCCGATGTAGAACAGAAAGAAGACGAACCTCTGCTGGGACGGGGTGAAGAGGCCCGGCTCGGTCAACGCCAGGATGTCGAAGGTGTTCAGCCCCGAGCCGACCACCAGATAGATGATCCCCGGCAGGATCAGGGCGCTGCCCGCCAGAAGATAGAGGGTCAGCTTCATGGCCCCGTACTCCTTGCGGGTGGAGCCCCAGACCGCGATCAAAAGGTACATGGGAAAGAGGGAGACATCGAACCAGACGAAAAGGAAGAAGAGGTCGAGGGTGATGAACATCCCGAAGACCCCGGCCACCAGGAGGAAGATCAGGGCGAAGAACTCCTTGACCCGGTGGTCGTGCTCCCACATGGTGAGCACCCCGGTGAAAAAGACGATGCCCGTCAGAAGCAGCATGGGCACGCTGAACCCGTCCACTCCGTTGAAGTAGGTGATCCCCAGGGCCGGGACCCAGTCGATCCGCTCCACGAACTGAAACCCGCCCAGGGACTGGTCGTAGGCGAGAAAGATGAAAATCGACACGACCATGGTGATCCCGGAACAGACCGCGCTCACCCATTTGATCTCCCGGATTCGATTCCCGGGCAGAAACAGGATGGCCAGAAGCCCGCCCACGCAGGTGAGAAGGAGGATCGACAGGAGGGGAAATTCGGCGTAGGTCAGCTGCATGGCGTCCTCACCCTGTGAAGAAAAAGTAGATCCCCAGGAAGATCATGGTCACGAACAGGACCATCAGCTTGTACTGGATCATCCCGAGATGGAGATTGGAAAGGAGCCGGCCGGCCTCCACGGTCCCCCGCCCGAGTCCGTCCAGGGAGCCGTCGATGACGGTCCGGTCGTTCTGGGTGAAGATCCGGGAGAATCCGCGGTAGATGACCGTGTCGAGGAACCAGCGGTAGAACCGGTCGATGTACCACCGTTCGGCGAAGAGGTCCCGCAGGGCGGGGATCCGCTCCACAAACCCGATCCGGGCCGCTCCGGCCATGCCGAACTCCACCCACGCCAGCAGGACCCCGGCGATCGCCGCCCCCAAGGCCACGTAGAGGAGCCACTGGTGGTGCCCTCCCCCGTGGCCGCCGTGGAGGGCGGCCCCGCCGTGGGGACCGGTGAGGAACCGTTCCAGGCCGTGCTGGCCGAACCCCAGGACCACCGTGATCCCGGCCAGGATGATCAAGGGCCAGGCCATGGCGGCGTATCCCCCCTCGTGGTGCCCGCCATGGTCCGCCCCGTGCCCCGGGCCGTGATCCCCTCCGGATGCGGGATCGATCCCGGCTCCGGGCAAGAGGATCACGAAGATGAGGCGGAAGGTGTAGTAGGCGGTGAGGAAGGCGCCGGCGAGCGCAGCGATGAGCCAGAGGGGGTTGTGGAGTTCGGCCAGGACCCCCATCACCGCCTCCTTGCTGAAGAATCCGGAAAAGGGCGGCAGGCCGGCCAGGGCCGCCGCTGCGATGGTGACGCAGATCATGGGCGCCTTGAGGCTCCGTCCCCCCTTCCGGGCGATGTCGAACATGTCGTTGGAGCCGCAGGCGTGGATGAAGACCCCGGAGCAGAGGAAGAGCAGGGCCTTGAACCCGGCGTGGGTGGTCAGGTGGAAGACCCCGGCGAAGTACCCGCCGGCGGCCAGGCCCATGATCATGAACCCGAGCTGGCTGATGGTGGAGTAGGCCCAGACCTGCTTGATGTCCCGGCTCACCATGGCCATGGTGGAGGCGAGGAGCATGGAGATGGTGCCGACGGCCAGAAACAGGGTCATGGCGACCTGGGAGTGGCTGAAGAAGGGAAAGAGCCGGGCGAAGAGGTAGACCCCGGCGGCCACCATGGTGGCCGAGTGGAGCAGGGCGCTCACCGGCGTGGGGCCCTCCATGGCGTCGGGCAGCCAGGTGAGCAGCGGGAACTGGGCGCTCTTGCCGGCGATCCCCCCGAAGATCAGGATGGCGGACAGGGTCAGCATCGCCGGCGGCAGCTTCCCGGTCACGGCCGGCCCGTTGAGTTCCAGGATGTCGAGGTTGCCCAGTCCGAGCAGGGCGATGAGCAACCCCAGGAGAAAGGCCACGTCCCCGACCCGGGTCATGACGAAGGCCTTCTTGCCGGCCTCGCTGGCGCTGAACTTTTCGTACCAGAACCCGATGAGAAGATAGGAGGCGAGCCCCACCAGCTCCCAGAAGATGTAGAGCTGGAGCAGGGTCGGGGAGATGGTCAGGGTGATCATGGCCCAGGCGAACAGCGACATGTAGGCGTAGTAGCGGGAGAAACCGGGATCGCCGGCCATGTAGCCCAGGGAGTAGATCTGAACCAGAAATGAGATGGCGCAGACCACGGTGAGCATGAGCAGGCTTACCGGATCGAGAAGCATGCCGATGGAGATCGTCCACTGGCCCGAGTCGGCCCACCGGGCCGTGTAGAGGATCGGCGCCGCCAGGCCCCAGTGCTTGACCATCAGGAACAGGGCGCAGGCCAAAGCGGCGGAGACGGCGCCGATGGAAATGGAAGCCGCGATCCGATTTTTCCCCCGAAAAAAGATGATGATGAGGCCGAAAGCGATGAAGGGCAACACGGCGGTTGCCATGGCCGCGAAG
>CAYSLC010000285.1:0-1224 GCA_964431545.1 uncultured Desulfobacteraceae bacterium | reverse complement strand
AAGGGTGAGGCGGGGTCATTTCGTCTCCGTTTCAAAGACGATCATTTCAAGGGGATTCAGCTTTTCGTTCAAGCGTTCCATGGTTCCTTTTTCCCCTTCACATAAAATGAATTGTTTTAAAATAATCTTCAATTTCCAAAATGTATGCTTTTTAGCGCCTCGGATTTGTCATTCAGTCTTTCCAGCATTTTCGACTCGCCGATCCATTCCGCGTATTCAACCGTTTCCCCAATTGCGTCATTTTCATATTCGGAGACAAAACTTTCCGTCGTCATATTGTATTTTTCTTCAAACTTCCTGAGCCTGCTTTCCGTCTGCCTGATACCCGCTTCCAGCAAACGCAGTTCATTGTGAAGGGCTGCTTCCACTATCGATCGTATTTCTCTTTTTTCCGGATAAATCAGTTTTAACTCCGGCATGTTCATATCCTTTATGGTGAAGCTTGTTTCAATCCGTCGCAATCAGCGGCCAAAAACCCCGGAGGGGTGATACATACCAGCCCGGGGCGTCGCCCGGGATTGGAGTTCCGATTCGGTCAGACCCTGAAGGGGCGGTGTTTTCATGGTGACCGTCTCTCCAATACCCCTGGGTCCACCGCCCCGGTCCGCCGGTAGGCGTTGACGATCAGGGCCAGCCCGATGGAGACCTCGGCCGCCGCCACAGCGAAGATGAAGATGACGATGGCCTGGCCCTCCATCTGCTGCCACCGGAGGGCGCCCCCCACGAAGGCCACGGAGGCGGCGTTGAGCATGATCTCGATCCCCACGACGATCATGATCAGGTTGCGGCGGGCCGTGGCGCAGAACATGCCCATCAGAAAGAGGATGCCGGCCAGAATCAGAACATGGCTGTAGGGCACGATCATGGCGCGTCCTCGGTCTCTGGAAGTTTCCGTTCATGGAATCGCCCCAGATGCAGCGCCCCCACCAGGGCGATCAGCAGCAGCAGCGATGCGATCTCGATGGCCAGCCAGTGCGTGCGGAACAGGTACTCCCCGAACAGGGCCGGCGCCGCGGTGGCGATCTCAAGGGGCGTCCCCGCCTCCGGGTCGGCGGAGATCGTAAGCAGGGCCGCCAGGACCAGGTACCCGAATCCGATCAGGGTCGCCGGCAGCCACTGCCGGTAGGGGAAGAGCCGGCTTTCCGGGGCCTCTTTTTTGAGCATCATGATGATGAAGAGAAAGAGGATCATGATGGCGCCGGCGTAGATGATCACCTCCAGGGC
>CAYSLC010000284.1:0-6054 GCA_964431545.1 uncultured Desulfobacteraceae bacterium | reverse complement strand
GCTGTTGGCGTGGATGGCCCGGGCCACCAGCTCCTTGCCGGTGCCGCTTTCGCCGTGGAGGAGGACCGTGGCGTCCGTGGGCGCCACCTTGCCCACCATGGTGACCACCCCCTTGATCTTGGGGCTGTCGCCAACGAGTTGATGGGAGACGGGACGGGGGGCGGTCTCCTGTTCGATCAGGCGGCGGTTCTGGAGGAGGGTCTCCCGTGCCGACAGGGCCTGGATCACCACCGACCGGAGTTCATGGGGGGTGAAGGGCTTGGGCAGATAATCGAAGGCCCCCAGCTTCATCACCTCCACCGAGGAGGAGACCGAGGCGTATCCGGTGATCACCACGACCATGGTCTCCGGCGACATCTCCTTGACCCGCCGGAGCACCTCCATCCCCCCCAGGCTGCTCATCTTCAAGTCGGTGATCACCACGTCGAAGGTCGTCTCCTCCAGCCGCTTCACCGCCTCGTGGCCGTTGACCGCGTATTCGGCGGCGTAGTCCATCCGGGCCAGGATCTTGACGCAGGTCTTGCAGATGTTGATCTCGTCGTCCACAATGAGGACCCGGGGAGACGTTTCAGCCATTTTGTCCGCTCTCGGCGGCGGGCAGGGTGATGGTGAAGGTGGTCCCCTGGCCCACGGTGCTCTCCACCTCGATGGTTCCGCCGTGCTGTTCGATGATCCCGTGGGTGATGGCCAGCCCCAGGCCGGTGCCGCTCTCCTTGGTGGTGAAGAAGGGGTCGAAGATGTTGTCCAGATCCTCCTGGGAGATGCCGTGGCCCGTATCCCGGATCAGAATCCGGACCTCGTTGCGGGATGCCGGCGTACGGGTCTGAACGGTCACCTCCCCCCCGGCCTCGGTGGCCTCCACCGCGTTGAGGACCAGATTGATCAGGGCCTGCTGGATCTGCCCCTTGTCCACGTAGAGGGGCGGAAGCTCTCCGGAGATGTTGTAGTCCACCGTGACATCGGTGAAGGCGGCCTGCTTCTTGGTCAGGAGGATGCTCTCCCGGACGATGTCGTTGATGTTGTGCTCCCGCTTCTCCGGCTTGGTCTGACGCGCGAAGTCGAGAAGGCTCGTCACGATCTTCCGGCACCGGAGGGTCTCCCGGGCGATGGTCTCCAGATCCTCGAACATGGGATCCTCCGCCTCGATGTCCTCCTGGATCAGAAGGGCCGTGGTGAGGATGGTGGTCAGGGGGTTGTTGATCTCGTGGGCCACCCCGGCCGAAAGGCGGCCGATGGAGGCGAGCTTCTCCTGCTGCATCATCAGCTTTTGCAGGTTGATGTCCTTGGTGATGTCCCGGCTGATCTCGATGGCCCCAACCACCCGGTCCTCCTCCAGCAGGGGGTAACAGGAGATGGAGTAGAAGATCTTTTCGTTGTCCTTGTCGAGATGGACGTGGGTGGTCTGACTCGGCTTGCGGCTGTCCATTGTCTGGAGCAACGGACACGGGTGCTCCTCGCCGGAGCAGGGCGTGTTCTGGTGGTGGGTGAGTTCGTGGCAGTACCGTCCGATGGCTTCGTCCCGCCGGAGCCCCAGCTTGCGCAACATGGTGTCGTTGATGTCCAGGACCCGGTAGTCCGAGGCGATGACCATGACGTCCTCGTGGATCAGTTCGTTCATGATCACGTCGAACATGGCCCGGCTCTGGAGCGGGGAGCCGCGTTCCGGACGCGGTCTCTCCCTGCGGAGGAGATCCTCGAAAAAGGGCAGGCCCTGGGCGTCGATGATCGGTGTCGACGGCCCCTTCCGGGCCTCGATCTCCCCGCGGACTTCGGGGTCTTCGGACAGATCGATGATGAGATCGATATCTTCCCGGGTGAGCGCCTCGGCGGGTTCCCGGGCCACGGATACCCCCGCCGGGACCGCTTTCGGCCCGAATCCCCCTTCCCCCAGGTGGGCGACCGCCACCAGTTCCGGAGAGAGGACGTTGGACGGATGGGCTTGGATCCGATCGATCAGGGTCAGGGCCTTTTTTCCGCCGCCCACGATGGCGATATTCATGGTCGTCTCCTTGCTTGGATATGGGTGGGTTCGACACGGGCGGGAACTCTGTGCGTTTCCCGCGGATTTCGAACAATTAATACGTCCGGAAGGCAGCGTCAACAGATTCCTCCCCCCGGACGAAAGGCGCGGAAAATGTCCGCGTTGTCAAAAACCGTTTGACAAAATCGCATTTTCTTGACTAATACACTCGGGAAAATGGTGCCATGCTCGTTACACAGAAGAACCAATATGCGCTTCGCGCGCTCTTTGACCTTGCCAAACATCAGGGCAGGGGGCTTCGGAAGGTGGCCGACATCTCCGAGGCCCAGGCGATCCCCCGGAAGTTCCTTGAGGTCATCCTCCATCAACTCAAGGGCAGCGGCTTTGTGGTCTCCAAGCGGGGGTATCACGGCGGATACGCGCTGGTGCCGCGGCCGGACCGGATCACGGTGGGGGATGTGCTCCGCTTTCTGGACAACCGGCCGGACCCGTTCCACTGCAGGGCCTGTGTCTCCCGGTGCAAGTGCCCCTTCGACAAAAATGGATGCGCCTTTTCGTCCTTCTGGCGGCGGGTCGATTCGGCCATCCATGATGTATATGACGACACCACCCTTCAGGACCTCCTCGACGAGGAGCCCGCGCCGCAAAGGGGATAAAGGGCCGGATTCAAGCCCTCGTATGGATAATCCGAAAATTTAATGGAGAAAACAATCCGGAACTCAACTTTGAAGGATGAAGACATGGAGAAGGGAAGATCGCTGGTACAATGGACTGGAATCTTGGCTGTCGTCGCGCTGCTCTCGCTCTTTGGAGTCCGGGTCTACGGGGTGGCATCCTCCGAGGCCCCCGAACCCGCTTCCAAGGAGGGGCCCCGGGCCGACGTGATCGTCATCGACACCCTCAAGGTCTTCGGCCACCTGGAGCGGCCGGAGGTCTGGTTTCTCCACGACCAGCACACCCGGGCCCTGGAGAAGCAGGACAAGGACTGCAAGACCTGCCACCTTTCGGACAAAAATTACAAGGTGATCCCCGAGACCCTGGAGACGGCCATCCAGCGGATCGACCGTCTCTCCCCCAAGTTCAAGCGCCTCCAGGACACCGGCCGCCGGGAGGTGATGGACATCTACCACGACGAGTGCATCGGATGCCACAACCGGACCGCCGACGAAGGGCGTCGAAGCGGGCCCGTCACCTGCGGCGAGTGCCACACCGAGTCCCCGCCGGTGGAGAAGATCCGCGCGCCCATGGGGCTCGACAAGTCCCTCCACCACCGCCACGTGAAGGCCCGGAAGAAGGAGGTCGGGGCGGATGAGGCGCATAAGGACGATCAAAAAAAGAAGGTCTGCGGGGCCTGCCACCACAAGTACGACGAGATCAAGGACCGCCTCTTCTACGCCAAAGGGAAGGAGGGCTCCTGCCGGTACTGCCACCGGGAGGCCACCGAGCGCAACCGGATTTCCATGCGTCTGGCTTCCCACCTGGCCTGCATCGACTGCCACCGGAAGACCGAGGCGGAGCACAGGACCGCCGGGCCGTACCACTGCGCCGGATGCCACGACCCAAAGATGCGGGAAAAGATCAAGACGGTCGATCCGGTGCCCCGGATGGATCGGAACCAGCCCGACGCCCTCTTCGTGAAGATCGCGGAATCGGAGGCGGCCGCCGATGGGATCGAGACCCGGATGGCCGCGGTCCCCTTCGACCACAAGGCCCACGAGGGGTACAACGACACCTGCCGGGTCTGCCACCACGAGGAGATGAAGTCCTGCGCGGGCTGCCACACCCTGACCCCTTCCGCGAAGGGAGAGAAGGTCAACCTGGAACAGGCCATGCACCAGCTCGACACCGAGACGAGCTGCAACGGCTGCCATGAAAAGCAACAGGAGAAAAAAGCCTGTATCGGGTGCCACGGTTTCATGCCCAAAAACCGGAAGCAGGAGGCCGCCTTCTGCGCCAACTGCCATATGACCGGAGCGGAGACCGTGGCCGCGAAATCCGGGGAGTCCCGGAAGGAGCTGGCCCGGGATGTGCTGGCGGCAAGGGAGCCGGTGACGGAGACCTATTCGATGGAAGCGGTGCCGGAGACGGTGACCATCAAGACCATCGCCAAGGAGTATGAGCCGGCCGTGATGCCCCACCGCAAGATCGTCACCGCCCTGGCGGGGGGGACCAAGGAGGACAAGCTGGCGGCCCACTTCCACGATGATCCCGGAACCTTGTGCCAGGGGTGCCACCACAACAGCCCCCCCGCCAAAAAGCCGCCCCGATGCGGCAACTGCCACGGCAAACCCTTCGACCAGCGGGAGCCGCTGATGCCCGGGCTGATGGGCGCCTACCACCGGCAGTGCATGGATTGCCACAGCCGCATGGGGATCGAAAAGCCGGCGGCCGTCGACTGCACGGGTTGTCACAAGGAGAAGACCGACTAGGAAAACCGGTTTGAGAGGCCATCTTATATAAGGATTGAAGAGGTAACGGACATGTCCATATCACGCAGAAGATTTCTCGGCTGGGCCGGCGCGGCGGGGATGAGCACGGCCCTTTGCACCTCCGCCCGCGCGGCGTCCACGAAGCATTTCGAGGGGTATCCTGAGTCCGGCGCGGTACTCTACGACAGCACCCGATGCATCGGGTGCCGGCGGTGCGAGGCGGCCTGCAACCGGGTCAACGACCTGCCCCCGCCGGATCGGCCCTTCGACGACCTCACCGTCCTGGAGCAACGCCGCAGGACCCACTGGAACACCTACATGGTGATCAACAAATACTATCCGAACGGAAAAGAGAATCCGCCCGTCTACGGGCGCATGGGGTGCAACCACTGCCTGGAGCCCGCCTGCGCCTCCGCCTGCTTCGTCCGGGCCTTCGACAAGACCCCCACCGGGGCCGTGATCTACGACGAGACCGTCTGCGTGGGCTGTCGATACTGCATGGTGGCCTGCCCCTTCGAGATCCCCACCTATGAGTACCACGAGGCGTTCACCCCCAAGATTCAAAAGTGCACCATGTGCTACCCCAGGCTGGTCGAGGGGCTGCTGCCGGGGTGCGTGGAGGTCTGCCCCACGGAGGCTCTGGCATACGGGACCCGGGAGGCGCTCATCCGTGTCGCCCGGGAACGGATCCGAAGCTTTCCCGACCGGTATGCGGACCACATCTACGGCGAGCACGAAATGGGGGGGACCGCCTGGCTCTATCTCTCCGGAGCCCCCTTCGGTCAGGTCGGAAAGCGGGAGGACCTGGGCACCACCTCGGCCCCCGAGCTGACCGCCGGCGCCCTGGGAGCGGTCCCCATGGTGGTGGGTCTCTGGCCGGTGCTCCTCACCGGCATCTACGCCGTCTCCAAGCGTCGGGAGAAGATCGCCGCCGAGGAGAGGGCCGAGGCGGTGACCGAAGCCGTGGCGGACACAAGGGCCGAGGCGGAGACCCGGCTCAATCAGGCCCTGGAGAAGGCCAAGAAGGAGAAGGAGGCCGCGGTTGAGGCTGCGGTCAAGAAAGCCAAGGCGGAGGCCGAAGAGGCCGCCAAGAAACCGAGCGACGAGGAGGATGCCTGATGTCTCATGATGCTGCAACACATCACAAGCCGGTGATTTCGCCGTTCAATATCGTTGCCGGGATCATTCTGGTGATCGGCCTGGTCATCACCGTCCTGCGCTTCACCGGCGGGCTGGCCGCCACCACCAACCTGTCCGACTATCAGGCCTGGGGGCTCTGGATCGGCTTCGACCTCCTGGTGGGCGTCGCCCTGGCCGCCGGCGGATACGTCACCTCGGCGGCGGTCTACATCTTCGGCATGAAACGGTTCCACTCCGCGGTCCGTCCGGCGATCCTCACCGGCTTTCTGGGGTACGCCCTGGTGGTCTTCGCCCTCCACTACGATGTGGGGCGGCCCTGGCGGCTCCCCTATCCCTTCATCATGCAATCGGGGACCACCTCCCTGCTCTTCGAGGTGGGCGCCTGCGTGGCTCTCTACCTGACGGTCCTGTTCATCGAGTTCACCCCAGCCCCCCTGGAGTGGCTGGGGTTCAAGCGGGCCCGGAACCTGGTGGTGAAGCTGACCATGGTCCTGACCATCTTCG
>CAYSLC010000283.1:0-6065 GCA_964431545.1 uncultured Desulfobacteraceae bacterium | reverse complement strand
ACCGGATGTCAGAATGGCTGAACAATTCCATCACGTGTTCCCGGTACCCGGACCGGACCTTTTTGATCAGATTCAGCACGGTGTTGTTCCATTCCGAATAGCAGGCACGGCTGTACACCTGTTTCCACAGTCTCTTATCGATCGTTTGTTCCGATCCGGGGTTGTATTTTTCCGTCAGCAGCTCCCCGAACCAGCACACCAACCCCGGCTGCCCGCTGGTGGCGTCATAGACCGCTTCCACCACTTCAGGCTCGATCCGCTGTCCGCTTTCCGTCTGGTACTGATGGAATAAATCTTTGACTTCTTCCTTCGTGAAATTGGGCACATGCAGGGAACGCTGGATGTTGAAGGGCGAGCCCCGTTCGCTGTCCACCCCGAGAACCGCCCGGACACCGATCAGGGCCAAGCCGTGAAGCTGGAAACTTTCCCTCTTCAAATACATGTCCCGAAAGAGGGTGACGAGGCGTTCGATCATTTTCCGAGGCAGACTGTCGAATTCGTCGATGAACAAAATTAGCGGCTTTTTGAAAATCCCCTGGTTCTTGTGAAAAACGCGAATCCATGATTTCCAATCTTCGGGGGTATCGATATGAACGCCCAATGAATCCCTGATCAATTCCGGAAACCAGGACAGCAGTTCATTTTCGGAATCCGCGTCTTCCAAGACAACGCCCTGCATGGACATCATGCCGATCATGAAGGTATCGGGGTGCCGCCTTTCAACCTCTTGTTTCACCTGTCGCATGAGCCAGGTCTTGCCGGATTGCCTCGGCGACCAGATGGTGAAGAAATGGCCGCTCTTTCCGGGGTTGCCGATCAATTGTTCAAAACACTGTCCGATCAATTCGTTGCGGGGAACGCAAAAATGTTCCTCGCAATCCACTGGCCCGTAGGAAAAAAAGGTTCTCATGGGCACGTCTCCTTATTGCGACAAGGGACGGCGGCACTGACTTCCATCCACCAGATTCGCTCGAACCCGAGGGCGATGAGGTGCGTCAAGGTCACGTCGCTCCATGGAATACGTTCCGAAAGGACATCTGTTTGAAATGGGAATCGAAACCCGCATATTGATGAATCCCGTCCCTGACCATGATCACGAAGCTGGTGCAATCGGTAAAGCTTAACGATTTGTCAGAATACTTTTTGAACACCGCAATGGATTCAGCTTTTATTGCTTCGTCAACCACGATCACGCTCAGGCCGGAATCCTGAACCTTCTCTAAAAAGCCAATGGATAGGTCATGTCGTTTTACGGTGCAATTTAAAAAAGTTATGGTTTCAAACAGAATGAATTCCGATATACATGGCTCGTGATTCATAAAAAGGGGGTCGAGCTGGCTTATCGCTGTTTTGTGGTTGTTGTCGTGTTTGTCCAATAGCGCGACCCAAAATCCGGTATCCACAAAAACAGCTTCTCTCATTCGTCATCCCTTTTGTAGATGTACCGATCATGTTGGGTCGAACTGTCCTCTCGAAAAGAAATCACTCCGATCAAGTCCTTGAACGCTTCCGCCCCTGCTTTTACCTCATGTTTCTTTTCGGGAACCGGAATTTCCTCAAGAATGGTAACGATCACTTTCGCCTTTATGTTACCCGGCATCGGCTCTAAAAGCCGAACTTGTCCGTTTTCGTAAATGCCTTTGACAGAGAGCATTTTTTTACTCCTTCTTGGATCTCTGGGTATTGGAGGTGGTCATTGGAAAACGCTCGGTTGGTTTCGTTTCACCTCGTATCTCCGAATCTACCACAGAAGACCCATAAAATGCTCCCCAATTCTGCTCATACCCGAACATACCCACCGCAACCCGGCTTCAACCCCGGTATCCTTCTTCGGATTCCAAGTCAATCGGTTGGATCGATCTTCAAGCGAAGGGCGTGGCCACTTCCCTGTCATAGAAAAATGTGCGCCAGACGACCTCGCCGGATGGCCGAATGTGGCTTTCGATGGAAAGGTCGGTGGGGCCGGAGATGAAGTCGACCCCTTGTCCCGCCAGGGCCGCCACCGCCTCCGGGGAATCGTGGAAATCCCAGGGCAGTTCCGGTTTCAGGGTCGCATGGTCGATTGGGAATGGGAGAGGTTTGACCCGCCGCCTGAGGCAGAGGACCGGTTCATCCGGCGGTTCTTCCTCGTCGCGGGGCGTCACCGAGAGGATGCCGGTCGATCGGATGGAGGGAAAATAGAACAGGAACTCCCAGACGTGGGCCCGTCCGTCGGGTTGGATGTTCAGATCGCTCTGGGCGTGGGTGAGCCGGGCGCGTCCATCGAGTTTCCGGGCCGCTTCACCGGCGATCTCAAAGGCTTGCCGGGCCGTGATCGGCCCGACACATTCCGGAATCGGCGACCTGTCGTCCAGCCGCCTCGGTTTTCGCTTTTTGAAAAGATCGAAGATGGGCATCAAGCCCTCCGAGGTTTTTGAGTAAAAGCACCCCCGGCTGATACATGAAAAAGGGCGGCCGGGGATCTTCCTCGGAACCCGCCCTACCCTTTTCCCCCCAGATACGCGTTGATCACGTCGGGGTTGGCCAGGAGGGACTTGGCGGTGTCGGCGATGACGATGTTGCCCACCTCCATGACGTACCCCCGGTGGGCCAGTTTCAGGGCGGCCCGGGCGTTCTGCTCCACCAGCACCACGGTGACGCCGCCGTCGTTGATCTGGCGGATGGTCTCGAAGATGGTCTTGACCAGAATGGGGGCGAGGCCCAGGCTCGGCTCGTCGAGCAGCAGGATGCGCGGGTTGCTCATGAGGGCCCGGCCGATGGCGAGCATCTGCTGCTCGCCGCCGGAGAGGGTCCCGGCCATCTGCTCCCGGCGCTCCTCCAAACGGGGGAAGAGTTCGTAGATCCACTTCCGGTTGCGCTCCACCTCCTCCGGGTCCCGGGAGGTGAAGGCCCCCAGGTTGAGGTTCTCCCGGACGGTGAGGGTGCCGAAGACGCGGCGCCCCTCGGGGGCCTGGGTGATCCGCTCCTTGACCACCTTATGGGCCGGCAGCTTGTGGATCGGTTCGCCGTCCAGGAGGATCTTCCCCTCCGACGGCTTGATGAGGCCGCTGATGGTCATCAGCGTGGTCGATTTACCGGCCCCGTTGGCCCCCAGGATGGTGACGATCTCCCCCTCGTCCACGGAGAGGTCGATGCCGTGGAGGGCCTCCACGTTGCCGTACTTCACATGAAGGTTCTTGATCTCAAGCAGTTTCGCCATTTCGCTCCGTCTCCGATCCCCCGTCCGCCGATGGGCCGGCCGTCTCCAAGCCGGATTCGTCCTCCTCCTCGGTCCCCAGGTACGCCTCGATGACCCGGGGGTTCCCCTTGATCTCCTCCGGGGTTCCCTCGGCGATCTGCTTGCCGTACTCGATGACCACCAGGCGCTCGCAGGCCCGCATCACCAGCCCCATGTCATGCTCGATGAGCAGGATGGTCAGGCCCCGGTCCCGCATCTTGCCGATGAGATCGACCAGGTAGTCGGTCTCCTGCTCGTTCATGCCGCCGGCCGGCTCGTCGAGGATCAGCAGGCGCGGCTCCGTGGCCAGGGCCCGGGCGATCTCCAGGAGCCGCTGGTTTCCGTAAGAGAGGTTCTTGGCCAGGCCGGCGGCGTGTTTCCGAAGGCCGACAAAGGCGAGCTGCTCCAGGGCCCATCCCAGGGCCTTCTTCTCCTCCCGTCGCTGGCCCGGGGTCCGGAGCATGGCGGTCAAGGGGCCGGAACGCATCCGGCTGTGGCACCCGGCCAGGACGTTCTCCAGCACCGACAGGTTCTGGAAGAGCCGGATGGTCTGGAAGGTCCGGGCGATCCCCAGAGAGACGATCTTGTGGGTCCGCCACCCCTGGATCTCCCGGCCCAGGAACTCGATCTTGCCCGCGTCGGGGCGATAGTTGCCGGTGATGAGGTTGAAGACGGTGGTCTTGCCGGCGCCGTTGGGCCCGATGAGCCCCATCACCCCCCCCTCGGGGACCTCGAAGGAGACGTCGTCCACGGCCACCAGGCCGCCGAAGGTCTTGGTGAGATGGTCCATGCGGAGGATGCTCATGGCGCCACCTCCCGCTCGGCCGGGGGAAGATCGGTCGATTCTTTCGCCTCCAGGGACGGATACCGCCGGGGACGCGGGGGGAGGATCCCCTGGGTCCGGAAGATCATCATGAAGACCATGGCCGCGCCGTAGATGAGCATCCGGGCGTTGGCGAACCCCCGGAAGAGTTCGGGCAGGCCGATCACCAGGAAGGAGCCCAGGATCACCCCGGGGATGGAGCCCGACCCGCCCAGGATGACGATCATGAACATGACCACCGATTCCCAGAAGGAGAAGGACTCGGGGGAGACGATGGTCATCTTGGCGGCGAAGAGGGTCCCGATCATCCCGGCCCAGACCGCCCCCAGGACGAAGGCGGCCAGCTTGTATCCGGCGGTGTGGATCCCCGACCCCTCCGCGGCCACCTCGTCCTCCCGGAGGTAGTTGAGGGCCCGGCCGAACCGGGACCGCTCCAGGCGGTGGAAAAAGAAGACGGTCACGGCGGCGAAGAACCAGATGAGGTAGAAGAAGTGGGTCGGCTTCCGGATCTTGAACCCGAAGATCTCCGGCCGGGAGATGCCGAAGATGCCGTTGGAGCCGCCGGTGATGCCGAAGACATCGTTGATCAGGGCGATCCGGACGATCTCCACCATGCCGATGGTGACGATGAGCAGGTAATCCCCCCGGAGGTGGATGATGGGCCGGGCCACGATCAGGGCGAAGAGCCCGGCCAGGATCCCGCTCAAGGGCAGCAGCCAGAGGACCGGGATCCCGTACGTGGTGTTGAGGATCGCCGTGGTGTAGGCCCCAACCGCGTAGAAGGCGGCGTGTCCCATGTGGAACATCCCGCCGTGGCCCACGATGATGTTGAGGCTCAGGCCCAGGATGGCGTAAAGCCCCACGCTGTTGAGCACGTCCACCCAGTACCGGTTGAGGAACAGGGGCGAACAGAGCAGCAGGAGCGCGAAGGCGGCATAGATCTGATTCCATCGGTCTTTCATCATATCTTCTCCGCCACCCTTTCCCCCAGAAGTCCCGTGGGCCGGATGATGAGGATGAGGATCAGCACCAGAAAGGCGATGGCGTCCTTCCACGCGATGGAGATATAGGCCGCCCCCAACGCCTCGATCACCCCCAGGAGGATCCCCCCCACCATGGCTCCGGGGATGTTGCCGATGCCCCCGAGGATGGCCGCCGTGAACGCCTTGAGCCCGTAGATCCACCCCATGGTGAAGTTGACCTGGCCGTAGTAGAGCCCCACCATGAGGCCGGCGGCCCCGCCCAGGGCCGGGCCGATGAAGAAGACGATCATGATCACGCCGTTGACGTCGATGCCCATGAGCCGCGCCGCGCCCTGGTCCTCGGCCGCCGCGCGGATCGCCGTCCCCACCCGGGTCTTCTGGATGAAGGCGTACAGGCCCATCATCATGAGCACCGAAGCGAGCAGGATCAGGATTCGGATCAGGGGCACGGGCATGCCGAAGAAGTTGATCACCACCTTGGGCAGGATGTCCTGGGGATAGACCCGGAACCTCGCCCCGTAGATGAGCATGACCGTGTTCTGGAAGAAGATGGACGCCCCCAGGGCCGAGACCACGGCGGAGAGCCGCGGCGACTGGCGGAGCGGCTTGTAGGCCGCCTGGTCCAGGAGAATCCCCACGATCCCCACCAATATCATCACCATGATCGCCAGGGTCAGCACACCGGTGAAGGCCCCCACCCGGTCGACCAGGGACATGGAGGTGAGCAGGGTCAGCCCCAGGTAGGCCCCGATGGTGAAGAGGTCCCCGTGGGCGAAGTTGATGAGCTTGAGCACGCCGTAGACCATGGTGTATCCGAGGGCGATCAGGGCGTAGATCCCCCCCACGGCCAGCCCGTTGGTCAGTTGCTGAAAGAATTGTTCCATGGAACGCCCCTGTCTGGGAGTGGACGGCCGGGTCGGGGAGGCCCCGGACCCGGCCGCGGATGGGGAGGGCTTACGGCTGGAGGACGAAGTCCCCCTGCCCGTCCACCTTGTAGACCCGGTAGACTTCACCCACGCGATCCCCCTTGTCGTTGAAGGAG
>CAYSLC010000282.1:0-6133 GCA_964431545.1 uncultured Desulfobacteraceae bacterium | reverse complement strand
TGATGAAGAGAAAGAGGATCATGATGGCGCCGGCGTAGATGATCACCTCCAGGGCGGCCAGAAGCGGCGCACCCAACAGATAGAAGAGCATGGCGCTGCCGAAGAAGGAGAAGACCAGGTAGACGATGGTGTGGACCATGTTCCGCCGGGTGACGGCCAGGCCGGTGGTGACGACCATCAGGGCCGCCAGGACGTAGAAGAGGATGGTGTAAACGGTCATGGAGATATCCTGTAGGTCCGCGTCAGTTCCGGGTCACGGCAGATTGCTTTTCACCCGGACCGGTTTGAACTCATTCATGTGTTCGCCCTTGTCCCGCTTGGCGGTGGCCACGCCGGCGTGGCGGTAGAAGTTGTACGCGGGATCCTTGCCGCAATGGTCCACCAGGAGGTCCTCCTTCTCGTAGACCATGCCCAGGATCTCCCGCTTGCAATGGTCGAAGCTGGGGGTGAGCTGGATGGCCGAGGTGGGGCACGCCTCTTCGCAGAGCCCGCAGTAGATGCACCGGCCGAAGTTGATCCGGAACCAGGCGGCGTACCGCCGGCCGTCGCGTTCCACCGACTGCATGGAGATGCAGCTCACCGGGCAGACCGCCGAGCAGAGGTAGCAGGCCACGCACCGCTCGTCCCCGTCGGGATCACGGGTCAGCACGATTCGCGCCCGGGACCGGGCCGGCAGGGGCCGCTTGTATTCCGGATACGACTCGGTGATCGGCCGCCGGAACAGGTGCTTGAACGTGGTGGCGAAGCCGTCCGCCAAGGCTTTTACGGATTCAAATGTGTCGCTCATACTTTCATTTTCATTTTAGCAGCTCGTGATATTTTCTTGAACCATGCAGTATTCTCAATATCTTGATTTCGTTGTCATCTTCGTCAAATTGGTAAAATATTAGATATTTGTCAAGTATGAGGATTCCGCAGTCCCTGTCTATCCCTTTCGTTTTGCACTCAACGCCCATACACGGAAAAATGATTAGATTTTCGATTGCCGCCCGCATCCCGTCAATATAGTCAACGGCGTTGGAGGGATGATTTTCAGCCAGAAAACGAAAAATCGAATTCAGGTCGTCTTCGGCTTTGTATGTGAATACAAGCTTAGCAGGCGTCATACTCCTCTCGAAGCTTGTCAAAGATCTCTTGGTGACTTCTCGGACTTACCGGTGATTTCATTCCGATATCGATCTCTTTTTTAAGTTCCAGAACGGTATCGTCTTCCTTGGACGAGGGCCTCAGGATCACCTCGACTTCACCATCCGCGAATCCAGGTGGCAAATCTATGACCACCCGATTGTTTACAACTTTGACCACCTTAAGGATGTGCTGCATGTTCCGCTCCGTGTTTGGCTGTGGAGATCGTTCCATCATTATATCAGAATATCAAAATATCAAAACCACCGCGCCGGTAACCACAATATTGACCAGCGCCAGGGGAATCAAGACCTTCCATCCGAGGCTCATCAGCTGATCGTACCGGAGCCGCGGCAGGGTGCCGCGCATCCAGACCATGAACAGACAGACGGCGATGATCTTGAGGAGCAGCCAGACCACGGGCGGCAGCAGGGGGCCGTGCCACCCCCCCAGGAAGAAGACGGCCAGCAGGGCCCCGAAGACCTGCATGTGGACGTACTCGCCGATGAAGAAAAGGCCGAAGCGCATGCCGCTGTACTCCATGTGGAACCCGGCGCCCAGTTCGTTCTCGGCCTCGGGCAGGTCGAAGGGGATCCGCTTGCTCTCGGCCACGGCGCTGATGAAAAAGATGATGAAGGCCACCGGCTGGAAGAGGATGAAGGGGTAATCCGCCTGGGCATCCACGATCTCCACCAGGCTGAAGGACCCGGCCATCATCACCACCGGCACCAGGGAGAGCCCCAGGGCGAGTTCATAGGAGATCATCTGGGCCGCGCCCCGGATCCCCCCCAAGAGGGCGAACTTGGAGTTGGAGGCCCATCCGCCCAGGGCGATGCCGTAGACCCCCAGGGACGAGAGGGCGAAGATGTAGAGGAGCCCCACGTTGATGTCGGAGATGACCATGGGGATCTCCCGGCCCCACAGGACCACCGGGGGCCCGAAGGGGACCACCGCGAACATGAGCAGCG
Source organism: uncultured Desulfobacteraceae bacterium (assembly GCA_964431545.1). Classification (GTDB taxonomy): domain Bacteria; phylum Desulfobacterota; class Desulfobacteria; order Desulfobacterales; family JAABSP01; genus CAYSLC01. The sequence continues at coordinate 4,040 of CAYSLC010000282.1, read as the reverse complement.
CGGTCACGGCCACCACCGCCGGGGCCAGCAGGAAGACGGCCGAATCGGCCGCCGTGGGCACGATGTCCTCCTTGGCCATCATTTTGATGGAGTCGGCGATGGGCTGGAGCAGCCCGAAGATGCCCGCCCGGTTGGGGCCGTACCGGACCTGGAGCCGGCCCAGGAACTTTCGTTCCGCCCACACCAGGTAGGCCGCCAGAAGGAGCAGCACGCCCAGGATCAGGCCGAGCTTCACCGTCAATATCATCATTCCGGCGATCCAGCTCACGATGCGGCCTCCTCGCTCGACTTGCGGAGGCGGTCCACGGAAACGGACGTCCGCCATCCGCCCAGGTATTGCCAGCCGAGATCCCGGTGGCGGGGCAGCACCAGGGTCCGACGGGCCATGTTCGCGGTCAACCAAAGGGCCGCCGTCACGGTGGCGGACGCCGTCTCGATGGTCAGGGTGTCGCCGTCGGCCAGGCCCAGGGCCGCCGCGTCCTCCGGGTGCATGGAAACGGATGGAGGGGGTTCCACCTTCCGCAGGATCGGAGAAAACCCGGCGGACAGCTCCTCGGTGCCGAAGGTCCGTTCCACGGCCAGGATGTCGAACCGGTTCCCATCCAATGAAGCTTCGTCGAACCGGCGGAACCGAAACCGAAGGGTGCTGTTTTCCGGTCTGAGCCGGACCCCTTCGGAGGGGAAATCATCCGGCTCCGGAAGGTACCGGAAGACCGGATCTCCGTCGGCCAGCCACGCCCTCAGCTCCGTCGGTTCGGAGTCGACGGGCTGCCCGCCCAGGTGGGCGAGGGCCATCCAGGCGGGCGCCATGTCCCGGCCCGGGATCTCCTGCCGGAAGGTCCGCGGGGGGTGGTCCCCGTGGGAGATCCGCGAGATCGGCTCCCCGCCCGCAAAGGAGACCGGGGCCTGCTGGGCCCGCCCCTCCTGGTTGATGTAGGTGCCCCGGGTCTCGAACACGGTCAGGGTCGGCACCAGGATGTCCGCGGTTCGGGCCGTGGCCGAATCGAGGTAGTCGAGGACCACCAAAAGATCGAGCCGATCGAGCGCTTTTCGGAGCCGCTCCCGGTCCGGCGTCTCCCCGAGGATATCGGCCTCCGCCACCACGAGCGCCCGGATCTTCCCGGCTTCCATGGCCGTGAGGAGCCCGTCGAAATCGGTTTCCGGCTCCATGAGCAGGCCGGCGCCGAAGGCATTGGGCCCCGGCATCAGGTAGAAGAGCCCGGCGCCGCGGCCACCCTCCCGCAGCAGCAGGGCCAGATCCGCCGCCAATCCGGGAAATCCCTCCGGAACCACATCCGTCCCGCACACGATGACGGGCCGCTCGCTCTCCCGGAGCCCCTCGGCGATGGCCGTGATCCGGTCTTCATCCGGCCGGCCGTCGGTTTCGGGGATGTCGTCATAAAAGCGGCCCGCTTTCCCGCCCAGGCCGGTGATGCCGTCCCGATCCACGCTTCTCCGGATGATTCGCCCCAGGACGGCGGCCGATTCCCCGCAGGGGACCGCCAGGTGTTCGAACCCGAAGGGCAGCTCCACCGGCCGGGGATCGACCACCACCACCCGGCTCCCGTGGCGGACGGCCTGGCGCAGGGCCAGGACCGCCATGGGCGCTTCGTTGAGGGGATCGGCGCCGAGGACCAGGATGAAATCGGCCTTCTCCACCCCGCGCAGGGAGACCGCCAGCTCCGGTTCCGACCGTTCGACCGCCTCCCGGACGTTTCCGGCGGTGCGGGAATCGGCCCCGAAGACCGGCGTCCGCCACCCCTTGACCTCGCAGGTTCGCTTGAGCATCCCCTGGGTCTCCAGGCTGTTCCGGTACGATCCCACCGCCGCCACCGACGCGGGCCCGTGCTCTTGGGCGATCTCCGCCAGCCGTTTTCCGGCCGTCTCCAAAGCGGCCGCCCAGGGCGCCGATTCCGTTCCGATCCTTCCGGTTCGGGGGCGATCGGGGTGGGAGGCGTAGGGATGGCCGTACCGCCCCCGGTCGCAGATGAAGTGGCCGTTGACGGCGTCGCTGAACCGGGCCTCCAGCCGGACCACCTCCCGGTGCCGGCTGTCGGCGGTGATCCGGCACCCCAGGGAGCAGTGGATGCACAGGGTGTGGCCCCGCTCGAAGTCCCAGCGGCGGCCCCGGTACCGGGAGGGTTTGTCGGTGAAGACGCCGGTGGGGCAGAGATCGATGAGGTTTCCGGCAAAGGGGCTCTCCAGGGTCCCCTCCCGGAACCGGCCGTAGTAGACCCGCATCCCGATCTGCATCACCCCCAGGTCCTGGTACCCGGTGAACTCCTGGTAGTACCGGACGCACCGGTAGCACTGGATGCACCGGTTCATTTCGTGGTGTACCAGCGGCCCCAGGTCCTGGTCGACGTGGGTGCGCTTGGGGCCCCGGTACCGGCGCATGCCGTGGCCGCCGGAGACGGTCATGTCCTGGAGCAGGCAGTGGCCCCCCTCGTCGCAGACCGGACAGTCGTGGGGGTGGTGGAGCATGAGCCACTCGATCACGTGGCGCCGGAAGTCGACCACCGTCTCCTCGGTGGTGGAGACCACCATCTCGTCTTTCGCCTCCACCATGCAGCTCATCTGGATCCCCTTGACCGGGCCCTCCAGGAAATTGACGGCGCAGACCCGGCAGGCCCCCACGGAGCCCAGGGCCGGATGGTAGCAGAACCGGGGGATCATGATGCCGGCCCGCTCCGCGGCCTCGAGCACATTGGTTCCCGTGGGAACCACCACCGTTCGATTGTCGATGATCAGTTTCGGCATGGTCGTTCGCGGCCTTTAGGTGGCATTGGCTTCGGTCTTGAGCTTTTCCAGAATCTCGTCGATCTTCTCCGGGGTCAAAAACCCGTAGACCCTCTTGTTGACGAGCATGGCCGGGGATCGGTCGCAGTAGCCGATGCAGCAGACCGGCAGCAGGGTGAAGAGCCCGTCGGCGGTGGTCTCCCCCATGCCGATGCCCAGTTTTCGGGCCAGGTGGTCCCGGAGAGATTCATAACCGTCCATCCAGCAGATGACGCTGTCGCACAGGTGGATGACGTATTTGCCCACCGGCTCCCGGTAGAGCATGTTGTAGAAGGTGGCCAGCTCCTCCAGCTTGAGGGGGTTCATGCCGAGCATCGCCCCGGCCTCCTCCATGGCCGCGTCGGTGAGCCAGCCGTAGTGGTCCTGGAGGGCGACCATCACGTCCACCGCCATTTCGGCCGGATGGGGGGCGTGCTCGATCTTCCGGATCAGGGATTCTTTGATGTCAGTGGGCAGCATGGCGCATCCTAGCGGTCGATGTCGGGCAGAATGTAGTCCCAGGAGCCGATGATGGCGATCAGGTCCGAGAGGGACCACCCCTTGGAGACCCGGGGCAGCACCTGGACATTGGCGAAACCGGGTCCGCGGATCCGCATCCGGTAGGCGGCCCCCACGCCGTCGCTCACCACGTAATACCCCTGCTCGCCCCGGGGGATTTCACAGGAGGCGTAGGCCTCGCCGGTGGGGATCCGGGGGCCCCGGGTGACGTTGATGAAGTGGTGGATGAGGGTTTCGATATCCTCGAGCATATCCTTTCGCCTGGGCACCACGTACCGGTAGTCGTCGGTAATGTGGCGCCCCGCCGGCATCCCGGCGGCCGCCTGCTCGATGATCCGGATGCTCTGGCGCATCTCCTCCACCCGCACCCGGTACCGGGCGTGGCAGTCCCCTTCCACGGCGGTGGGCACCTCGAAGTCGAAGCCGTCGTATCCCGAATAGGGGATCTTTTTGCGCAGGTCCCAGTCGACCCCTGTGGAGCGGAGATTCGGCCCGGTCACCCCCCATTCCACGGCTTCGTCCCGGGTGAGCTTCCCCACCCCCACGGTCCGGGAGAGAAAGATCGGGTTTTTGGTGATCAGGGCCTCGTACTCCTTGAGCCGGGCCGGAAAGATCCGGGTGAAGGCGTCCACCGCCTCCTTCCACCCCTCCGGCAGGTCCGCCGCCACCCCGCCGAGGCGGAACCAGGAGGGGTGGAGCCGGCCCCCGGTGATCATCTCCACGATGTCCAGCAGCATCTCCCG
>CAYSLC010000281.1:0-6137 GCA_964431545.1 uncultured Desulfobacteraceae bacterium | reverse complement strand
TATCGCCAATCGCCTGAACTCGCACCGGAACACGTTGAGCTGGATGACCGACCAGCTCTACGAGGTGACGAAGAGGCTGGAGGATGCCGAGGCGGAGTTCCAGGCCTTCAAGCAGAGCGAAAAGATCTTCTCGTTCGAGGGGAAGCAGGAGATGGTGGGGCAGAAGATCCAGGAGTTCAACGACCGGTACCTGCAGACCCGAAACCAGCGGCTGGAGATCGACGCCCGGCTAACCAAGCTGCAAAGCTCCCTCAAATCGTCCGAGGGGATCCATAAAGCCCGACCCCTTCTCAACAGCGAATTGGTGGATACCCTCTACTCCCAGCTGGTGGAACTCCAGGTGGAACTCACCCGAATGGGGAAGGTCTTCAAAGGGAAGCACCCCAAGATCATCCAGATCAACAGCAAGATCGAAGAGACCGGAAAGAAGCTGGAGGAGGAGATCCGCAAGGAGATCGAAAATCTGAAGGTGGAACGGTCGATCCTTCGCGAGCGGGAGGATGTCCTGTCCGACACACTGGCCGATTTCGAAAAGGACGCCATCGAGACGAATACCAACGAACTTCAGTACACGATTCTGGAGCGGAACGTCGAGACCAACCAGAGATTATATGACACCCTTCTGGGCAAGATCAAGGAGTCGGACGTTGCGGAGAACCTGGAGGAATCGAACCTGAGAATCGCCGAGGCGGCCGTGGTCCCCCGGGCCCCCGTGTCCCCGAACCGGAAGCGGGACACGCTTTTGGGCGGCGTTCTCGGCCTCTTTCTCGGCATCGGCCTGGCGTTTCTGCTCGAATTCATGGATCGAACCGTCCGCACCGAGGGGGATGTCCAACAGTACCTCGGGCTCCCGGTCCTCTCCACGGTGCCGGAGGCTGACAACCCCTGATCCGCCCTCGGTGAGAGAAACCGGAACAAACAGCTGCATCGGAGCCGCCTGTTCATGAAACTGGGAAGACGTAAAAACCGGAAAAATTCCAAGGTCCCCTCCCACGTCCTGCTCAACGGGACCGCCGTCAACCCACGGTATGCCGAATCGTACCGGACGCTGCGGGCCAACGTCCAGTTCTCCTTCATGGATCAACAATACCGAACGCTCCTGGTGACTAGCGCGGGGGTGGGGGAGGGCAAGACCGTCACCGTGGCGAACCTCGGATACACCCTCTCCAAGACCGGCGCCAAGGTCCTCATGGTCGACGCGGACCTGCGGCGCCCCTTCCTCAGCGAGTTCCTTCCCGCCGACGGCTCCATCGGGTTGAGCGGCATCCTGTCGGAACTTTTCGGTACGGATATCAAGGCCGGAGAGCTTTCCAAGATTTCCGTGGGAGATCTCTTCCGCCTGATCTCCCTCCAGAAGCGGACCGGCACCCTCCACTTGAGCGACAACGGCGAGAAGATCGACATCCTCTTTTTCCGCGGGGAGATCCTCCATCTCGACTGGGTGACCCGGCCGACGGATGACCGACTTGCCGCCGTGCTGGTCAAAAAGAAGATGATCACACGGGAACAGGCCCAGGTGGCCCTGGAGACCCAGAAGCGTTCCGGGTATCGCCTGGGGTACGTGCTGGTCAACATGGGGCTGGTCAAGGAGGAGTCCCTCCGGGATCCCCTGACCCTCCACATGATGGAGGCCATGCGGGTGGTGCTGCAGATGAAAACCGGGGCGTTTCGGTTCGACGACATGGCCGAATCGAGCCTGGGCCGCCCCAATTTCCGGCCGTTCGATTTCCGGGAGATCGACCGCCGGATGCTCATCGGGGATGAGGACCTTCCCTTTCTCGACCGGAAGATCCGCGACGCGATCCAGGAGACCGAGGAGCCGAACCTCGCCATTCTACCCTCGGGCAAGCGGCCACCCAACCCCAGCGAGCTGCTCGGTACCGAGCGGATGGCGTTTTTGCTCTCCCATCTGCGGAAATCCTATGACGTCATCCTGCTGGACACGCCGCCGGTCATGCCCGCCACCGACGCCACCATCCTGGCGCCCCTTGCGGACGGCGTGGTGGTGGTGGTCCGATCGGGCATGCTCAACCGCGACATCATCCAGAAGAGCATCGAACAGCTCAAGATGGCCCGGGCCAACCTCGTGGGCGTGGTCCTCAATCGGGTGGACATGAGAAAGGACGGCTACTACCGCTACTACTACAAGTATTATTCCCACTACCACGAAAAGGCCCACCCCTGAACAATTCGGGCATGGTTCCGCGGTTTCGATCTCCCCTGTCTCGCCGGGTTGCCGTCGCCGCGGCCATTCTTTTCCTCTCGGCTTCGTCGTTTTGGGCCCTCTCCCACCGGCTGGCGGGCCATGTCCACAAAGCCATGGGCGCGCGGTTTCTGGAGGCCGAGACCTTCGACAGCGCCGCCGATCATCTGAATCGGGCGGCGGGCTATCTTCCCCAGGATAGCGAAATCCATCGCATGCTCGGGGATCTTTCCCTCGAGCGGAGCATCGGAGCCATGGAGATGGAACAGATCTTCGACCATGCAGTGGCATCCGCCGACCATTTCTCAAAGGCCCTCGCCTTGAACCCCATGGACGCCGAGAGCGCCTTTGGCCTGGCCAGGGTTCGGGAACGTATGGAAATCCTCGCCGGGTACGGCTACAGTTGCGTCCCATGCCCGGACGCCGACGCAGGCCATTTCTACCGGACCGCCCTGAAATTGAGACCCAACGGGATCCGCTTCGCCTACGGCCTTGCCCGGTACCTGCACGCAAAGGGGTTGGAAAGGGAACTGCGGGAGACCGTCCGACGGCTGGCCCGGACCTATCCCCCGGTGGTGCGCCACTTCAGATCAGAGCCCTTCTGGTCTCCGGAGATCCGAGAGGCCTGCCGGGAGGGACTCCGGGCGGCGGTTGCGGAGGGGATCAGCCTCCGCCACGCCCATGAGCAGCTCTCGGAGCTTTTTGCCCAGGAGGAGGGATGGGACGAGGCAATCTCCCACTACGAGGCGGCCATGGAGATCGACGTCCGCCAAAACACCTCCCGAACCCTCTTCCGCCTGGGAATGCTCAACCTCAAGGCCGGCGGCGAGACTCGGGCCGTGGGGCTCCTCCTGGACGCGGTGGCGGCGAGCCACGACCCCGAAGCGGAGATGAAACGCGTATTCGATCTCTTCGCGCAACAGAAAAGGGCCGACCCGGCCGAGGAATTCCATTCGATCCTCAAAGAACGGTTTCCCCTCTATCGTGAGCGGGTGGAGATCCTATGGGCCCGTTTTCTCATGGACCAAAAGCGGCTGGACGAGGCCCGCGGGGTTCTGGAGGCGGTCGCCCAAGGGGCGGGCGCGGAAGCCTATTTTTTACTGGCCCGGATCGCCCAGGAGGAAAAAGATTGGGACCGGGCGGAGCTGGCCATCCAGAAGGCCACCGTCTTGGAGCCCAGAAACGTTCAATACCATCTGATGTTCTCCCGGGTGCTGCAGCGCCTCGGCAAATTGGATCGAGCGCAGCACCAAGCGGACGCGGTGATCCGGCTGAGCCCGGAACCGACGCCGGGGACTTACAACCATCGGGCCAACATCCGGTGGCGGAGAGGCGACCCTGCAGGGGCCGCCGAGGATTGGAAGCAGGCCTCCCATTTGGCGCCGAACCAGCCCGTGTTCCATGCGAAGCTTGGACGGGCCCAGGAGAAGCTGGGAAACAGGGACCTGGCCGTGTCCCACTACAAGGCCGCCCTTGCGCTGGAGCCGGACAACGACCGTTACCGTCGACAACTGCGGGCGCTCGCGGAGCGAAAATAGAATTCATCCTTTTCTTTTCATGCCAGCGGAGTTATAGTAGCCCCCTTCCGGCATGGCATTGAGGTGAGACAAACAACGGCAAGTCCCTCTACTCCAAAGGGCTTTTCGGAATATCGAGAAAATACCCCCATTTTCAAAAGGGGGAAAAAGGGCTTCCCTCGATGACATTGATTCGCCGGTGCTGAACAGCGCAAGGATGGGGGCGGGTGTGCCGCATCGGCCGTTGGATCGAGCCGAAGGGGGTCGATCCAAATAAAATGTAAGCTGAATCAATCGGTTATGGCGGATTGTACCATGTAAGCCACAAAGCGGAGCTGTCTTTCGACCAGGGAGGCCGAATCCAGCATTGACGGCGAAGTTTCGGGAGTCGCGATTCTCCATGGCGGCGCGGTCGATTCTATGGGCGGTGTTGATCTTCGCCCCCCTGGCCCGGGGCGCGGTCCAGGACTGGGCCGTAACCTTGCTGGAGATGGGGGTGCTCCTCTCCGTGACCGCCTGGCTCTTGGCCAGGACGCTCGCCTGGGATTGGAACTGGCATCGGACGACCCTCGATGGTCCCCTCCTGGCGTTGGCCATCCTCGTCCTGAGTTCCGCCGCGGCATCGGGGCGCCATCCGACAAGCCTGTGGGCCGCCGGACTCTTCTTCACCCATATCGCCGTCTTCTACCTGGTGATCCACCTGATTCGGAGCCGGTCGACCCTGAAAAAGACCCTCCGCGCCATCATCTGGACGGCCGTTCTGGTGGCTTCGATCGGTTTTCTGAAAAGCTCCGGTTCCCCCCTGTTTTCCTATTGGACCTACGAACATGGAAATCAGCTCTTCCGAATGTCGGCCACCTTCGGGAACGCCGATCACCTGGCCGGATACATGGAGATGGTCATTCTGTTGGCCCTGGGGATCTATATTTTCCACGCGGACCGCGCCGGGCGTCGCCTCCAGGTGTTGCTCATCGCCGCCCTGGCGGCGGTACTCCTGTTTTCCCTCTCCAGGGGCGGATGGATCGGCGGGTTTTGCGGGATCCTGTTCCTCGGTATTGCCCACCGCCGGATTTCATCCGAAGCGGATCGACGGATCACCCCCACCATTCTGGTCCTCGTGGCCGCCTGTGTGGTGGTCCTTCTGATCAGCACACCCGTGGCCAAGCGAATTCGAACTTTTGAACAGAAGGATAAGATCCCAAACCTTCAAAGCAGGATCTTGGGCTGGCGGGGGACCCTCGAAATGATCGAGGATTATCCGCTCCTCGGTGTCGGACCGGGAAATTATGCCGACACCTATCAACGGTACCAGCCGCCGGGACTCGCGTCCCGTCGATTCTTCGCGCACAATGACTACCTACAGTTCGCCGCGGAGGTCGGTCTATTCTTCGTGCCGATCCTTGCCTGGGCCATCATCCGATTCTTCCGGCAGGGATTCCGCAAACTCCGGAGTCCCAGCCGGCTGGTGGTGGGAACCACCCTGGGGGCCATGTCCGGCGTAACGGCCATCCTGGTCCACAGTGCCGGCGATTTCAACCTCCACATTCCGGCAAATGCCCTGCTTTTCACGGTTCTGGTGGCTCTGGTCGTGTCGCCGGAGCCCCCGGAATGGGTGAGGGGTCTATGACGAAACAGGGACATGGCACCTCGCACTTCTAATCCCTGACGGAAAGAAAAGGTTTCCCAATGCCAAACAAACCCGCCATCGCCGTCATCGGCAGCGGATACTGGGGGAAGAACCTGGTCCGCAACTACCACCAGATCGGGGCGCTCAAGCTCATCTGCGACAGGAACGAGACCCTGATCGGGCAGTTCAAAGAGCAGTATCCGGATGTGGAGATCTGCCTGGCCTACAACGACCTGCTGACCCGGCCCGACATTGACGCGGTGGTCATCGCCACCCCGGCCGAGACCCACTTCACCCTGGCCCGGGAGGCCCTGCTGGCGGGAAAGCATGTCTATGTGGAAAAGCCCCTGGTCCTGGAGGAATCCCAGGGCGCGGAACTCATCGACCTGGCGGACCGGGAAAACCGGGTCCTCATGGTGGGCCATCTGCTCCAGTACCACCCGGTCTTCATCCGGCTGAAGGAACTGGCCAACAGCGGCGAGCTGGGGCGGATCGACTACATCTACTCCAACCGCCTCAACCTGGGCAAGATCCGGCGGGAGGAGAACATCCTCTGGTCCTTCGCGCCCCACGACATCTCCATGATCCTGGCCCTGGCCGGAGACGAACCCGAAACCGTCTTCGCCACGGGCGCCAACTACCTCCACAAGAAGATCGCCGACGTCACCACCACCCACATGGAGTTTTCCTCCGGCCTCCACGCCCACATCTTCGTCTCCTGGCTCCATCCCTTCAAGGAGCAGAAGCTGGTGGTGGTGGGCAACGAAAAGATGGCGGTCTTCGACGACAC
>CAYSLC010000280.1:0-6230 GCA_964431545.1 uncultured Desulfobacteraceae bacterium | reverse complement strand
CCCTGCTGTTCGTCATTTTGCTGATGCCCACGCCCTATGGCATGAAGGACGTGGGAACGGAATACGCGGTCGGCCCCAAGGCGGTGACGGGGTACATCATCCAGCATCTGTTCGACAAAAAGACCGCCGACGCCGAGCAGTGGCAGGTGATCGCGGCCCGGATGATGGAGCAGAACATGCGGATGGGGGCCCTGAAAAAGGCCCGCTTCCTCGCCCGGGACATCAAATGGTGCCGCCAGTACAAGATCCCCGTCGACGCCGTCAACTTCGACCGGGCCATGACGTTTATCCGGGAGCAGGTGAGCGACGACCGGTACCTGGAGATCATGACCGGGGCCATGGACCTGCGGCGAAACGCCCTGAAGTATGAAGACCTGCCCGAGGGCGACCGGGCCCTGGCCGACAAGGGGGCCTGGGCCATCAAGGTGGCCATCGCCATGGCGGCCTTCGTGGTGGTCTGTTTTCTCACCGAATGCATGCCCCTGCCGGGGGTCTCCCTCTGCGTGGGGCTGATCCTGGTCTTCACCGGCGTGGTGAGCCGCCAGGAGGTGGCCATGCTCTACTGGGACGACGCCGTCTGGTTCATCATGGGCTCCCTCATGTTCGCCGCCGCCTTTGTCAAGACCGGCGTGGACAAGCGGGTCTGCCTGATGATGTTCAGCAAGCTGGCGGTGCCCAACGTCCGGTGGATCACCCTCATCTTTTTCCTCATCATCGCCCCGCTGGCGGCCTTCATCTCCGACCACGCCCTGGCGGCCATGTTCCTGCCCATCGGCATGCTCCTGTACCAGAACAGCCTCACCGATGAGATCCCCGAGGACCCGGAGCTGGGCAAGCTGCTGATGATCGCCATCGCCATGGCCTGCAACATCGGCGGGCCGGGGGCCCCCTCCGGCGGCGCCCGGAACGTCATCATGATGACCTACCTGACCGACATGTTCGGCATGGACATCGGCTACCTCCAGTGGATGATCTACTGCATGCCCTTCCTGCTGTTCATGATCCCCGTCACCTGGCTGGCGGTCAACTGGGGGTTCCGGCCCCGGATCAAGTCCCTGGCGCCCTCCATGGACCACCTCCGGGCCGAAATCGGCAAGATGGGCGCCTGGAGCCGGCAGCAGAAGACCGCCCTGATCATCTTCCTGGTGATGGTCTTCGGCTGGTTCACCGAAAAAGAGTTCTACAACATGGGCATCTATCCGGTGCGGCTGGGCATCGGCGTCATCGCGGTGGCGGGCGCCGTGGCCTATATCCTGGCCGGGGTGGTCAACTGGCGGGATTACCAGGAGCGGGTCGACTGGGGCGTGATCTGGCTCTACGCCGGCGCCATCATCTTCGGCCGGGTCCTCGACGACACCGGCGCGGCCTACTGGCTGGCCCGGTCCGCCCTGGACGTGCTGGCCCCCCTGGGCATGGATTCGGGGCTGCCCCTGATGGCCACCTCCAACGGCCTGACGGCGATCCTGACCAACCTCATGGCCGACGGGCCGGCGGCCGCGGCGGTGGGCCCCATCACCCTCAACATGGCGGGGCTGGTCCATCCGGGTACGTCGTATCTGCCCTTCATGGCCATGTCCACGGCCATCGCCTCCTCCTTCGCCTATTGCCTGATCATCGGCACCCCGCCCAACGCCATCGTCTATGCCAGCGGCTACCTGGAGCCGAAGGATTTTCTCCGGGTGGGCATTCCCATCTGGTTCATGGCCAACATCGTGCTGCTGGCCATGACCGGCGTCTACTGGGTCTGGAAGGGGTTCGGCGGGTTGCCGGGGTTCTGAAGCCATGGATCGACACAACCGAAATCCTAAAGGCCGGAACGCCCGCCCCGTGGCCTATATCGACGGCCGGATCTGTTTCACCCGGGGCTTCGAGCGGCGGCTCTTCTTCGTGCTCACCCTCCTCATGCTGGGCTGGGGGGTCCTGTCCAAACTGGGGTGGCTCTGAGACCATGGCCGGATACTATCTCGCCACACTGACCCGGCTGCTCTCCGACCCTCGGCGGTTCTTCGACGGCCTGGGGCCGGACATGAGCCCACGGGGACCGTTGATCTTCCTGACGGTCTCGGCCCTGGTCTCGGCCGGGGCGGGCGTTGCAACAGGGGGCCGGCCGGCCTCTGTCATCCTGGTATCGATCCTTTTCATTAATGGCATGGGAATGGCCCTTTTGGCCGCCGGCTTCGGATACCTGTCCATGGTGACGATCCTGGGCCGTCGGGCGCCGTTCTCCGGGCTGGTGGCGGTCCACGCCCTGGCCTCGGGAGCGACCCTGCTGGCCGCCTGGATCCCGTTCTTCCTGTTCCTCACCGAGCCCTGGAAATGGTGGCTGGTGGGGGTGGGACTGACCCGGGCTCTGGGGTTTTCGACTTGGCAGGCTCTTTTGAACATCGTGCTGACCATCGTTGTCCTGGTGCTTTTTTTCCTGTCGGTCCTGCCCCTGACGGGACGGCCGGGGATCTGAAGAACCGATAATAAAGAGAAATTCAGGAAAGGGGCCCCCATGGGAATCGAGAATCTGGAGCGGATCTTCCGGCCGGCATCGGTGGCGGTGATCGGTGCCAACGCTCGAAAGGGCAGCGTGGGCGAGGCGGTCCTCCGGAATCTGGCGACCGGCGGGTACAAGGGGCGGATCCATCTGATCAACCCGGCCCACCGGAAGGTGGAGGGCCGACGGTGCGTCCCGTCGGTGTCCGACCTGGACGAGGCCCCGGACCTGGCCTTGGTGGCCACCCCGATGGAGGCGGTCCCCGACATCGTGGGGGCCTGCGCCCGAACAGGCGCGGGCGGGGCCGTGGTGCTGTCGGCCGGAGGCCGGGAGACCGGCCAGAGCGGCCGGGACCTGGAGAGCCGGATCGCGGCGGAGGCCCGGAGTTCGGGCCTGCGGATCATCGGTCCCAACAGCATGGGGGTCGTCTCGGGCGCCGCCCGACTCAACGCCTCCCTGGCCGGCGCCATGCCCCTGCCCGGCAAGACCGCCTTCATCTCCCAGAGCGGGTCCATCTACACGGCCATCCTCGACCTGTCTCTCCGGGAGAAGATGGGATTTTCCCATTTCGTGAGCCTGGGGTCGATGCTCGACGTGGACTTCGCCGACCTCATCGACTATCTGGGCTGGGATTTCCGGGTCGGCGCCATCGTCTTGTACCTGGAGAGCCTGAGCCGGTTCCGCCCCTTCATGAGCGCGGCCCGGGCCGTCTCCCGGATCAAGCCCATCATCGCCTTCAAGGGGGGCCGGTCCCCGGCCGGCGCCGTGGCCGCGGCCTCCCACACCGGGGCCCTCACAGGGGAGGACGATGTGTACGAGGCGGCCTTCAAACGGGCCGGAATCCTGCGGGTCCGGACCTTCGAGGAGCTGTTCGACTGCGCCGAACTGGTGGCCAAATCCCCCCGGTCGGCCGGCCCCCGGCTGGCCATCCTCACCAACGCCGGGGGGCCCGGGGTCCTGGCCGTGGACGCCCTGGCCGATCACGGCGTGGCGCCGGCGGCCCTTTCCGAAGAGACCATCGGTCGACTCGACGCGGTCCTGCCCCCCTACTGGAGCCGCGCAAACCCGGTGGACATCCTGGCCAACGCCACGCCGGAGCGCTATTGCCAAGCGGCGCGGATCCTGATGGCGGCAAAGGAGGCCGACGGCCTGCTGATCCTGCTGGCCCCCAACGCCTTGTGCCGGCCCTCGGCGGTGGCCGGAATTCTGACCGAGCTGTTCAAATCCAGCCAACGACCCGTGTTCACCACCTGGATCGGCGGCCCGGCCGTGGAGGAGGGCCGGCGGATCTTCGACGAGGCCGGGATCCCCACCTTCGACACCCCGGAGCGGGCCGTGCGGGCCTTTATGGACCTGCGCCATTACGGCCGGGCCCTGGAGATGCTCCAGGAGATCCCCCCCAAACTGCCGGACCGGCTCCAATTCGATCCGGGGGCGGCCCGGAAAGTCGTCGAACAAGGGAGGCAACGGGATCCGGCCGTCCTGACCGAACCCGAAGCCAAGGATCTCCTTTCGGCCTACGGCATCCCGGTCAACCCCACCCGGACCGCCGAAACCGGCGAGGCGGCATGGGAGGCGGCCCGGGACCTGGGCCCGCCGGTGGTGCTCAAGATCCTGTCGCCGGACATCTCCCACAAGAGCGACGACGGCGGGGTCCGGCTCGACCTGACCCGCCGGGAGGACATCCTCGATGCCTACGATCGCATCGTCCGGCGGGCCGAGGCGGCCCGGTCCGAAGCCCGCATCCGGGGGGTGACGGTCCAGCCCCTGATCCGCCGGGTCCACTACGAACTCCTCCTGGGGATCCACAAGGACCCGCACTTCGGGCCGGTGATCCTCTTCGGGGCCGGGGGCGTGGCCGCCGAGATCCTCCGGGACCGGTCCCTCGCCCTGCCCCCCTTAAACCGCCTCCTGGCCCGGCGCCTCATGGAGGGGACCCGGGTCTTCGGCATGCTCAGAGGATTCCGGAACCGCCCCCCGGCCGATCTGGCCGCCCTGGAGGAGATCCTCATCCGGCTGGCCCAGCTTGCCGTCGATTTTCCCGAAATCGCGGAACTGGACATCAACCCCCTGATGGTCACCGGCGGCCGGATCATGGCCGCCGACGCCCGGGCCGTGCTGGTTGCGCCGGCCGTCCACGCCCCCGATCACCTGGTGATCAGCCCCTACCCCAACCAGTACGAAGGCCACGCTGCGGCCCGGACCGGCGAGCCGCTCTTCATCCGGCCCATCCGGCCCGAGGACGCCCCCCTGTTTCTGGACCTGTTCCACGCCCTGTCGCCCCAGAGCGTCTATTTCCGGTTTTTCTCGGCCATGAAATCCCTGCGCCACGAGATGCTCGCCAAGTTCACCCAGATCGACTACGACCGGGAGATGGCCCTGGTGGCCCTTCTTGAAGACGGCGACGGGGAACAGATGGTGGGGGTGGCCCGGATCATCCTGGAGCCCGGCGGGCGGGAGGCCGAGTTCGCCGTCCTGGTCCGAGACGCCTGGCAGGGCCGGGGTGTTGGGGCCGAACTCCTCCAGCGGTGCCTTGACATCGCCAAGGAATGGGGACTGAAAAAGGTCAACGGGATCGTCCTGCCTGAAAACAAGAACATGCTGGCCCTGGGCCGGAAGCTGGGCTTTGCCGTCCGGCGGGATCCGGACGGGGGGGACTATCTTCTGAGCCTGGAACTGAGTTGACTGCCGCCGGCACGGCCTCCTGTCACGGCGGTAAATTACGGGGGGCCCTCGGGTCCGATAGGTTCCCGCCACCACAACCGTATCCGCCGGCCGAATCCCGCCAGTGGGACGGATGTTGCGGACGGCAGTAACCCCAAACACTCCTCGATCCTTTCATGCCGACCTCCCTTGGATTACGAAAGCCACCTGGCCACGCCGTAACTGGCCGTCGCTACCGAAGCGCAGAGGACGACCCCCCACAGGATGTCCACCACGACGATTTTCAGCGGCCACCCGTCGATCAGGGCCATATTGGTCAGCTCGTAGGTGGCGTAGGTGAAAAATCCGAAGAGCGCGCCCCACATCAGCGCCTGTTGCCAGGAGGACTTTTCGATCGCCGGCGCCACGGCAAAGATGAGAATGCCGGCGATATAGATCAGGTAGAACGTCACCGCCGCCCCCCAGTTCACCTTCGAACTCAGGATGAAGCCAAGATGTTCCCTGTAAAACCCTTTGGCGATATAGCCCAGCCAGAGGATGTCGATCAGAAAGAAGATCGGAACGGTCAACAGATAGAGTTTGACAAAGAATCCAATCTGCATGGTCGCCTCCCCAATGTTAATGGTGGTTGGTCAGGAGTTGTAGTGTCTTCAGTGAAAACAATGCGCATGGATGAGATCGCGATCAAGACGTGGATCAGGCGGGCTTTCGGGGCAGCGAAATCGGCAATAATAGTATGCCCCCATGTTGATAGTTAAAACCTATCAAAAAGCCGATATAATGCTATCGTTGAAGAGATGGCGATTCCTGCCAACCTTTCTCCTGCAGGGAAAGGTGTTTACCCAAACGAACAGGGGCAGGGGCGCCATGAAAATGAAAATAAAGGTCATCGTCTCTGCGGTGATCGCTATCCTGATCGGAATGCCCGGAATCGGCGGCAGCGCCAAAAAGGAAGGCGTTTCATTTGACGATTACGTCGACGTGAACGGGTATGCTGGCGTTTCTGTCCGGCATCGGATCGGGGCGACGCTGGCGATCCCGTCGGCCATCCAGGCGGATGTCATCGATTACGATGAACTCTTGA
>CAYSLC010000279.1:0-6250 GCA_964431545.1 uncultured Desulfobacteraceae bacterium | reverse complement strand
GCCTGCATGTTGTTCTTGACCCGGTGGTGGATCTCGCGCAGTAGGACCTCCTTTTCGGCCAGGGAGTTTTGCAGGGCGGCTTCGGCGCGTTTGCGGTCGGTGATGTCGCGCCCCACCGACTGAATCTCTGAAAGCCGTCCGTCGCGGTCGAAAAATCCCCTGTTGACGAACCGGAACCAGCGGAGCCGCCCTTCTCCGGAATAGACCCGGTTTTCAATATTGACAACCGGATTGGCGGTGGACATCTCATTCAGTTTCGACTGAATCATCTCCGTATCATCGGGATGCGCGACCGGGACCCATTTTCTGCCGAGGAGTTCATGTTCTTTTTTCCCAAAAAAATCGCAATAGACTCCGTTCACGAAAGTAAATGTGCCGTCCGGCAGGAACCGGCTGATGACTTCGGTCTGATCCTGCACCACCATGCGGTATCTTTTTTCGCTCTCACGCAGCGCCTCCTCCGTCCGCTTGCGTTCGGTGATATCCTGCAACGAGCCGAAGATGCGCTCTATGCGTCCGTCGGTTCCCAGTTCCGGAAACCCCTTCACCAGACAATGTCGGGTTTGGCCGTCTTTTCGGAAGGCGCGCAGTGCCATTTCATAGGGCGTTCCGGCGGATATGGCATTTTCTACGGCGTCTTGTAAACGCGCCAGGTCTTCCGGATGATACAATTCATGATGTTCAGCCCAGCTCGGCGCTTTTTCCCTTGGCGTCATTTTAAAGATGCGAAACAACCCCTCCGACCAGGTCACCGTATCCGTGGCGATCACCCATTCCCAACTGCCGACGTGGGCGATGCGTTCGGTGCGCGCCAGCATGCGCTGGTTTTTCTGAAGCGCTTCCTCCGTGCGTTTGCGTTCGGTGATATTCGTCGAAGCGCCAATGGCGTATTCGATGGCGCCATTCTCGTTTCGGACGACATTTGAAGAATGATAAACCCAGACCGGCTGGCCGTTTTGTCGAAGATAACGTTTTTCCAATTGGAATTTATCGCGTTTTCCATCAAGCACTTCTTGTATGAATGGCCGTTGACGTTCCATGTCTTCCGGCCAGTTGATGTCGGAAACCGTCAACCTGGCCAGCTCCTCCGGCGTATAGCCCAACATGGCGGACATGGTCTCATTGGTTTCCAGAATATGACCGTCCAGTGACGCCACCGTGATGCCGACGGCGGCCTGGTCGAAAATGGCGCGGTAGCGGGCTTCGCTTCTTGTCAGGGCCTGTTCGGTCTCTTTGCGTTTTGTAATATCTTCCACGATGGCGATGTGGTGAAGCGGGTCGGCGCTGTCCTCCCACAGCGGAACGACAGTAAGGGATGCCCAGACGATGGCCCCGTCCTTTCTGAAATACCGTTTTCTCATCTGAAAACGAGAGATTTCGCCTGCCCGAAGCCGCGCCATATTATCGAGGTCTTCTTGCAAATCGTCAGGATGCGTGATCTGCATGAAGTCCATTTCCAGCATGTCCGGTTTCGGATAACCGACGATATTGCAGTATACATCGTTCATATGGAGAAACTGCCCTGATTTGGAGTCTATGATAGCGATTCCGATCGGGGCTTGTTCATATATCGCACGGAAACGTTTTTCAGTGTTGCGCAGGGCGGTCTCGGATTTTTTTCGCTCGGATTCGGCTTTCTCCAACTCCCTGACCCGCCGCTCCAGTTCCTCATAGGTGGGCTTTTCAGGCATGATGCTCTCCTGTTATGGACTCCTTTGCTTTCCTTCTTCGCATTTGAAACAGATGACAAATTGGGCGCCGCCGTCGCTGGTCGCCTCGATGCGCCCTCCCAGCTCCCGGGTGACGGCGCCCGCCACCAGTCTCATGCCGAGGGACGACGGGTTCCGGATGTCGAAATCCGCCGGCAGCCCGACCCCCGTATCCGAAACCGCGAGCCGCAGGGTTTCCCCGTCGGGGCGGTCCAGATGGACGGACACGGTGCCCCCCTCGTTGTTCGGAAAGGCGTGTTTGAAGGCGTTGGAGATCAGTTCGGCGATGATCATGCCCACGGCGACGCCCTGGTCCATATCCAGCGACACGTTGGCGGCGCTTGCCGTCAGCGCGATCCCTTTTCTTCTGAAATCATGGGCCTGGCCGAGGTTCCGGCAGAGTTTTTTGAGGTAGGTTTCGAAATCGATCCTTGCCAGATTGTCGGACTGGTACAGGGCTTCGTGAATCAATGACATGGCCCCGATGCGGTTCCGGCAATCGTCGAAAATTTCCGTCAAATGGGCGTCATCCGTTCTTCTTTCATGCATCCGCAGCAGACCGGAAATCGCCTGCATGTTGTTCTTGACCCGGTGGTGGATCTCGCGCAGGAGGATTTCTTTTTCAGCCAGGGACGTTTTCAGGGCGGCTTCCACCCGCCTGCGTTCCGTGACATCCCATCCCAACACAAAATACCCTGTCACCTCGTTTGCTTCGAAATGCGGAACATAGTTTACCTGAAAAAACATATCTTGGTCGCCTTGGGGGGTCAGGCGATTTTCCAAACTGACGAATTCGCCCTTCAACACTTTTTGCACATAGGGATAGGCTCTGTTAAACGCATCCTCATCAAGGACTTCGGAAATCTTTTTGCCGATCAATTCCTCTGGATGAACACCGCAATAGGTCATGTACGCTTTATTGGCGAACAAACAGTTCAAGTCCCTGTCCACATGGGAAATCAGGGCAGGCAGGTTGTCGGTAATCAGCCGCAGGTGTTCCTCGCTTTTTTTCAGGGCCTGCCCGGCTTGTTTTCGGTCGGTAATATCCCGAGACACGGCCAAAAGCTGACGCACGCCCCCTGTTTCGTCCATGATGGGTGAAATCAGAATATCCCACCATTTGGGGGTCCCTTTCACCGTCGGGCAGTACCCTTCAAAGGCGCCGATTGCCCCGTCTTTGGCCGATTGAACCGCCTTTTCGGCGTTTACACAATCGTCGTCCTTCCAGAAGGCGGTCCAGGGGCTATTCAAATACGGTTCAACATTGTCGATTTCCAATATTTTTTGACCGCCTTTGTTCATGAAAAGCAGATTCCCGTCCAAATCAAGGGTCTTGATACAGTCCTGGCTGCTGTCGATAATCGCTTTGTTGAAGGCGAGGCTTTTTTGCAACGCATCTTCATTTTGCTTCTGATCCGTGATATCTATTACCAAAGTATCCCATTCAACGCTTCCGTCATCTTGCCTTGCTGGCACGCTGCGTGCGTGAACCCATTTTATCCTGCCGTCGCTCATTTCGATCCGGAATTCCTGCTCCCAAAAAGAGGGGGGTTTGGAAGACGCCTTGATGGACGCCATGTATTTTTCCAGATCATCCTTGTAAATTCGGTCCCATAGCAGCCCAATATGGTGAACGGCGTCTTCCTGGGAAATTTCGAACAACTGTTCGACGCTTTTGCTGATGTACAACAACTCGTCGTCGCCGCCGGGGTTCAATTTGTATTTCATGACCACGCCGGGGACGTTTTCGGCGATGTTCCTGAATTTACGCTCGCTGGCCTTGAGTGCCTCCTCGGCGTTTTTGCGGTCGGTGATGTCAGTGACCATGGCCAGAGCGTTAATGAAGCGGCCGTCCTCGCTTATGATCGCGTTCGTCGAAACAATCGTCCAGAGATCCGTTCCATCCCGCCGCTGGAATTTAAAGTCATGCTTTTCATTGACGCCCTCTTCACGCCGGGTCATCAGTTCCCGCGCCTGACGCTGCTGATGTTCATCCATAAACGATAAAATTTGTTTTCCGGCCATTTCTTCAGGGGGGTAACCGAGCATTTCCGCCATTCGCGCGTTCACGAATTCGGTTTCCCATTTGCGGTTTACCAGCCAAATTCCTTCTTCGGCGGTCTCGACAATCCGGCGGAAGCGTTCCTCGCTTCTTTTAATCTTTTCCTCGGCCCGCTTCCGGTCTGTAATATCGCGGACGGCCGTAACGAACAATGCGTCGTCATGATGAGAAAACGTGGTGATCTTGAGTTCGACATCAATCAGCCCGCCGTCTTTTGTCGCATGACGGGATTCAATTGTGAGCGGGCCGGAGGTCATAGCAGCGGAAATTTTTTGGCGAACCGCTGTTTCGGTGGGGTAGTCGACATCGATATCGGCCACATGAAGCGTCAACATCTCTTCCCTGTCATACCCCAATCTTTCACAGGCCATACGGTTAAAATCGAGGATGCGGCCGTTGGCATCGTGAACATAAACCGCGTCGGAAATGGTTTCAAAAAGTATGCGCAGCCGCTCCTCGTTTTCCTTCGACGCCTTTTGAGCGAGTGACCGCTCCGAGATGTCCCGGGTGACGCCCACCAGGCCCTGAAATACGCCGTTTTCATCCCGGAGCGGCCGGGTGATGCTTTCCACTGTTATGATGTCGCCATTTTTTTTCCGATAGTCAGTTTCCCAGCGGCGAATGCGATCGTCTCCTTTGCCGGTTTTCTCCTGTTGCAATCGTTCCAGCATTGCGTTTTGGACCGTTTTTGCACCCTCCGGCGTCATATGCGCCCCAAACGGTTTTTCTGTAAATTCCTCCACGGTAAACCCCGACAGGCGTTCAATGGATGGGCTCATGTAGGTGTATCGGTTGAGGTCGGCGTTGAGGGTCCAGATAACGTCCTCCACGTTGTCGGCGAGCAGGCGGTATTTCCGTTCGCTTTCCATCAAGGCGTCCCGCGCCTTTCTCTGTTCGGATACATCCCGGAAAATGCCCAATACACAGGGCGTTCCGTTTATTTCGACAAATGACGGGCTGGTTTCCACGGGAATGTCCCGCCCATCCGCGTGTCGAATGATGAAATCATCATAAAAAACGGCCTTTTTTTGTTTTGCGTCTTTTTGGAAAGCCGTTTTCGCGTATGTTGACTGCGTATCGGGGTGAAGCCCCGTCTGGTGCATACCGATAATTTCGTCTCTGGGGCGTCCGGTGAGCTGTTCCGCTTCCGGGTTGGCGTCCAGAATGACGCCGGTATCGGCGGAAGCGATAAAAATGGCGTCGTTCGCCGCTTGAAAAAGCGTCCGGTATTTGTTCCGGCTTTCCTGCAATTCCGCTTCGGTCTTTTTCCATTCGGCTTCCGCCGCTTCCAGCTCCCGGACCCGTTTTTCCAATTCCGCATACGTGGGCTTTTCAGGCATGACTCTCTCCTGTTGTCACCTCTATGGCTTTCATTTTTCGCACTTGAAACGGATAACAAATTCTGCCCCGCCGTTGTTTGTCGCCTCGATGCTGCCGCCCAGCTCCCGGGTGACGGCCCCCGACACCAGCCGCATGCCGAGGGACCTGGACGATAAAATATCGAACCCCGCCGGCAGCCCCTTTCCGTTGTCCGCAACGGCCAGTTCCACTGTTTCCGCATCGCGCAGCGTCATGCCGACGGTGACATCGCCGGCCTGGTCCGTCGGGAATGCATGCTTGAAGGCGTTGGAGATCAATTCGGCGATGACCATCCCCACCGCGATCCCCTGGTCCATGGTCAGCCCGACGTTTCCGTGGTCCGCGTTCACCGTGATCCCTTTTCCCGCGGTGCCATGAACGTGGCCGAGGTTCCGGCAGAGCTTCAGAAGGTAGTCCCTGAAATCGATGCGTGCCATTTCGTCGGACCCGTACAATGCCTCGTGAATCAGGGACATGGCCTCGATGCGGCCCCGGCATTCGTCGAAAACCGCTTTGAGATGAGGATTTTGATTTTTCCGGGAGTGCATCCGCAGCAGGCTGATGATGACCTGCATGTTGTTTTTGACCCGGTGGTGGATTTCGCGCAGGAGGATGACTTTTTCGTCCAGGGCGCCGCGCAGGGCCTGCTCCGCCTGCTTCCGATCCGTAATATCGACATACATGCCGAGCTGGCTTGGCCGCCCCCCGACCAGAAGGGTCTGGACCAGGGCGTCCACCCACACAATGCGCCCGTCTTTTTTGATGTAGCGATATTCATACCGGGCGGGAACGCCTTTATTGGCGAGGCGGTCCAGATGGCGTTGGTAAATCAGTTGGGCGTCATCCGGGTGGATCATGGCCACAAAGTCTTCCGGGGTGGCGCGGAGCAACTCCTCTTCCGTCCGACCGATCATGTCGCAAAACGCATTGTTCACCATCAACAACCTTGCGCCCTGGCGCATGGCCATGCAGACCATGGAATTGTTGAAGATGGTGCGGTAGCGTTCTTCGCTTTCCCGCAGGGCGTTTTGGGCCTGCGTGCGACGCCTGACCTCCCTTTCCAATTCCGCCCGGGAGGCGGATATGCGGCTCAATTCTTCCGCCATCCGGTTGAACGCAT
>CAYSLC010000278.1:4139-6283 GCA_964431545.1 uncultured Desulfobacteraceae bacterium | reverse complement strand
GCCGCCGGAAAAGCCCATCGCCCTGTTCAAGGATGACGACCGGGTTATCGAACTGCTGGGGACCTGGCGGCGAAGCAAGAAGTCCATACAGGAATTGCTCAATCGTCTGGAAACCCTGTCCGACGGCGCATTCTCCCAATACCGTGTGTACAGCCAGGTTCATCGGCTCATCGACATTGAACTGCTTTACGTGAGGGCCATAAAGGAGTTGAAAACCAAATTGCAAGAAAGGTTAGGCAATGGAAAGCATAACGATATCGAACCGTTGCTGGCGGCTTTCAAACGCCGATTTCCCGGCGTCCAGGGGGTGGGGGCCCTGGAATCGGATTTAGCCGATTATTCGGCGCGATACAATGCCTATAAAGCGGGGAAACCATCCGAATTCTGCCAAAATGCCGATTTCGCAACGCCGATTTTTTCCGAAGCCCGGCGGTCTTTGTGCCGCGAAACGGTTCCCCGTCCGGAGAAGCCCATGGTTGGCGGGAATAAAGGCAGGAGCCGGATCGCGATTTCGGATTTGATCCTGGACGCGGGAGATCGGAGGCCGTGATATGTTCCTGTTCCTGAAAGGTGACGCCGACATGTCGTCGCCCTCCTTAGAGAACCACGGAGCGGAGGGCGTCCGGATGTTGATGCGGAGGCCCCGGCTGGGGGCGTCCGGTGTTATCTATATTCTATTGGCATTGCTGGCGGCTCTGCTGGCGTGGGCGTTTTACGGGCGGGCCGATGTCATCGTCACGGTGGAGGGACGTTTGGAACCGGTTTCGGAAATGCGCCGGATCTACGTCCCCGCGTCCGGAAAGCTGATGGGCGTCTATGTCAAGGAAGGCGACCGGGTCGAGGGGGGCGCCGTTCTGGCCAGAGTCAAATCCGAAGCGGCCGTTCGGGCGGCCTCGGAATCCGAACAGGCCCGGCTGCGACTGGAGCGGGTGGAAATGGATCGCCGGCTGTTCCCCCAAAAGCGGGCGTTGATGCAAAAAGAGGTCGACAATCTCTGGCAACAAATTGGCACGGCCCAGGCGGAATACGACCGGTTAAGACAGGAACGGTTCCGGAACCTGCCGGCGACCCAGCGCCATAAATTGGAAAAACTGCGACTCCAACTCGCGGAAGCCCGGAAAACCGAGGCCCAGGCAAAGACCGAACTCCAGAAATACGAGCGGCTCTACGCCATGGAGGGACACGGCGGCATCAGCGAAAAAGAGATGGATGAAAGACGGCGCGCCCATGAAAAGAGCCTTTCGCGTCTTGACGAATTGAGAATCGACCTGGACAACCTGGAATACGAATTCACCCGGGAAGAGGGGCAGGTGGGCCAAAAACTGGGGCAGACGCGGATCACCCTGCTTCAAATGAAGTTCCAGCGGGACAGCAAAATCATGCAGATGGAAGAAGAAGAGAAGCAGTTGCAGATGCAATGGCGATCCGCCAAAGCGGCCATGGACGCCGCATCGTCCCTTACGTTCGATGATTTCGATGAAGACGGGCTGCTCCTGATGACGGCGCCCGTTTCCGGCGTCGTCACCTATATGTCGGCTACCCAGCCGGGGGCGGCGGTTGAAGCGGACGCGCCTTTGTTCGCCATCGCGCCGGCTGAAATCGAAAAGGCCCTGTTTATCCGGGTCCCGGAATCGGAACGCGGACTTTTGGCGGTGGGGCAGGCCGTTCGGGTCAAATTCAACGCCTTTCCCTATCAACGATACGGCATCATCGAAGGCGTTTTGGAATACCTGTCGCCCAGCGCCTTGAGGGATGAGGACGGGATGTTCTACTACGAAGGCCGGGTCGGCCTGGCCAGGGACGGGTTCAAACACGATGGGGAATGGACGCCCTTGGCCTACGGCATGGGGGGTACCGCGGAAATCGCAGTGGAAAAGCGGCGGATCATCGACATGGTCATCGATCCGTTCCGGAAACTGAAGCAGCGTGTTTGAAAAGGGGGGCGCATTGACGGATAAGGAGATCTTTCGAATCGACGACGAGGCCATAACGGCCGGGGCGCTCATCGACCATTTAAAACTTTCCCAGGAATTTCAGGAGATCATGCGCCGGTTCGTCCGGCATAAAATCCTCGTTAAGGAAGCCAGGGCGGACGGCGTCGCCGTTTCCCCGGAAGAGCTGCAGCAGGCCGCGGACGACTATCG
>CAYSLC010000278.1:2801-4039 GCA_964431545.1 uncultured Desulfobacteraceae bacterium | reverse complement strand
CGATTCACGGTTGAATCGAAAGGACCGATCTTGAACGACCCATCCATAAAAGATGCCATCCGCGCCCTATCGCCATTCTCACATCTGGCGACCAAGGAATTGTCGGTTCTTGATGAATACGCGGCGTTTCGGCGATATAAGCTTGGCCAGACCGTTTTGTCGCCGGGAGACGAGCTGGACGGCGTTTACGTTGTCCAGTCCGGCCGATGCCGGTGTCTGACCGTAGAAAACGGCAAGGAACGGACCGTCCGATCCCTCTCTTCCGGGGAGATGTTCGGCGCGTCGGCCGTCATGGGAGCCCGCCAATCAGAATACGCCATCCGCGCGTCGGATGATTTGACGATTCTGTACATCCGGGCGGATGGCGTGCGAGCGGTATTGGAACGTCATCCGGAAATCCGGGACATCTTCGTCCAGCACGCCGCCCGGTCATCGCTGCGGCTTTTTCTGGCAAAGGTATTCGATTGCGGGGCCAAAATGGACGGCGATGAATTGAAGCCCATCGTCGAATCGGTCCACATCATGAAAATCGGGGCCGGAGAAAAGCTGTTCGAGCAGGATTCGGAAACGGTGCGGGACCTGTTCATCGTCCGGTCCGGGGAAATCCGGTTGACCATGGACGAGGCCGATGGCCGGGACATCATGTCCCTGCGCCGCGGCGAAATCTTCGGAGAACGGGCCTGTCTGGATGCGGCCCCCCAGCAAACGGGCGCCGAGGCGGTCGTGGATTCCATCCTGCTGGTGATGCCCCGGGACGCGGTCGTCGACCTGATGGATTTTCTGCCCGGACTCCGGGGCCGCATCGACGCGCGGATTCGTTTCGTGGACCGGGAGATGGATCGCCTCCGGAAGCTGCGCCGTTTCCGCCCGCGGCAACTGCTGGTGGATGTCCGGTCCCGGCCCGGCACCGGTCAGAACCTCATCGGCGGGTTCCGGTTGGTGGAGCAGGCCGAGGAGCGGGACTGCGGGGCGGCCTGTCTGGCCATGATCTGCCGTCACCACAACATCCCCGTCACCGTGGGGCGGCTCCGGGAAATGATCGGGGTCGACGGCCGGGGGGCCGACCTGGACGCCATGGCCCGCACCGGCGAGGCCATGGGATTTTTCACCCGGGCGACCCGCTGCAATTTTAAAACCCTCCTGAAATGCGACCTCCCCTTTATCGCCCACTGGGAGGGATATCACTACATCGTGGTGTATGGCATTTCCAAACACCGCGTTTGGGTGGCGGACCCGGC
>CAYSLC010000278.1:0-2701 GCA_964431545.1 uncultured Desulfobacteraceae bacterium | reverse complement strand
CTGGCGGTCGCCTTCGTATTCCGGCAGATCACCCGGTTTTTCAGCGCCTACCTGATGAATTTCATGGTCCGAAAACTGGATTTCAACATGATCTCCCAGTTTTACCGGTACGTGCTGTCGCTTCCCATCGATTTTTTCGCCCGGCGGCAGGTCGGGGACATCGTGGCCCGGTTCCACGAAAACAATACGGTCCGGCGGTTCATGACCCAGGGCAGCATCACCACCCTTTTAAACACGATGATGATTTTCACCTTTTTCATCGTCATGTTCCTGTACAACGTGCGCCTCACCCTGATGCTGCTGGCCTTTTTGCCGCCCATCGTCCTGGTGACCCTTCTGGCCACCCCCAAATACAAGGATTATGCCCGGAAGGTATTCTTCGCGGGCGCCGACGCCCAATCCACCCTGGTGGAGACCCTGGGCGGGGCCGAAATCGTCAAGGCCATGGGTGTCGAGCGGCCCATGCGGCTCCGATGGGAAAAGCAGTACCTCAAGGCCCTGGATCTGCGGTACCGGGCGGCGATTTTCACTGCGTTCATCAGTGGATTCAGCGCCCTCTTGCAGGCGGCCGCCGTCGCGACCCTCCTGTGGATGGGGACGCGGATGGTGCTTTCCGGTGAATTGACCATCGGCCAGTTGATCGCCTTCAACGCCCTGATCGGCAGCGTCATGGCCCCGGTCATGGGACTGGTGTCGGTGTGGGACGAGTTCCAGGAAGCCCTGGTGTCCATGGAGCGGCTGGGGGACGTGCTGGATCTGGCGCCGGAGCAAAGGGACGAGGACGCCCCCTCCCGGGTAGTGCTGCCCGATCTGGAAGGCGACATCCGCCTGGAGAATGTCTATTTTCGGTACGGGGGGCCGGAAACGCCTTACGCCCTCAAAGATATCGATTGGACCATCAAAGCCGGTTCCACCGTGGCCATCGTGGGGCCCAGCGGGTCCGGCAAATCGACGCTGGCCCGGCTCATCGTGGGGTTTTATCCGCCCACCGAAGGACGGGTCTATGTGGACGATTACGATGTCCGGCTGTTGGATTTCGCGACCTACCGGCGGCTGATCGGCTATGTCATGGAGCGAAACGCCCTGTTTTCCGGGACGGTGTCGGACAACATCGCGGTGGGCGAACCGGAGCCGGACATGCGTCGGATCATCGAGGCGGCCCGGATGGCGGACGCCGACGGGTTTATCCGGAATCTGCCTATGGGGTACAGTCAGGTGGTGGGGGAGCGCGGCGCCGGGCTGTCCGGTGGGCAGATCCAGCGGATTTGCCTGGCCAGGGCCTTGTACCATGACCCAAAAATCCTCATTCTGGACGAAGCCACGTCGGCCCTGGACAGTGAATCCGAACGCCGGATTCAACGGAGCATGAACCGGATTTTGAACGGACGGACGGCGGTGGTCATCGCCCATCGCCTGAGCACCATCATCAACGCCGATCAAATTGTGGTGATGTACGACGGCGCCATCGCGGAAACAGGCCATCACTCCGAACTGCTGGAAGCCGGCGGCATGTATTACAGTCTTGTCCGGAATCAAATGGCGCCCCAGGAAACCTGATGGACGCACATTTCACCCCTTCATTGGCCCGGACCCTCGAACGGATCGAGATCGTCCGATCCTCGCTGCGCTGGTCACCGGTCCTGGACCGGAACGGAATCGACAAGATATTGCGCCAAATGGACACGTTGCGGAGCGAGGTATTGCTGCTGTCCCGCGGGAATGGGGGACAGGCCGGGAACAGGACTGGAAACGGGACGCCGCCTTCTTTGCGCCAGCGACGACAGGCATTGGCGGACTCGGATTTCCAGTTCGACGGCGTATTTGGGGAAAGCGAAAAGATCCTGGAAACCCTGGAAGTGGCCGCCAAGGTGGCCCGGACCGACCTGCCGGTGTTGATCGAAGGGGAGAGCGGCACCGGCAAGGAGCTGCTGGCCAAAGTGGTCCACGCCAACGGGAGCCGGTCGGAAAAGCCGCTGATCACCGTCAACTGCGGCGCCATTTCACCGAATCTTCTGGAATCGGAACTGTTCGGCCATGTCAGGGGGGCTTTCACCGGCGCGGCCAAAGACCGGGAGGGCCGCTTCGAGGCGGCCAACAGGGGAACGATTTTTCTGGACGAAATCGGTGAATTGCCGCCCGAAGGCCAGGTCAAGCTGCTGCGGGTGCTGGAAAGCGGCGAGATTCAGCGGGTGGGGGCGGACAAATCCATCATGGTGGATGTCCGTATCATCGCCGCCACCAACCGGAACTTGATGGAGATGATGGCCGGCGGTCGCTTCCGGGAGGACCTGTATTACCGGCTTGGGGTCATCCCGCTGATGCTTCCTCCCTTGCGGGAACGACGCGACGAGCTGCCCCTGCTCATTGATTTTTTTTGCCGGGAGGTGAACGGTCGTCGAAATGGCGCGGGGCCGGCGTTGTCTGCAAGACTTCGGTCGTTTTTGATGGGGTACGACTATCCGGGGAACATCCGGGAGCTGAGAAACATCATTTCCCACATCGTCTGCGTGGCCGACGGGGAAGCGGATTTAGAGGATTTGCCGCCGCATTTGCGGCGGAATCTGCCTCAAGAGGCAGACAAGGCTGCGAAGGAAAGGGCCAGAAAGGCAACGGCCACGTCTTTGGAAGAAGTACGGAACGCGGCCATTGAAGTTGCAGAACGGGCGTTTCTGGAGGATCAATTGCGGGAGGTTGAGGGAAA
>CAYSLC010000277.1:0-6328 GCA_964431545.1 uncultured Desulfobacteraceae bacterium | reverse complement strand
CGGCCATGTCGTCGATGTCCACCACAAAGGGCTCGGTGCGCATCAGCTCCTGGATCCGTTCCCCGGCGGCGATGAGGTCCCCGTAGGGGGTGTCCGGCTCGCCGTAGATCTCCGCCACCACCGTGGCCAGCACCGGCGGCCCCGGCGGGACCTCCACCAGCTGGATCTTGGCCCCGTGGCGGTCGGCCACCGCCTGGAGGTCCTTGCGCAGCCGCAGGAGGATGGGATGGCTCTGCATCTCCCGCCGGCTCTTGTCGGCCAGGTTGACCCGGATGTCGGCCAGGTGGCTCCCCTCCCGGAGGTAGTAGTGGCGCACCATGCCGTTGAAGTCCATGGGGGAGGCGGTCCCCACGTAGGAGACGTAGTGGGTCACCTCGGCGACGGTCCGCAGATAGGCTTCGAAATCCCGGACCACGGCGTCGGTGGTCTCCAGGGTGGTCCCCTCCGGCATGTCGACGACCACCTGGAACTCGTTCTTGTTGTCGAAGGGGAGCATCTTCAACGGCACCAGGCGGAAGAGCACCAGGAGCACCGGCACGATGAGGAGGACCAGGATGACGGCCAGGAGCATCCATCTCCGGAACCGGGAGGCCAGAAAGGGCTCCACCGCCCCCCGGTAGACCCGGTTGATCCACCCGGAGGGGACCTTTTCCCCGGCCGCCGATGCCGGCTGTTTCACCTCCACCTTCCTGAGCAGGGTGTGGGTGAACCAGGGGACGATGGTGATGGCGCAGAAGGTGGAGAAGATCACCGTGATGGGGACGTTGGCCGCCATGGGGGCCATGTAGGGGCCCATCATGCCGGTGATGAAGAACAGCGGCGTGAAGGAGACGATGATGGCGAGCGTCGACATGATCACCGGCGGGAGCACCTCGACCACGGCGAAGAGGGTGGCGGCGACGGGGTTCCGCTTCCCCATGAAGATGTGGCGCTGGATGTTGTCCACGTTGGTGATGGGATCATCCACCACCAGGCCCAGGGAGAGGATCAGGGCGAAGAGGGTGACCCGGTTGATGGTGTAGCCGAACAGGAAGTTGACGAACAGGGCCAGGGAGAAGGAGATGGGCACCGCGAGGGCCACCACCAGGGCCTCCCGCCACCCCAGGGTCAGGGCGAGCAGGATCACCACGGTCATGATGGCGAACCCCAGGGAGCTGAGCAGGCCGTTGACCTTCTGCTGGGCCGTCTCCCCGTAGTTCCGGGTGACCTCGGTCCGGACGTCCGAGGGGATGATGGTCTTTTTCAGGTGGTCCAGCTCCGCCAGCACCGCCCGGGCCACATCCACGGCGTTGGTCCCCCGCTTCTTGGCCACCGCCAGGGTGACCGCCGGATAGGTGATCGGCGCGTCCCGGCGCTCGTGGATCTTCCGGTACCGGTGGGAGTATCCGATCCGGGTGTAGGACCGGGCCTCCTCGGGGCCGTCGATGATGTCCGCGATGTCCCGGAGATAGACGGGCCGGCCCTGGTGGGCACCCACCACCAGGGCCCGGACCTCGTCGGCGGTGGTGAGAAAGGCGTTGGCGGTGACGGTGAAATGGCGGTTGAACCGGGCGAAATCGCCGGCGGTCACCGAGGCGTCCGCCCCCTTGAGGGCGTTCCGGACCTCCAGCAGGGAGACCCCCAGGCCGGACATTCGCTCCGGCAGCAGCTCCACCCGGACCTCCCGCCGCCGGCCGCCGATGATGTCGGTGCGGGAGATGTTCTTGACCTCGGCCAGGCGGGCGAGCACCTCCTCGCCGATCCGGTTGAGTTCGGCGTCGCCGTACCGCTCCGAGTAGAGGGTGATGTTGACGATGGGGACGTCGTCGATCTCCACCGGCTTGATCACCCACCCCTCCACCACGGGCGGGACGTCGTCGATGTTCATCCGGATCTTGTTGTGGAGCTTGACCAGGGAGTTCTCCCGGTCCTCCCCCACATAGAACCGGACCGTGACCACCGCCATGTCCTGGCGGGAGATGGAGTAGACGTACTCCACCCCGTCGATCTGCCACAGCAGGCGCTCCAGGGGGGTGGAGACCAGCTTTTCCACCTCCTCGGGGCTGGCCCCCGGCGCCCGGACGAAGACATCGGCCAGCGGCACCACGATCTGGGGCTCCTCCTCCCGTGGGGTGATGAGGACCGCCGCGATCCCCAGGCAGAGCGAGGCGATGATGAGGAGGATCGACAGGTGGGAGGTCAGAAACCTTCGGACGACGGCGGCCAGAAAGCCGCCCGGCTCCTCGTCCCGCCCCTGGGCTTCGGCCGGGTGCCGCCCGGTTTCGGAGCCGTTGTTCTCCGCCATCAGGAGGACTCCTGGAGGGCGACGGTCTCATCGCCCGCGAGGCCGGAGAGGACCTCCACGCCCCCGTCGATCCGCCGTCCCGTCTTGATGAAACGGGTGGACCAGCCGTCCTTCTCCCGGACCCGGACCAGTTCCAGCTGCCCCACCTTTCGGACCGCCCCCCGGGGGACCACCACCACCTCGATCTCCCCCACCGGGATGAGGAGCTTGCCGAACATGCCGGGGTAGAGCCCCTGGGTCTCGGGCAGGGATGCCTTCACCAGGAAGGTCCGGGTTTGGGGATCGGCATAGGGGATGATCTCCTCCACCATCCCCGTAACCCTCTTCTCCAGGGTGGTGATCTCCACCGGCAGGTCGGTGCCCACCTGGACCCGCCGGATCAGCCCTTCCCGGACATACGCCTCCAGCCGCAGGTATCCGGTGGTCTGGAGGACGATGAGCGGCTTGCCGGGGACCGCCAGGTCGCCCGGCTCCACCAGTTTCTTGAGCACCTCCCCCGCTTCCGGGGCCTCCAGCCGGGTGTACCCCTGGGCGATCTCGGCCTCCCGGATCACCTCCTGGGCCTGTTCGATGCCGGCCTCGGCCCCCTCCAGGGCCTCCCGGGCCCGTTTCAATCCGGCCCGGGCCTGGAGAAAGGCGGATCGGGCCTGCTCCAGCTGCTGTTCCGTGGCCGCCTGGGATTTGAAGTAGGTCTGGATGCGTCTGTAGTCGGCCCGGGCCTGGGAGAAGGCGGCCTCGGCGGCGGCAACCGACTGCTCGGCCTGCTTTTTCCCGGCCACGGCGCTTTTGAGCCCTTGGCGGGCCTGGTCGAGCCGCGACTGGTACTGGCGGCTGTCCAGGGTGACCAGGACCTGCCCCTTGGTGACCTTGTCCCCGGGCTTTACCTTCACATCCACCACCTGGGCGGTCACCCGGGAGTCGAGGTTCGCCTCGGTGCTGGGCCGGACCGTTCCCACCGCCTCGTAGGTCTCCTGGACCTTCCGGACCTCGGCCCGGACCACGTTTTCGGGTTTGGGATCAAAGCCGTCCCGGACCTGGGCCCGGACGATCCCTGGTTCGATCTTGTCCAGGGGAAAGACGTTGAAGGTGTAAAGGGCGATGATGAGGGCCCCGATCCCCAGGGGGATCATGACGGCGATCTTGATGAGGGTCGGTCTGTCCATGCGCATGGGTCGCTACTCTCTGGTTTGGAAAACGGCTCGGGGCGTTTCACTGGAGAGGCTTTCGCCCCAGTATCCGATGGCCCGGGCCACCTCGGCCCGGGCCTTCTCCCGGTCGTAGAAGGCGGCCGCGGCCCGGGTGCGGGCCCGGTTCCGGTCGAGTTCGGCGTTGAGGTACCGGGTGATGCTCGCCGAGCCCCCCTCGTACTGCTTCTTGACCAGGTCGAGGGACTCCTCGGCGTTGGCGACGCTCGCCTCGGCCACCCGCAGCCGGGCCGTGGCCGCCTCCAGATCGAGGTAGGCGTTCTTCACTTCGGTCTTGACCGAGAGGCTCGACCGCCGGTCCGCCGAGAGCATTTCCTCCAGGGCCGCCTCCGCCTCCCGGGCCTCGGCCCGGGTGGAAAAGCCGGTGAAGATGTCCCAGTTGAGGACCATCCCCACCGTCCAGTTGTCCCGGTCGAAATCGTAGGCCATCGACTCGTCGTCCAGGTAATATTTCCCCTGGACGTCCACCCGGGGCAGACGGCCGGCCCGGGCCCGGGCCAGATCGAGCCGGGACCGGATCACCTGCTGCCGGACCTTGGCCAGCTCCGGCCGGTGGTCGAGAGCGTGGGCGATGCCGCCAAGATAATGGTCCGGCAGGGGGAGCGACAGGTCGGCCCCCTTCTCCAGACGCAGGAGGGGATGGGGGCCGATACCCAGGATCTGGGCCAGGGCCGCCAGGGCGGTCCGGTGGCTGTTCCGGCTCTCCACCACCGACTGCCGGGCCTCGGCCAGCCGCACCTCCAGGGAGAGGATGTCCGACTTGAGGGCCCCCCCGGCCTCGAACCGGACCCGCATGATCCGAAGCTGGGTCTCCACGGTGCGCACCGAGTCCCGGGCGATGTCGATGAAGTCCCGGGCGGCCAGGGCGTTGTAGTAGGCGGAGATCACCGAGGCGACCAGCCCGTTTTCCACCGTCCGCCGGCCGATTTCGGCCAGGGTGCGTCCGGTCTCGGCCATCCGTTTCCGAAGGTAGTCCCGGCCGCCGTTGAAGAGGTTCCATCGGGCCTTGAGCCCCGATTCGAAGTTTTCGATCCTGCCGGGGTCGTTGAAATTGGCGTCGGGCGGCAGCTCCCGCTGGTCGATCTTCTTGAACAGATAGGCCGAGGGCGCGTCCCCTTCGGTGTATTCCGTGTAGAAGGAGAGGGCCGGGTAGAAGGCGGCCATCGCCTTCTGGATCCGGGCCTCGGCCCGGCGGATCCGGGCGATGGCCATCCTTTTCTCCGGGTTGTTGGAAAGGGCGATATCGATGGCCTCGGTCAGCCCGATGGGCCGGTCCACCGCGAAGGTGACCGCCTTCCCCTCCCGTTCCGACAGGGGGGCGGCCCGGCGGATCGCCTCCGCGTACTCTTGCCGGATCCCCGTGTAGCTGTAGTCGGGCCGACCGACGCAACCGGTGGAGAATACGACAAAAAGCAGGAGGAAGACAAGGGGCGGCAGACCCCAAATCTCCGTTCGGGAGCCGGGGGAAAACCGGTGCCCGCCATCCGTCCGGCGGGTTCGTCCGGCTGGTTCCGGAGTAGCGTCTTCGCGATGGTTGCCTTGCATGGGATCTCCCGTTCCGTCCTCGGTGCGGACCATAGGGTAGGGTCTGTTGTGTTCCATACCGTTATAGGATATTTCCGCTGACGATTCAATTGAAATCCCGGAAGGAAGGGATCATTGACGCGGGCGGATCGATGGTGGTATGGCCTTGGTCGGAACCGGGGCGGGATTTTTCCGCGCGCTTGAACACAAAAGAGGGGGACTTTTCGATGAGGCGGACGGGTGTGGCGCTGTTGCTTTTGATGATGGTGCTGGGATTCCGGGGAGGGGCCGAGGCGGCGGAGAAGAAGAGCCCGGCCGATCTCCGCGCGGCTTTGAAGCGGATCGTGGGCGGCGAGGAGTCGATCCCGGGGTCGTGGCCCTGGATGGCCGCCCTGGTCTTCGCCAGCTCCCCGACCTCCCTGGAGGGCCAGTTCTGCGGCGGATCCCTGGTCCACCCGCGGTGGGTGGTCACCGCGGCCCACTGCGTGGAGGGGATGGTCCCCAGCCAGGTGGACGTGGTCCTGGGCGCCCACGACCTGGACGACCCCGACGAGCGGAACCGGATCCGGGTCGACCTGGCCAAGATCCTGATCCACCCCGGCTACGACCCCTTCTCCCTCGATGCCGACATCGCCCTGCTGGAGCTGGCAATGGAGGTCCCTCACTTGACCGTCATCGCCCCCGATGGGGAGGGCATGAATCTCGACGGCCGCATGGGCCTGGTGCTCGGTTGGGGGGACACCAGCGAAATCTACCCCTACAATCCCTCCAGGGACCTGCTCCAGGTCCCGGTCCCCATCGCGGACCAGGCGGACTGCCTGAGCGCCATGGGCGACGTCACGGAGAACATGTTCTGCGCCGGACCCCCGGAAGGGGGAAAGGATGCCTGCTACGGCGACAGCGGCGGCCCCCTCATGATCTGGGACGGGGCCGGGTGGATCCTTGCGGGCCTGGTCTCCTGGGGCGACGGGTGCGCCCGGGCCGACAGGTACGGCGTCTACACCCGTGTCTCCGGATTCGCCGAGTGGATCCTCCGGCAGACCGGCGGGCCCGGCCTTGCCGCCTGTCTCCCCGGCGACTTCAATCAGGACGGGAAGCTGGGCCTCGACGACGCCATCGGCATCCTCCGGACCCTCACCGGGATTTCAAAGTAAGGGAGTCACAAGAATTAAAACCACCCGCGAACCGGCTTCATCGTGCCGTCAAAATTTCATCATAAACAAAACGGCGGGGATTTTATTTTGTTGTGACTCCCGAGCACCTTAAGGAGTTCGAAAATTTTGTTTTTCCAAGGAGTGCGAAAATTTTGTTTTTC
>CAYSLC010000276.1:0-6336 GCA_964431545.1 uncultured Desulfobacteraceae bacterium | reverse complement strand
TCCCCTGGACATAGGGGCGGTCCTTGATATGGACCGGCCTGGCCATGATCTCCACTTGCCGCCGTTCCCCGCCGCGCCGAAGGATGGGGATCTCCACGGGATCGACGTCGCGGCCGTGCATCACTTGATCCATATGGGCCCGGAATCGGGTCCTGAAGACCTCCCCCGCCTCCTGGGGATGGAGTTCGGACTGGTGCATGCCGATGATCTCCTCCCGGGGCATGCCGAACAGATGGGCGGCGGCGGCGTTGGCGTCGGCCAGGGTTCCGGTCTCGGGATCGGCGATGAGGATGGCGTCCGGGGCCTCGTCGAAGAGGGTCCGCAGCCGCGCCTCGCTCGCCCGGAGATCCCGGATCGCCCGGTCCCGCTCCCGGGCCAGATTCCGGTACCGGACCGCCCGGTCCACGATGCGGCCGAGCCGCCCGAAATCGAGGGGCTTGACCAAAAAATCGTAGGCCCTTTTCCGGAGCGCCTCCAGGGTAGCGTCGATGGTGGCATACCCGGTGATCACCACCACGGGGACGTCCGGCCGGCGGTCCTGGAGCCGGGCCATGAGCTGGTACCCGCCCATCTCCGGCATCACGATGTCGAGGATCACCGCGTCGAAGTCCACGGCGTCGAAGGCCTCCAGGGCCTCCCCGCCGGAGAGATGGGATTCCACGAAGTAGCCGCCGGCGACGAAGAATTCGCGAATGCCGAGGAGCACGGTCGGATCATCGTCGACGATCAATATTTTCGGGGCGTCGGACATCGCCTGTTCGCCGGTCCGTCGGAAAACGGACGCGGACCTGGGATCTTTCGTGAAAAGGGGAACCCCGGTCGGCTTCCGGCCCGCCGGGGGGCTTTTCCGATTGGTACCACAAGAAGTCCGGAAGTTCAATTCGAAACCGGCCAAACGGCGGGTCCGCCGGTTTTCCCTTGACGCCGGGGCGCGGGGGGCGTAGAAGGGCCCATCGAACCGAATCGCCTCCCCGGTACCCGGATCCCCAGGTCCCGGGGCGAGCCACCCCCCACAGGAGGAGAGATCGATGGATTTCTTTTTCACCCCCCGGGGCATCGCCCTGATCGGCGCCACCCCCAACCGGTCCAAGGGCGGCTGGGCCATCCTCAAGAACCTGACCACGGGCTACGCCGGCGCCGTCCACCCGGTCAATCCCCGATATCCGGAGATCGAGGGGCTCCCCTGTTATCCGGATATCGCATCGATCCCCGACCCCGTGGATCTGGCCGTCATCTTCGTCCCGGCCGTCCATGTGCCCGGTCTGATCGAACAGTGCGCCGGGCGGGGGATCCGGGGCGTGATGATCGAGTCCGGCGGGTTTTCCGAGGCCGGTCCCGACGGGGTACGTCTCCAGAAGGAGATCGACGCCCTCGTCGCCGGGACGGGGATCCGGGTCTGGGGGCCCAACTGCATGGGGCTGGTGGACGCCAAGCGCCGCCTGGTCTTCTCCTTCGTCTCCCCGGCCATCTGGGAGGGGGAGGGGCTGATCCCCGGCGAGGTCTCCCTGATCGTCCAGAGCGGGATGCTCTCGGGCGCCTTTCTCATCGACCTGATGACCCACGGGATCATGGGGATCTCCAAGGTCTGCTCCATCGGCAACAAGGCCGACGTGGCGGAGTGCGAACTCCTGGAATACCTCATCGATGATCCCGATACCGGGGTGATCGGCCTCTACCTCGAATCGTTCTCCGACGGCCGCCGGTTCTTCGAGGCGTGCCGGCGTTCCCCCAAGCCCGTGGTGGTGCTCAAGGGCGGCAAAAGCGACCGGGGCGCCGCGGCGGCCATGAGCCACACCGCCAGTCTCGCCGGAAACGCCCGGGTGATCGGCGGGATGCTGGCCCAGGCCGGAGCCGTGGAAGCAGAAGATTTCAAGGAGATGATGGACATCTGCCGGGGCCTGGCCCTCTTTCCGGACCGGGACAAGGCGCCGTCCCGGCGGAAGGCCGACCGGATCGCCGTGCTCACTTACAGCGGCGGGGCCGGGATCGTCTCGTCGGACTTCATGGAGCCCCTGGGCCTGCGGCCCGCCGACCTCTCCCCGGAGACCGTCGCGCGGCTCAAAGAGGTCTTCCCCGGGTGGATGCCGGTGTCGAACCCCGTGGACCTCTGGCCGGCGGTGGAGCGCACCGGCGCGGAAAAGACCTACAACACCGCCGTGGCGGCGGTCTGCCGGGACCCCGGGGTGGACGGGATCCTGATCCACGCCTTTGCCGGCGGGTTCGCCCTCAACCCGGACCTGGAGACGATGATCGGGACCGCCAGGGCCGCCGGGAAGCCGATCTTCTGCTGGCTGTTGGGGGAGCGGGAGGCGGCCCGCCGGTTCCATCGGGAGGCCCAGGAACTGGGGATGCCGGTCTACCGGGAGAGCCGCCGGGCCGTGGCGTGCCTGGCGGCCCTCCTGGGGCGGTCCCGGCCCGGGGCGGCGAGCCCCGACGAGGCGGCCGGTCCCTCCCCCGATCTCCCCGACGACCTGCGGGCGGCGCTGGAAATCGGCGACGGGCCCCTGGACGAGTACCGGTCCAAACGGATCCTCGCCGCGTGGGGGATTCCCGTGGTCCGGGAGCGGCTGGCCGAGGATCCGGAGGCGGCGGAGCGCGCCGCCGGGGAATGGGACGGCCCCCTGGTGTTCAAGGGGCTGCGGCCGGGGGAGGTCCACAAGACCGAAAAGGGGTTGGTCCGGATGGGGATCGAGGGGCCGTCGGCGGCCCGGGCCGCCTACGAGGCCCTGAGCCGCCGAATGGCGGGCCGGGGGCGGGTGGTGATCCAACCCTTCGTCCGGGGGGAGTTCGAGCTGATGGCGGGCTTCTTCCGCGATCCCCAGTTCGGCCCGTGCGTCCTGTTCGGCTTCGGCGGAATCCTGGCCGAGGCGGTGGCCGACGCGCGGTTCGCCCTGGCCCCCCTCTCCACGGAGGAGGCCCTGGACCTCATCGGCCGCCTCAAGGCCCAGCGGCTCCTTGAGGGGTACCGGGGGGCCCCGCCGGTGGACCGGGCGGCCCTGGCCCGGATCCTCGTCACCCTCGGCCGTGTGGGTGCGGCGGTTCCCGCCATCGCCGAGATCGACATCAACCCGCTGATCATCCGGGAAGGGCGCCCGGTGGCGGTGGACGCGACGGTGATCCCCGCCGGGGGCGGGACGGGCGCGTTCTAGTCGGTGGACATGGCCAGGGATCCCACGGCCATGTAAGTGTAGTTCCGGGAGACGAGTTCCTCGCAGTCGGGGATCATCCGCCGGCCGTCGATGATGAGGTAGGGCGGCTTCACGGTCTCCTCGATGGTCCGGGAGAGGCCCCGGAACTCCTCGCAGTCCGACGAGACGAAAAGGCCGTGGGAGTCCGTCATCGCCTCCTTGGCGGTCTCGTGGTAGGTCACCTTCTCGAAGAGGATGTTCTTCAGGGGATCGAAGACCTGCCTGGCGGTCTCGTTGGCCAGGGGGTCGTAGGCCTTGATCCGGGCCACGCCCTTGCCGAGGAGGGATTCGAT
Source organism: uncultured Desulfobacteraceae bacterium (assembly GCA_964431545.1). Lineage (GTDB taxonomy): Bacteria > Desulfobacterota > Desulfobacteria > Desulfobacterales > JAABSP01 > CAYSLC01. The sequence continues at coordinate 2,855 of CAYSLC010000276.1, read as the reverse complement.
CACCTTGATGGAGGAGGCGTCCCGCATGTCGTTGGTGTGCTTCTTGAAGGCGAGCCCCAACACGGCGATGGTCTTGTTGTTGAACTGAAAGCCCGCCTCGTTGACCGCCCGGTCGATGAGATAGACCTTCTGGTACTCGTTGACCTCGTAGGAGGCCTCCAGCATCTTGGTGCTCACGTTGACGGACCGGAGCTGGTAGATGAGGGAGGCGATGTCCTTTCCGAAGCAGCTTCCCCCCGCCCCGTTGCTGACGAAGGACCCCCAGGTGCTGATCCGCTCGTCGGCGGTCACCCCCAGGCGGAGATCGTCGATCCGGATGTTGGGGAACTTCTCCCCGATCTTGGCGCCGACACCGTTCCAGAAGGAGATGTAGGTGAGGAGCATGGTGTTGGCCACGTACTTGATCGACTCGGCCGTCTCCGGCGTGGTCTCGATGTACTTGATCCGGACGTGGTTGACGAACTGGGAGTAGATCCGGCGCAGGATCTTGAAGTCCGCCTCCCGGTCGCACCCCACCACCACCCGGTCCGGCTTCCGGGCGTCCACCACGGCGGTCCCCTCGGCGAGGAACTCGGGGTTGGAGCAGACGCCGAAGTTCTTCACGCCGTGCTCCATGAGCATCTCCTCCAGGTGGCGGGCGGTGCCGATGGGCACGGTGCTCTTGTTGATGAAGACGAGCCGCCGCTGATCCTTTCTCTTGGCGGCCACCTCGGCGATCTGCCGGACGGCGGCGTCGTAGAAGGTCAGGTTGGTGGAGCCGTTGAGGTTGGGCGGGGTGGGCAGGCACATGAAGATGGCGTCGGCCCCCTCCATGACCGGCTCCAGGTCGTTTGCGAAAAAGAGGTACTGGCCCAGGGTCTCCTTGATGATCCCGGCGAGTCCCGGTTCGTTGACGTACCGTTCGATGGCCTCGCCGTGGCCGCTGGAAAAGGCCTCCAGCTTCCGGGTGTCGTTGTCGTATGCGTAAACCTCATGGCCGTACTCCGAACAGACGGCCGCCTGGACGAGGCCCACGTATCCGGTCCCCGCGACGATGATCTTCATGCTCCGGTCTCCTTTCCAACGGTTCGCTTCAGATGGACCAGGGTGGCCCCCCAGCCCCCGGCCTCCGGCGGCGCCGGATGGTGCCCGGCCACCCGGGGGATCCGTTTGAGACAGCTCTCCACCTTGCGGCGCAACGTCCCCGTCCCCTTGCCGTGGATCACCCGGACCTGGAGGATGCCCTTTTCCGCGCACGCCTCGAAGTAGTCCTCCAGCAGGTCGGGGACCTCCCGGGGATGGAAGGTGTGCAGATCGAGGGTATCCTCCACGGGCATCACCACCGGGGGAACCTGGTCGTTGTCCTTATGGGCCACGGTCCTATCCCTTTCGTCTTCCCGACGAAGGGCCCGTTTTGGAGTCCTCCCAAAATCGGGCCCTCCCAAAATCATTTCCCACAGGCCTATATCGTGATATAAACCGAAAATGCAAGCGCTTCCGGATGGGCCGGTCCCTGCCGGCGCCATCCGGGCCACCCGTACCCCGGATATGGAGCCGAGCCATGACCTTTCCCCTCCTCATCCTGCTGCCGGCAACGGCCTACCTTCTGGGATCGATCCCCTGGGGATGGATCCTTACCGTCCTGTTCACGTCCCGGGACCTGAGACGCGCCGGCAGCGGCAACATCGGCGCCACCAACGTCAAGCGGACCGCCGGCGTATCCCTGGCCCTGATCACCCTCGCCCTGGACATGGCCAAGGGGGCGGTTCCGGTCCTGCTGGCCGTCCGCGCCGTGGGCATCGAGACGCCCTGGCCCCAGGTCTATGTCTCGCTGGTCTGCCTCTGCGCCTTCTTCGGCCATCTCTATCCCATCTATACGGGATACAAGAACGGCGGAAAAGGGGTGGCCACCCTGGCCGGGTGTTTCCTGGCCGTCTCCCCGGCCGCCTTCTTCGTGGTGCTGCTCGTCTTTGTCCTCTTTCTGTGCATGTCGAGCCGGGCCTCCGTCGCCTCCCTGGCCGGCTCGGCCGCGCTGCCGCTGGTCCTCTTCAAGACGGCCGGGGCCGGCGTGATTACCGGATGCGCCGGCCTGGCGGCGGTCTTCGTCATCCTCCGGCACCGGGAGAACATCCGGCGGCTGGTCGCCGGAGAGGAGCCGAGGATCATCTGAGGGAAGCCCACAACAGGGTGATGATCCCGGCGAGCACCAGGTGGCTCTCCACCCAGAACTCCAGTCGGATCCCCGGCAGCATCCGCCCTTTCTGGTGGGCCGTCAGCAGCAGGTACAGGCCGATGGAGGGCAGGGCCAGGGGGAACCCCACCGGCGCCACCGCCCCGACGGCGGCCGCCGACACCAGGATCAGGGTGATCCCGGCCAGGATCCCCTTGAGCAGTCGCAGGGACCGTTTCTCCCCCAGCAGGATGGGGATGGTCTCCTTGCCCACGATGCGATCCCCCTGCATGTCGAGGATGTCGAAGAAGGCGGTCCGAACGAAGACCAGGCCCAGGGACCAGAGGGCCACCACGGCGGTGGTGGAATCGAAGATCCCCCGCATGGCCAGGGAGGGGAAGATCGCCGTCACCACGCACCAGGCCATGGCGATCAGAATCGTCTTGGAGCCGGGGATGTCCCGGATCCGGCGGAGCCGCCGGCCGATGCCCGCTCCCGGAATGATCCTGAGATTGTAGGAGAGGCCCATGAGGCTCATGGCCGTGAGGGTCAGAAACGGCTTCCACCCCATGAGGTAGGCCCGGAGCAGTCCCGCGGCCCCGGCGATGGAGGCCATCACCCCCAGGGCCACCTTGTACCGGGTGTAGAACCGGGCCCGGTCCGGGTCGTTGTACCGGTCCTCCTCCCGGCCGGTGAGGTGGTTGAG
>CAYSLC010000275.1:0-6391 GCA_964431545.1 uncultured Desulfobacteraceae bacterium | reverse complement strand
GCTCCAGGTGAGGTTGTCGGTGATCATTGGGCTGTGGACCAGGTGGGTCCGGACCCAGAAGGGGTCCAACAGGCAGGCGACGGCGGCCATGTCCCAGATCACCTTGGTCCAGCCGAACTGGTCCTCGTGGTAGGCCTCGAAGATGTCGGCCAGGTAATCGCCGATGGTCCCCCGCCCCCGGACGTACCGCTCGATCTCGGGCCGGGAGACGGTGAGGTGGGAGGCGAGGCCGTAACAGGGGATCCGCACCAGGGGGACCCCGCAGTCGAAGATCAGGCGGGCGGCCATCAGGTCCTGGCGGAGGTTGAACTCGTCGGTGTCGGGCCAATGGAGCCCGTGGCCGACGAGCCAGACCACCACGATCCGCTCGATGATCTCCGGGGCCTGGAGGATGGCCGAGGCGATGTTGGTGCCGGCGGCCAGGCCGACCACGTAGAGGGGCCCCTCCCGCTCCTCTCCGGCCCGGCGGATCAGGTCGTCGGCCGCCTCGCTGGGGACCGGCTCGCAGTAGTCCGCGAGAAAGGCGTCGGAGCCCCGGAAGACCCGGTCCCGGGCCGGCGTCCCCATCCGCTCCAGGACCGTGCGGATCTCTTGGAGGCTGTTCTCCATCCCCTCGGCCGGGGTCTCGGCCCGCTGGTTGACGTAAGGGGCGGCATAGAGGGCCCGGACGTCCAGTTGGTCCGGCGAGAGCAGGGCGTGGACCATGGCGAACTGGTCGTCGATCTCGTTGGAGGGGTCGGTGTCGATGACCACCTCCACGGGATGGGTGGGCGGTTCGAGCCGCGAGAGCCGGGTCGGCTCCGGGATCTCCGGCAGATCGATCAGACAGACGTGTTCCATTGCGGATTCCTCCCTTGCCGGCGGCGGGTCAGTCGATGCCCACCGATCTCTTCATCGATTTGGTGATGGACTGGCGGAGATCGAAGAACCCCTCCCAGGGATCCCCCTGGAGGGACGAGAGCCGGTCCTTGAGGTTCTCGATGGTGTAGGCGTCGGGCCGGAGCTTGGGCGTGAGTTCGTCCCACCGGATCGGGGCCGACACGGGCGCGCCCTTCCGGGCCCGGGTCCCATAGGCGCAGACGCTGGTCGCCCCCCGGCTGTTGCGCAGGTAGTCGACAAAGACCTTGCCCTTGCGCTTCTGTTTGCCGGCGGTGGCGATGTAGCGGTCGGGCATCTCCCCGGCCAATCCCTTGGCCACCGCCTTGGAGAACTCCCGGACCTCGTCCCATCCGGACCGGCGCACCAGGGGGACCACCACATGGAGCCCCTTGCCGCCGCTGGTCTTGACAAAGGACGAAAGCCCCAGATCCGCCAACCGGTCCCGGACGGTTTCGGTCCCAGCGACGATCTCCTCCCAGTCCACTTCCGGCCCGGGATCGAGGTCGAAGATCATCCGGTCCGGCCGGTCCACCTTGTCGATCCGGCTCCCCCAGGGGTGGAACTCCAGGGTTCCTAGCTGGACCAGGGCGATGAGTCCGGCCGCCTCCCGGACGTATACGTAGGTCCCCTTCCCCTTCTCCTCCCGGATCTCCACGGCCTCCACCCCGTCGGGAACCCCTTCGGAGAGGTGTTTCTGATAGAAACACCCCTTCTCCCGGCCCCTGGGGCAGCGGACCAGGGTCAGGGGCCGCTCGGCCACGTGGGGGAGGATCCAGTCGACGATCCGGACGTAATACTCGGCAAGGGCGCGCTTGGTGATCCCCTGGTCGGGGTAGAGGACCCGGTCGGGGTTGGAGAGTCGGATGCCGGCCACCCGGCCGTCCCCGTCACTCGGTTCGCTCTTTTCCCCGGACTCGGGCGGCGCCGGCGCCTCCCGGACCACCCGGTCCGGGGCCTTGTCCTCCCTGAGCCCCATGAATGCGGGGTGGCGGAGGTACCCGTCCTCGGTCCACTGGGTGAAGGTCACCTCCCCCACCAGCTTGGGGGTGACCCAATGGACGCCCCTCGCCTCGCGCCCTTCGGGGGGGTTGGAAAAGGGCGGTGTCTTCCGCTCCAGACGGGCCAGTTTGGATTTCATCTCCTCCAGGGTCTCCTCGTCGAACCCGGTGCCCACCTTTCCCGCGTAGACGAGGTCCTCTCCATCGTAATGGCCCAGGAGCAGGGCCCCGAAGCCGGTGCGGGAGCCCGACGGCTCGGTGTATCCGCCGATGACGAACTCCTGCCGCTCCATGCACTTGCTCTTGCGCCAGGACCGGCTGCGCCGCTGTTGGTAGCCGGCATCCGCCTTCTTGGAGATCACCCCCTCCAGGGAGAGGCGGCAGGCCTGGGTGTAGACCTCCCGGGCCCGGCCCCGGATGTGTTCGCTGTACCGGACCGGACCGTCCGCCGCCATTTCGCCCATGAGCCCCTCCAGGAGTTCCTTCCGCTCCGCCAGGGGGGACCGGGTGAGGTCGTGGTCCCCCGCGTGGGGAATGTCGAAGACATAGTAGATCAGCCGGGCGTCGGTCCGGCCCTTGAGGGAGTTCTGGAGGGTCTGGAAGTCGCTGTGCCCCTCGTCGTCCATGGCCACCAGCTCCCCATCCAACAGGGCCCGGTCGAGGGGAAACCGGCCCAGGGCGTCGGCGATCCCGGAGAACTTGGACGTCCAGTCCTTGCCGTTCCGGGTGATCAGGCGAACCCTTCCGTCCCGGATGAAGGCCAGGATCCGGTACCCGTCCAGCTTGATCTCGTGGAGCCAGTCCTCCCCGCCGGGCGGGTCGTCCACCAGGGTGGCCAGTTGGGGGCGGAAGGTTTTGGGGAGGTCGCTCTTCCCCGCGCCGGAGAGTTCGGCCGGATCGCGGCGCTTCGATCCGGAGCGACCCTCCTTCTCCTCCGTGGCCTCCACCCGGTCACGGATCTCCTCCAGCCCGGGCCCCCCGTCGGAGGACCAGACCCGGTCCCGGTCCCCGGCGATCTCGGCCATGGAACGCCCGCTCAGGACGCTGTCGGGGGACTGGTCGAGGATATCGCCCCGGGTTTGCGCGGCTTCGTCCTTCTTCTTGATCAGAAGCCAGTTCTTCTCCCCCCGCCCCTTCATCCGTACCAGGGCCCATTCCCCGGAGAGCTTTTCACCGGAGAGGCGGAACTTCAGGTCGCCCTTCTGGTATCCCTTCTCCGGATCATCGGTCGGCTCCCACCGGCCCCGGTCCCAGACCATGACGGTGCCGCCGCCGTACTCCGCCTCGGGGATCACCCCCTCGAAACCGGCGTAGGCCAGGGGATGGTCCTCCACATGGACCGCCAGCCGCTTCTGATCGGGATCGAGGCTCGGTCCCTTGGGCACGGCCCAGCTTTTCAGGACGCCGTCCATTTCAAGGCGGAAATCGTAGTGAAGCCGGCTGGCGTCGTGCTTCTGGACCACGAACGAGCGCCCGTCCGCCTCCGTCGCGCCGCCGCCGGACGGTTCCGGCGACTTCCTGAAATCCCGTTTCTTCCGATACGTCTTTAGGCCGCCGTTCGATGAATTCTCTTTTGCCATGATTCGTCCCCGCACCGCCTTTCCGCGCATAGGGGGGACGCGCGCTCCCCCAAACGCCACGCCCCGTAGCCTCAAAACCTCCCGATGCCTTCCCGGTATTATACGGCCTGGCTGGATCCGACTCAAGGCCGTTCTGGCCGCCCGTGCATGAAAAGCGCTTTCCGTCCCTTGACTTTCGCCGGCTGTTGGGGCATTGTTGGGGTCATGTGATCGTCAAATCTCGATTCGATCCTGGAGGGTCATGCGCCACACCATTCCGGAACATCTCGTCTATCGCATTTACGGCGATGCCCTGGCCGTCGTTATGGATGTCCCGGCAAAGCGGGTGGTGTTGCTCCAGAAAGAGGCCCTGGACGCCTGGCGGAAGGCCGAGGCCGGCGCCCATCTCTCCCCGGACGAAGCAGGGGATCCGATATACGGACGCCTGGCCGACCTGGGGGTGGTGAAGATCCGGGACCGATCCCGAAGAGCGACTCCGGAAAGCCAGGGCACGGCGGCTTCCGGAAACGGGGTCCGGGAGGTCGACCTGGGGGTCGTCAACTACTGGGCCTTCAAGAACCACATCCCCATCAGCGGCCACTTCGAACTCACGGAGCTGTGCAACCTCCGGTGCCGCCACTGCTACGGCCTCTTTGAGAAAGATCGCGACGCCCTGGACACGGAGACCGTCCGCCGCATCCTGGACGAGCTGCAACAAAGCGGCACCCTGGGCCTGGTTCTGACCGGGGGGGAGATCTTCCTGCGCCGGGACATCCTCGACATCCTCTCCCATCTTCGGGAGCGAAAATTCGTCCTCCGGATCAACACCAACGGCACCCGCATCGACGAGGCGATGGTCCGTTGCCTGGCGCCGATGGACAACATCTACCGGATCCACATCAGCCTCTACGGCGCCGATCCGGAGGTCCACGACGGGATCGTCAACCGCGGGGGCGCCTTCCACAAGACGCTCCGGGCCCTCCATCTGCTCCGGGAAGCCGGCTTCGACCTGCGGATCAACTGCTCGGTGATGCGCTCCAACATCGATACCTACCAGGAGATCCACCACAGGATCGGCGAGCCCATGGGGATTCCGGTCCACTATGACTCCACCATCTACCCCAAGGACGACGGCTCCACCGACAACCTCGAGGAGCAGATCGACGACGATCAGCTCCGGGACTTCGCCCGGTTCAAGGCCCGACTGGCAAGGGACGGTAAAGAGGGAAACGAGAAGGGTTCGGCGCCGAAAAAACCCCAACGGAAGCTCTGCAAGGCGGCCTTTTCGTTCTTCTCCATCTGCGAGGACGGGAGCCTCTACCCGTGCCTCAAGATGAAGCGGTTGTACCGCCATCCGGTGGGGAACCTGGCGACTGAATCCTTCGGGCACATCTGGAAAGGTTCACCCAAGGTTTTAAAAATCCGAAACGCCCTCGACAAGAAGCTGAGGGAATGCGATATCTGTGATCTCAGCATTTGATGGAACGGGATAACCCGATGGATGACCGTCAAAGCGACAAAGAAAGGAGAGAAAAGATGAACGTCCATGTGAACGTCAAGCACGGCATCGATGAGATCCTGGACGAGATGGGTCGGGGAAGGTCGGAAGGTCCGGCCGATATCCTGACGGTCAAGGCAAAGGACAAGCTCTTCATCGGCGGCGGGTGCGAAAGCCCGTTCAGCTTCGACGGCTCCGAGGTGAAGAACCTTTCCATCTGCCGCGACAGTCAGGGGCTGTGACTCACTCCGGGCTCTCCCGGATGAAATCATAGGTCGCCCCGCTGTATTCGGGCCGCCGGAGCATGGTCCGCATCTGTTTCAGGGTGCGCAGGGGGCGGGAGGTGGCGATGGCGTTGACCAGCCAGGCGGGGAGGTCGCCGCCGGGGTCGGAGTAAACCTGGTAGACCACCTCCACACGCCCCTCCCCCAACGGGGTGAACCGCCAAAACCCCTCGATCGTCTCCACCCGGACCAGGTCCGCCTTCCGGGGAATGTGGTCGGGCACACCCTTCAGGCGCATGAAGACCGCCCCGCCGGTTTCCTGTTCGGTGCGCACGTCCACCACCGAATCCCGGTCCATGACCGGCCAGGGAGCGCTGTTGATGGTGTGGATGATCATCTCCCTCGGCCCGACCCGCTCGACCACCCGTCCGTAGGCGCAGGTCTCCACCCACGCCGGATACCCTTCCGGATCCCCCACCAGGGCCACCAGCGCGCCCAGGGTCGTTTCCGCCGTCATCACCCCCCGGTACCGCTTGAACGGGGAGCCCTCGACCCCCTGATGGTAGATCCGGATGCCGCTCTCCGCTTTGGCGAGGTGCCATTCGGCGGCGCTTTCCGAATGTGCGGGGCTGGAACATCCCCAAAACATCAGGCAGATCAGGAGGCAGTGAAGTCTCCGGACCGGTGTCGATTTCATAGGGTGCGCCGTCCTCCTCGTTTTCCAGTGCTCCCCGAGGTACATTTCGGTTGAATCATACCACAGGGTGGGGTATCACAGAAACGGAAACGCGAAGCTTGGGCAGGGTCCGGCAACCGGAGCTTCATGTTGTTCACCTCGTCGTTGCCTTTGACCGGCCCCGCGGTTGATCGATTCCATTTGAAAACAAGATCTCTTCCTCCGTCACCAAAGAGAAAAGGGTCATCGATGATTCCGAGATTTCTGATGTCGATGTTTTTAGTTTCCGTTCTCATGGTCGCTCCTGGCTGCACCCATCGCGCATGTTATGACGGGATGCGGGAGAGTCGGCGGCAGGAGTGTTACAACCTTTCCAGCGACCGGGAAGTCCGTGATTGTCTCGCGGAGGTGGAAGCCGGGACCTACGATCGATACGAGGAGCAACGGGGGGAGATGAACGAAACTTCCGAGTGATGCGATCCCGTGATTTGCCATTGCCAGATCCGCAACCTGGAAGGGGGGCGACGGACCGGCCGCGGCGGGCAAGAAGCCGGACC
>CAYSLC010000274.1:5234-6398 GCA_964431545.1 uncultured Desulfobacteraceae bacterium | reverse complement strand
CCGGACGGGGATCCGTCCACCGACGGCCGGAGGCCGGCCGGGCCGGCCTCCGGCATCTGGATGCAGGGATTGGGAGATCGACACATGAACAGGGAATTCATTCTCGCGGCGTGCCTGGTCCTCGGCCTGCTGGCCGGCCTGTCTTCACAGGCCCGGGCCGCGGAGACCGAGAAGAAGATCGAACGGCCGGTGAAAGAGGCCATCGACGTGAGACAGGCGACCCAAAAAAAAGAGGAGGCCTGGCGGGGGGAGAAGGAGAAGCTCCTGGCCCGGTTCGATCAACTCGAACAGGAACGGGCACAGCTTCGGCGCCGAAGGGACGAGCTGGCCGGAGCGGTGGAATCGGCCCGGTCCCGGGTGGCCGCCAAGGAGAAGCAGTTGGCCGACATCGAACAGATTTCGGATCAGATCGAGCCGTTTCTGGCGGAACGGATCGAGGCGCTGACCTCGGGATTGTCGGTGGGGCCGCCGTTTCTGCCGGAGGAGCGGCGATGCCGTGTCGACCGTCTCAAGGGGCTGATGGCCGACCCGGACGTCCCCATCAGCGAGAAGTACCGGAAGGTCATGGAGGCGCTGCTGGTGGAGGCCGAATACGGGTTCACCATCGAGGTCTACCAGGCGCCCCTCCCGATGGAAGGCCAGACTCTTTTGGCCAACGTCTTTCGCCTGGGGCGGCTCAGCCTCTTCTACCTCTCGCTGGACGGCGGCCGGTGCGGATTTTACAACGTCGCGTCCAGGACGTGGCAGGCCCTGCCGCCGGAGCATCTGCCGGCCGTCCGGGCCGCCGTCGAGATCGCGTCCAAGCGCCGGTCGGCGGAGCTGCTTCCGATGCCGCTGGGAAGGATCACGACCCCATGATCCGACAAATGACGCGACCCGGTACGAAAATGGCTCGATGGATGCTGATCCCGGGGTTGATCCTTCTCTTTGCCGCCCCTGGCTTACGGGCCGCCGACATGCGGGCGCTGTCCGTCGAGGCACGGAAGGCCCGGGAGGCCCTGATGGAGCAGGCGGCGGCCGAAAAGGCGGCGGCCCTGGCGGCGGCGGCCGAAAGCCGCGCCCGGATCGCAAGGGACCGGGCCGCGCTCCAGAAGGCGGTCGCCGAACTCGAGGAGGAAAACCGCGCGCTCAAGGCGGAGATCGGGACCATGACCGACGAGATGG
>CAYSLC010000274.1:0-5134 GCA_964431545.1 uncultured Desulfobacteraceae bacterium | reverse complement strand
CGGCCGGGAGACGGAGGCCGACATCCTGTTTCTGGGGCCGTTCACCGCCATCTACCGGATCGGCCCCGAGATCGGTTTTCTCACCCACGCGGCCGGCGGCGGCAAGCTCTTCGCCCTGTCCCGACTTCCCCCCGAGCGGATGCAAGACCGGATCCGCCGGTACCTGGCCGGCGAGGGAGCGTCCGTGCCCATGGACATCACCCGGGGCGCGGCCCTGCGCCAACTGGTCCATGAGCTGAGCCTCGCCGAGCAGATCCCCAAGGGCGGCCCCATCGTTTGGCCCATCCTGGCCATCCTGGGGCTGGGGGTGTTGATCGTCCTGGAGCGGATCCTCTTCCTGCTCCGCAAGCGGTTCAACGCCGACCGGCTGGTCCGCCGGATCGAGACGTTCTGTGCCGAGGACGATTGGGACGCCTGCGCCGAGGCCTGCGGCCGGTATGATAAGCGACCGGTGGCCCGGGTCCTCCTGGCCGGCCTGGCGTGTCGGCGGATGGCGCGGGAGGAGATGGAGAACGCCCTTCAGGAGGCGATCCTCAAGGAGATCCCCGCCTTCGAGCGGTTCCTGTCCACCCTGGGGATGCTGGCGGCCATCGCTCCGCTGTTGGGCCTGCTCGGCACGGTCACCGGCATGATCGACACCTTCCACGTCATCACCCTCCACGGGTCCGGAGATCCGAGGCTGATGTCCGGCGGCATCTCCGAAGCCCTGGTGACCACCATGCTGGGGCTGTCGGTGGCCATTCCCCTCATGGTCTGCCACACCCTGCTCCATCGGGCGGTGGACCGGCAGATCGGACAGATGGAGGAGAAGGGGGTGGCCCTGGTCAACATCCTCCACAAGACCCGGAGCGCGGCGTGATCGATACGTTCGCGCCCCAGATCCTGCGCCTGGAGGCGTATTTTCGGGCCGGCGGCGCCGTGATGGTCCCCCTGGCGGTGGTGAGCCTGTTCATGTGGGTGCTCATCGTCGATCGGGCCCTCTTCTTCCGGCGGATGTACCGCAGAAACATGAACGCCCGCACGGCCTGGGAGCACATCCGGGAGAACCGGATGCCCGACCCCCGGCAATACCGGGGCGCCGTCTCCCTGCTGGTGGCCCGGTTCCTGGCCCGCCGGGGCGGGGAGAGCGCGCTGGACCGTTTCATCCTCGACGAGACGGTGCTGATCATCAACCGTTCCCTGGACGACCATCTGGCGGTCATCGGGGTCCTGGCGTCGGTGGCGCCCCTGCTGGGTCTGCTGGGCACCGTCCTCGGGATGATCGGGACCTTCGACATCCTGGCGGTCTTCGGCACCGGCAACGCCAAAGGGATGGCCGAGTCGATCTCCGAGGCGTTGATTACCACACAGACGGGGCTGCTGGTGGCCATCCCCGGGCTTTATATGAAAGGGTTTCTCGACCGCAGGGCCCTCAACCTGAAACAGCGCGTGTCCCGGGTAGGCTACTACCTGAGGCGGCGCATCTGACCCGAATCCAGACGGCAAGGGGCGGACGACATGCTGAACATCACCGCCGCAAGGCGCGGCAGGCGGGAGGCGGTGGGGCTGAACATCGCCCCGCTCATCGATATGGTCTTCATTCTGCTGATCTTTTTTCTGGTCAACACCAGCTTCACCAAGGAGACCGGCGTCGACGTCGACCGCCCCGTGGCGGCCACGGCCGCGGTGAAGGAGCACGCCACGATCTTGATCGCCATCGACAGAAACAACCGCGTCCACATGGACCGGCGGGAAATCGACATTCGGGCAGTGCGGGCCAATGTGGAACGGGCCCTGGCCGAAAACCCGGAAGGGGACGTGGTGGTGGTGGCCGACAAGGGGAGCCACACCGGGGTCGCCATCCAGGTGATGGACGGCTGCCGGATGGCCGGCGCCGGACGGGTCTCCCTCGCCGCCAGTCTGCCGGGGGGGCCGTAACGCATGGCGATGGCTACGGAGATCGACGTCCAAGGGTCGAAGATGGACACCGGCTACCTGGAGAGTGTCTCCCGCCGGAACTGGACCACCTGGGTTTTCTCCGGATTGGCCGCGGCGGCCCTGAACCTGGTCCTGTTTCTGTGGATGCCCTACCTGATGGATCCGGCGCCGCCCCAGGCGGCCATCGAAACGGTGGTGCCCCAGGTCCACGTCATCCGTTTGAAAAAGCGGGAAACGCCGGTGAAGCGGAAACCGATCCGGCCGCCGGAACCCCGGGAAATCGAAACCGTGACCCGGCCCACCGCCCCCGCCAAGAGCCGGCCCGTCAAGATCCGGCACAAGATGACCCTGCCCTTCGAGATCAACCCCAGGCTGCCCAGCGGGCCGACGACCCTCGACCTGCCGCCCATGGAGAGCGCCCCCATGGTCGATATCGGGGGCCTGCCGGAGATCTTTTCGGTGGGCGAACTCGACGGTTCCCTGACGGTGCTCACACGGGTTCCGCCGGTCTACCCCTTCCGGGCCAAGCGCCGGGGGATCGAGGGATGGGTCCGGGTCCGGTTCCTGGTGGACGAGGCCGGAGCCGTCGGTCGGGTCACCGTTCTGGAGGCGGAGCCGTCGGGTGTCTTCGAAAAGAGCGTGGAGCGCTCGGTCTCCCGGTGGCGCTTTGCGCCGGGCACGGTGGGGGGGATGCCGGTCAAAACGATGGTGGAGACGACGGTGCGATTCGAATTGGAGGGATGAGAAGATGGTGATCTCGCATATCGGTCGAAAAACCGGCCTGATCCTGGGGATCCTTTTGCTTTCGGCGGCGGTGTCCACGGCGGAGCCGGCCAAGATCCGGAGCCTTCCGATGCCCGCCCGCCTGGTCCTCGCCAAGGTCGGCCCGATGCTGCAGAAGAAGCAGTACGGCCGGGCCATCGAGACCCTCCGGGCCTTCCAGGCACGGGGCGGACCGGCGCCGAATCCGGGTTTGCCGGACCCCAAGGGATACCACCATCCGGAGATCGACTTCACCCTGGGAAGCTGCCACCAGCTCCGGGGCGATAACAGGCAGGCGGCCGCCGCCTACCGCCGGGCCGTGGCCCGGGACCCCTCCCACAGCCGCGCCTGGCTCAACCTGGCCAAGGCCGCCTATGACCTGAACGCCTATGCGGAGGCCGGCCGGGCCTTTGTTCAGGGGTATGCATCGGCCGGGGGGAAGACGCCCGAGCACCTCTACTACGGCGCCGCGGCCCACCTCATGGCCGATGACCCGGTCCGGGCCGTGGATCTGTTCGGGCGCCTGTCCCGGGAACACCCCCGGGCGGTCAAGCCGGAATGGAAGGAGCACTATGTCCACGCCCTGCTGGCGGCGGGCCGCCCCCGGCTGGCCATTCCGGTGATCCGGGATCTGGCGCGTCTTTACACCGGGGAGAAGAAGATCCAATGGCAGGAGACCCTGCTCTACCAGTATCTGGAGTTCAATATGACCGCCGAGGGGCTCGCCCTGGCCCGGGATCTCACCCGCCAGGCCCCCGCCGAGCCGAGATGGTGGAAGGCCATGGCCCATATCCAGCTCGACGCCGGCCGGGCCGAGGATGCACTGGTCTCCCTCACCATCTACTCCTTCCTGACCCCCTTGAGCCCAAAGGAGCGGCGGCTGATGGCCGATCTGAGCCTCCAGGTGGGGGTCCCCGACAAGGCCGTGCCCCTGTACGAGGCGGCCTTGAAGGACGAGCCGAGCCGGGATCTGCTCCGAAATCTGATCCACGGCTACCGGCTCCTGGGGCGGCCGGAGGAGGCCCTCGCCCGTCTCGATGCCTTCCATCCCGACCCCGGAGACGCCGAGCTTCTGATGTTGAAGGGGGATCTCCTCTATGCCCTGGCCCGGTACCAAGAGGCGGCCGAGGTGTTCCGGAGGGCCGCGCGGAAGGGGGGAAAAACCAAGGGACGCGCATGGCTCATGGCCGGGTACGCGGCCTGGCGGGGGGACGACCTGTCCGCAAGCCGGGAGGCGTTTATCGAGGCGGCGCGCCATGGCCGGCAGAAGAAGGCGGCCGACGAAGCGCTCCGGAGCATCCGGCGGATGTCGGAGGGCTAAAACCGTCCCGATGCCGGCCGCGCGGCGCATGACCTGTTGAAGGGAGGACCGCACTTGTCCCTGGATACGAACCTGAAGATCGCCCTTGTCCATTTCGAGGTCCGGTACGCCCGTCCGGAAGAGAACCGGGCACGGCTTCTGGCGGAAAACCGAACAGCCGCAAAAAACGGCGCCGGTATCATCGTCAACCCTGAAATGTGCCTGTCGGGGTACGGCTTCGAATCCCGGGCCCACATCGCTCCGATGGTCGAGACCGCGGACGGCCCAACGGTCCGCGCCCTGGCCGAGGTGGCCCAAGAGCACCGGGTCTATATCGCGTTCGGATTGGCGGAACGCGATCCTCGCACCGATATCTATTTCAATACCGCATTGCTGATCGGTCCGGATGGCGTGGTGCGGGCCCGGCACCGGAAAATCACGGCGGAGAGCAAATGGGCTTGCCCGGGGGATATCCGGCAGGAGGACACTTGCGACACCCCCTGGGGACGGATCGGAATGCTGGTCTGTTCCGAATCGTATTACAGCCTGCCGCCCCGAACGATGGCCTTGCGGGGGGTCGATCTGCTGCTGCTGCCGGCAACATGGCCGGCCGGCAACATCGATGTCCGGAGATTGTGGCGCGCCCGGGCCATGGAAAACGGATACCACCTGGTCGGGGTCAATCGCTGCGGCCGGGACCGGACAATGGACTGCGATCACGCCTATTCCTGTGTGTTCGACCCGGACGGACGCGCGATAATCCGTGAAACCGCCGCCGCCTCCCAAATCTTTTACGCGGACCTGCCCCTGGCCCACGGCCGGCTGACCGGGCCGGCGGCCGGCGGTGGGATCGCGGGCCGGCGCCCGGGTCTCTACCACTACCTGTATGCCTCCTTCCGGCCCACCACCGACCTGACCCAATATTACGGATTGCCCGCCCCTGGTCTGCTGGCTGTCGAACTGGTGGGCCTCGCGCTGGACGAACCGGAGGCGTTCGAGCGGACGGCCGAGCGTTTGATCCAAACCGAATCCGGTCTGCCCAGGCTGATCGTGTTGCCTCGAATGGCACTGGAAGGTATGGGGCAAGATCGGTTGATCGACCTGGCCCGGCGAACCCGATCGGCGGTCCTGGCGGCGCGGGGTTCCGAGCCCCAC
>CAYSLC010000273.1:0-6478 GCA_964431545.1 uncultured Desulfobacteraceae bacterium | reverse complement strand
AAATCAAACGGCCGGGGCCGAAAGAACGCTGACATTCGATAAAGCGCTGAAGGGATCCGCGTTGTTTGAAGTGATGTCGGCCAAATGACGGGCCGTTGCCGCATGTAGAGTGCCCCGTCCAGGAGAAGCTGGAGGGGAGCGGACGCCTCCCAATGCCGTTGACATCTCCATGCGCTTGGCGTTACCATTGACCAATGGAAACAACGATACGAATCAATGATGATTTGATGAACGAGGCGAAAAAGTTGGCCATCGAAAGCAATCAATCATTGACCACCCTGATCGAGGACGCTTTGAAGGAGAAGATCGGGCGGAATCAGATGCGAGCAGCCGGTCGCTCCGCACAGCTGCCGACGTTCAGGGGCAACGGGGTCAGGTCCGGCGTCAAACTGGATGACATATCCGCGTTGAGGGACTTGATGGACGAAATCCCATGCTGTTGATGGACGTCAATGTATGGGTCCACGCCCATCGTGAAGATGCTTCCGACCATGAACGATACCGACGCTTTGTGGAAAACATCCTGGGAACCGAACGCCATTTCGGAGTATCCCCGCTGGTTTTGAGCGGGTTTATCCGGATCGTCACCCACCCGAAAGTTTTCGATCCGCCCAGTCCGCCGGGCGTGGCCCTGCATTTCGCGGAAATTGTCTTTTCCCATCCCAATGCCGTCATTATCAGGCCCGGCGGTCGGCATTGGTCCATTTTCATCGACTTGTGCCGCAAGGCCGGCGCGGTCGGCAACCTGGTTCCGGACGCCTATTTCGCGGCCCTTGCCATGGAATCCGGCAGCACCTGGGTCTCGACGGATCGAGACTATGGCAAATTCCCGGACCTTGACTGGAAGCATCCGCTCAACGATTTCTGAATTCAGATTTTCAGCCGGGAGTCCATCGTGAACACCCATCAGAAAGTCCTCTTCGTGGATGCCGCCACCGGCTTCTACCGCATGGGCCGGTACCCCGTCGGGGAGCCGTTCTTCGGGCCGGTGGACCTGGGACTCCACCTGGCCGGGAAGCACAACTCCCTCAACATCGGGGCCGGGCTTCTGGCCGGCTCCATCTTCCCCGGCTCCAACCGGCTGATGTTCAGCGGGTTCTCCCCCTGCTGGGGCGGCTTTTTCGTCTCCTCCATGGGCGGGGCGGCCCTGGTCTTCGACAACCTGGGGATCAATACCCTGGCGATCCTGGGCCGGGCCCCCCGGCCGTCGGTCCTCCGGCTCAACCGGGAGGGCGGGGAGGAGATCCAGGTCAATCTGGAGCCCGTTGACCTCAAGCGGGTCTGGTCCGGCGGACGGGGCGGCGTTTACGGGCTGATGGACCATGTCTTCGACCGGTTCGGGGAGGCGTTCAGCACCGATCCCCGGATCCTGGCGGTGGGACCCGCGGCGTCGGCCACCGATTTCGGGGCGATCTGCTCCGCGCCCATCCTCAAGGGGACGCTGAGCGACGTGGACACCTGGGCCGGCCGGGGCGGCCTGGGGACCAAGATGCTCTCCGAACACGGCATCGCCGCCGTCATCTACGGCGGCACCTTCGCCGACGAGGACTTCCGGGACCGGAAGGTGGCCGACCAGTGGTTCCTCGACAAGTACCAGAAGAAGCTCAAGGCCAAGGACATGGAGGCGACGGCCAAGTACCGGTTCGAGCCGGAATTCCAGACCGGCGGCACCTTCGGCGTCAACTTCGCCACCCTGGCCGGCCGGATCATCTTCTTCAACTACCGCTCCATCTTCCTCACCGAGGACGAACGGCTGGCGGTCCACGGGCGGTTCATCCGGGACCACTACCTGAAGCAGTTCAACGAGGAGACCATCGTCCCCAAGAACCAGAAGACCTGCGGGGAGCCGTGCGCCGCCGTCTGCAAAAAGATGCACGGGGAGTACAAGAAGGACTACGAGCCGTACCAGACCCTCGGCCCCCTGTCCGGCGTCTTCGACCAGCGGGCCGCCGAGCGCCTCAACCGCCGCGCCGACATGTACGGCTTCGACGCCATCTCCGCCGGCGGGGTCCTCTCCTGGCTCATGGAGTGCCTCGCCGAAGGCCACCTGTCGTCGGCGGAGCTGGGGGCGTCGGAGGCTCCGGTCTTCTCCCTGGACGGCTTCGACGTGGAGGCCGACTCCCGCCACAACGCCGCCGTGGGGGTCGAGCTTCTGGACGCCATGGTGGAGGGGAGGGGGATCCTCGACCTCCGGGAGGGGGCCAGGAAGCTCGCCCGCCGGCTGGCCCGGGACAAGGGGCGGGCGGTGATCGACCCCTTCGTCTACTCGGCCTTCGCCCGGAAGGGGTGGATGGTCCCCAACCAGTACTGGACCCCCGGGGTCCTCTCCCCCATGGCGATCATGGGAAAATACTACATGTACTACGGCAAGGCGTTCCTGCCCCCCCGGGAGCTGGGCCGGAGGAACGCCCGGCGCATGGAACAGGAGCTGATGCTCGACAATCTCGGCATGTGCCGGTTCCACCGGGGATGGGCCGAGGAGATGCTCCCCGAGGTCATGGGCGAACTCTACGGCATGAAGGAGAAGTGTCTGGAGAGCATCGCCGTCACCGCCGGCCGCATCAACAGCCGCAACGCCTCCCGCCTCTGGGAGTCCCGCCGGAACCGGGACCTGGTCCGGACCTTCCTGATCCGGCGCCGGGAGGTGGAGGGGGACACCGATCCGGAGCTGTGCCGGTGGGTCGACCGCTTCGAAGCGGACCCCGAGGAGGCTGGCCTCGATTTCTGGTACGAGATGCACAAGGGGATCTGCGAATCCCTGGTGACCTTTTGAACGACTTTGATGAACACTCGAGATCACCTCGAGGAAAGGAGCATGATGGGGCGATATCCAGTGAATAGAGACGACCGGACCCCCGCCGAACAAAGGCCCGATTCGCCGTTGGCGGAGGTCTCCGGCCGGGGGAGCGGGTTCATCAGCTACCGGTATTCCTGCCGGTCGATCTCCTCGGCCGGGGGACGGACCCATGTCCAGGCCCGGGAGGACCGGTTCGAAAACGGCAAACTGGAGAGCCGGGAGTTCGAGGGGGTCATGGACGGCGGCGTCTACGCGGACGCCGTGGGCCGGATGCAGCAGAGCTTCCTGGACCAGATGAAGCTCTTCTTCCGGCCGTTTGCGGGGTTTTTGCCCTTTCTCCCCGACGACCGGGATCCGGACCGGTAGCGGGACCCGGCGGTTCCGGGATTGACACCGCCGGTCCACCTGGCTTATAGGGGAACGAGAGAGGAAGACGAACAGGAGACCATCGACCATGAATGACCGACATCGAGCCGGCCGGGCCGCGGCGGCGGGGATCTCAGCCCCGGCGGCGGTTGGCGGCGACTGAAGACAAAAACCCCTCAACCGAAAAACGCCGCGGGCTGAACGGCTCGGCCCGCGGCGATCTCCATGCCCCGGGTCGACAGCGGCCCGGGGCATTTTTCTTGGAAAGGAGAAGAACCATGGCCCAGGATTCGATCGTCCGGTTCGCCGGACGCATGGAGCAGCTTCCGCCCTATCTCTTCGGGATGATCAACAAGCGGAAGATGGAGAAACGGTGGAACGGGGACGACGTCATCGATCTCGGCATGGGCAACCCCGTCGATCCCGCGCCGGAGCCGGTGATCCAGAAGCTCTGCGAGGTGGCCCAGGACCCCAAGACCCACCGGTACCCCGTCTCCGACGGGCTCCGGAACCTGCGCCGGGAGATCGCCGTGGGGTACAAAGACGACTACGGCGTGGCCCTCGACCCGGACGCCGAGGTGATCTGCACCATCGGCTCCAAGGAGGGGATCTCCCACCTGAGCCTCGCCCTCCTCGGCCCCGGCGACACGGTGCTGGTGCCCTCCCCGGCGTTTCCCATCCACATCTACGCCTCGGTGATCGCCGGGGGCAACGTCATCCGGGTGCCGCTTTTCGGGGAACGCGATTTCCCCCGGAGGTTGGCCCGGGTCTGCGAGAGCGTCTTTCCCAAGCCCAAGGTCCTGATCCTCAACTACCCCCACAACCCCACGGCGGCGCTGGCCGACCTCGACCTCTTCCGGGAGATCGTGACCCTGGCCAAGAAGTACCGGTTCATGGTGATCCAGGACTTCGCCTACGCCAAGATCACCTTCGACAGGTACAAGGCCCCGAGCTTCCTCCAGATCGACGGGGCCAGGGACGTGGGCGTGGAGTTCGGCTCCTTTTCCAAGTCCTACAACATGGCCGGCTGGCGGCTCGGCTACTGCGTGGGGAACCGCGAGATCATCCAGGGGCTCGCCAAGATCAAGGGGTACTATGACTACGGGATCTTCTCCGCCATCCAGATCGCCGGCATCGTGGCCCTTCGCCACTGCGACGCGGAGATCGAAGACCAGGTGGAGCGGTACCAGACCCGCCGGGACATCCTCTGCGAGGGGCTGGAGCGGATGGGGTGGACCGTGGAGCGGCCCAAGGCGGGGATGTTCGTCTGGGTCAAGCTCCCCGAACCGTTCCTCTCCATGGGGTCGATGGAGTTCGCCATCCGGCTCATGGAGCGGGGCAACGTGGCCGTGGCGCCGGGCATCGGCTTCGGCGAGGAGGGAGAGGGGTACCTCCGGCTCGCCCTGGTGGAGAACGACCACCGGATCCGGCAGGCCCTCCGGCAGATGAAGCGGGCCCTGGGCGAGATGGCCGAGGAGCTGGCCAAGGGGCGTCCCGCCGGCGCCGGGGCCAAGCCGATCCCGGAAGTGGAGACGGCCGGATAAGGTTCCGCGTCTCCCATGGACGATGACCAGTTCCGGCGGCTCCTGGACCACCTGGACCGGCCCTGGAAGGGGTTCCGGAAGGTCCGGAGGGGGGTCCAGAAGCGGATCGCTCGGCACATGGAATCCCTGGGGTGCCGGACCCTGGAGGAATACCTCTTCCGTCTCCACCGGAGCCCGTCGGCCCGGGAGGCGTGCGAGCGCCGGATGGCCGTCTCCATCAGCCGGTTCCTCCGGGACCGCCGCCTCTGGGAGGTCCTCCAGGCCGATCTCCTCCCGGCGGTGATCGGCACCGGCGCGGACCCGGTCCGGGTCTGGTCCGCCGGGTGCGCCGGCGGGGAGGAGCCGTACAGCCTCAGAATCGTCTGGGAGGAGGTACGGGTGGAACGGGGCGAGATGCCGGCCCTGGACGTGCTGGCCACCGATCTGGACCCCGGCTACCTCGACCGGTGCCGGCGCGGGGTCTACCAAAAGAGCAGCCTCCGGGAGGTGGACCACGACCTCCTGGAACGGTACTTCATCCCGAGGGGACGCCGGCGCGGCCACCGGGTCCGTCCGGAGCTGACCGAGGGGATCACCTGGCGCCGCCACGACCTGCTCCATGATCCGGCGCCCAAGGGGGCGTTCCACCTCATCTTCCTCCGGAACAACCTGCTCACCTACCACCCGGCGCACCGGGCCGCTCCGGCCCTCCGGGCGGTCGTGGATCGCCTCCATCCCGGCGGTTTCCTGGCGGTGGGGGCGCACGAGGAGTTGCCGGCCGGGTTTCCGGAGCTGGCGCCGTATGGCGCCGGGGTCCTCTACCGGAAGGCGGGACACCGTTCCAATCCGCTGATGGCGGAGGCGCCGCTCCCCCGAATGTGAATCGAAAATGTGCAGGCGGTCCCGCGGTCCGGTCCCCTCACTGCCCATGGGTGGCCGTTCGGCTCCTTTTTTCCGTCGATTCCAGGCTTTACCCGAATCGTCGAATCTGCTATAGCCCACCCATGCACCGCGTGATCCAAATTTCATTCCGTTTCCGTTGACCCGACGACCCAGAAAAGAGGACCTCCCTTGCCCCGAACCGAACACCTCGAAGCCATCGAAAAACGCCTCTGGAGCGCCGCCGGCAACCTGCGGGCCAACTCCAACTGCGCCAGCAACGAGTACTTCCTCCCGGTCATGGTCCTGATCTTCCCTCGCCACGCCCACAACCGGTTTTTGGCCTTTAAGGAAAACATTGGGCCCAGAGACTCTCATCTTCCAGACCATGGGTCTGATAACCTATACGAACAAAATTATTTAATTCAAAGGAGTTAGGATTGGAAAAGAGCGTTCACTGTAAATGTAAAGCAGGCTGCGACACAAGGCGCTGTGTTTGTCTTCGGAATAATGAGCCCTGTGACGAATCATGCGGATGCTCCGGTTGCGAGAACCCGCTAAACGGGGTTGATGTCGAGGCGCTTTCTGTCTGCACGATTCAGAATATTGATGAATACAAGGATCTTGAACCTGATGAGTTGGAGGAAAGATATGAACTGCCATGCGGCTGCGAAGAAGTTCAGTTAAAGGATCTACTGGGGAATTACAGCTGTTCAAAATGCGGCGATTTTTACTGGTACTCGTTTTGCTGGGATGAGGTCGTCCAGGACAGCTGTACCTGGCATTGTGAGAAATGCGGTACCTGCCGGGATTGGCGGGAATGGCATTGTGAAACGTGCAACCGGTGCACCTATGGCGTATCTCTTCCCTGTGAAGGATGTGGAACACGTAAGCGGGGCTATTAAAAAACCCG
>CAYSLC010000272.1:0-6483 GCA_964431545.1 uncultured Desulfobacteraceae bacterium | reverse complement strand
ATGGGTGCTGGGTTTGGGGGTTGTGTTTCTACGGTTACTGTCGAACCGCGCGATGGTGACATGGCGTGGCTGTTGATTCGCACCCTCGTCAAATCCGGCACCCTTACACGACCTCCAGGGGGGTCAATCGTTGGGCCAGGGCCTTTCGGGGAGAAGGATCACCGTGTAGGAGGCGGAGCGTCCTCCCGCAGCAGTGCGGGAAGCTCTTTTTTGATGGCCGCTTTGAGGGAATCGGTCATCATGGCGATGGTTCTTTCATCTCCACAGTGGTTCAAAAAAATTTTACATCAGCCGAAAAAATGTCAAATCCACGGCCAAAATCACGATTCATTTCCCCATCACCCATAACCCATCACCCAAGGCAAATATCCCGTCGTCTGCCCATGCTCGTGCTTGATGTACGCCAGCGCCGTGATGTTCCAGAAGGAGAGACTGACCATGCCCGCGGTCGCTGAACCGACGATACCGAACCTCGGGATCAGGAGTAGATTGAGCAGAACGTTGATCACGGCGGCAAAAAGCATAATCCCCCCGAATTGTTTTTCCCGGCCGGTCATGCTCATGAACATACCGGTGGAACCGGAGACGGAATTGACAAATTGGCCCAGAACAAGAATCGCCATGGCCCCGTATGCCACTGTGAATGCCCGGCCGAAAAGAATCCCGAGAACGGGTCTCCCAAAGGCGAGCAACAGAACCAGGATAGGCGTCGACGTCCAGAAAATGAGTTTGGCGGATTTTTTTGCAATGGAAAAGAGTTCGTCCATTTTTCCTTTGTGGAAGAGTTCGGAAAATTTCGGCGCGGCCATCGATGTTATGGCCGTGAGGATGAAAGACGTCAATGTGGCCAGCTTCACCGCAACCGCATAGTAGCCCACTTCCGCCGCGCTTCGAAACATCCCCAGCAGAATGATCCCTGTCTGCCCGATCAGAAAGTGCATTGCGGCGGTCATGAGCATCGCGACCGAAAGGGACAGAATCTCGACCATCGAGGTGTGACGGATGGTGTCATCGGGCCGGATCATCGTTTTGAAGGCGTACTGCATGATCACACAGCCCGTGATGCCGGTGAGTGCAAAACCGCCGAGCAAAGAATAGACCGGAACATCCCGACCGGCGAAAAAAGAGCCCAGGATCAGCAGGAGAGCGAGGTTAAACAGCTGCGGCAAGGTCAGCATCAGGGCAAAACCCCGAATCAGTCGAAGTCCCCGAACCGCCTGCGTGTTCAATATCATAAGCGATTTGAAGACGATGCAAACCGCGCCCAGGATGAAATACGGCTCCAGATCCGGTTTCGAAAAGATCGTGCCGGCCACAAAACCGGAGGCCCAAAAGAGCAGACCGCCGACCAAGGCGGAGACGCCGGCCACAAAATACTGGGTCTTCCGATACACCGCAAAGGCCGAGGCCGGAGAATACTTGGCGATATGCTCCGGGATCAGACGCAGCATGGATGTATTCGTCCCCAGAACCGTAAAAAGGGTCGTCAACAGAAGAAAGGAGTATAACACGGAGACGACGCCCAGGGCTTCGGCGCCGTAAATTCGGGCGATGATCATGCTGGCGACCACGCCCAGCCCCATCGCCGCTACCCGGGCGGCCAAAGCCCAGATGGAGCCCGTCATGATTTCGGAAAAGTTTGCGTCCGAGCGCATATGGGTCCATTTGGATTTCAGCGCATCGAACATCGACATGCTCCATGGGGGACTCCCGATGGGGTTTGGGCATCAAACCTTTGGGAAAGGCGGTGTTCGAGGGTCAATCACGACAGCTTTCGACGGGCCGGCCCGTCCGTCCCCGGTTCCGGTGATACCACCAGGGCGGCCAGGATGACGAAAAGCAGAGCGTTTGCAGGGATATGGAGGTTGAAATCTCCGGCGCTGTGGACCAGGATGGCCACGATGCCGGACATGGCCCCCAGGGTGGTCCCCACCACCAATCGGCTGGAGCTTCCGAGTTTACGGATGCCTTGCCGGAAAAACCGGACGGCGGTCCACACCAGGATCGGCACAAGGAGCAACCCAAGTTCCGAAAGGAAGTGGAGGTAATCGTTGTGGGCGAAGAAGTAGCGGGCGCCGGCCCCGTGGGGTTGGTACCGCTGAAAGACGTTGGAATAATTTCCGGGACCGACGCCGAAGATCGGGTGATCTTTGGCCATCTCGATGGTGGCCCTCCATACGGCCATCCGGCCTTGGAGGCTTGGCATCTTCTCCCGGTGTTCGAAGGTCCGGATCCGCTTGGCCACCGGCGTACTCATCAGGACGACCAGAGCGACGGCGGAGATCAAGACCAGGAGGGTGGCGGCGATCCGCCGCTCCGATTCGGCGGAAAGCCGGTAGTGGAATATGATCAGGAAATAGAGCCCGGCAATTGCGCCGATCCACCCGCCCCTGGAGAGGGTAAAGAGCAATGTCGCGGCCAGGACCGCGATCAAAACCCAACCGGATCGGCCTCCGGCCGGTTTGGAGGGATAGAGATGGGAACCCAGGGCCAGCAGCAGGACCATCTCCATGTAGCCGGCTAGGTGATCCGCGTTTCCGAATGTGGCCGACATTCGAAAGAGTGGGTTTTCATGTTCGTAGACCCACCAGGAGACCAGAGGTGATCCGGTGCCCTTCAGGAAACCGATGGCGGCGACAACGACGGCCGTCCAGAGGATGATTCGGATGGTCGTCCTCACGCTTGACCGGGTTCGGATCAGATGGACGGCCAGGTGGAAGACGAGGAGGTAACCGAGGAATAGCACGACCGCCCACAGGCTGGTCCGGTGGTGCCGGGATGCCGCCGCCGAGGCCAGGACCAGCAGCGTCAACACCGACAGGGGACCGTCCAGGACCGTCCGCTCCCAGCGCCATTGCCAGGAGAGGCTCCGGCCCAGGAAAAGGGCGGTGGCGGAGAGGAGGATCCCCATCTCCAGCAGGGTGACGGCCCAATCCTGGACGGAACCCCGGGCCAAGGGGGTGAAGATCAGCAGGAGCCACAGGATCGATCTGGACGTTGTGGAAAGGGAAGAATCGGCGTTAATGGAAGACAGCTCCGCCTTTCGGATTACGATGAGAATCCGGAATAACCATCTGTTTTAGTTGTATTTTATTACCATTTAGGCCGATATCGACCCTAGGATCCGAGCCTCGGTCTCCGGTATATCCTTCGAGTATCCTCCGCGTTACCTTTCGCAATGTCCCTTTACTGGAAGGACCCACTATAGCTTTCCCGAAGTGAAAAAAAAAGGGGAAAATCGTCCGGGACCCCTACTCCTGCCGGGCAAGGGCCCGAAGTTGTTTGCGGTAGCGCTCGTTGTCGGGGTCGAGTTCAAGGGCTGCTCTGTAATGGGACAAGGCCAGGTGCTTGTTCCCCAGCTTCTCCTGTGCCCGCCCCATGTTGGACCGGTAGACCGCCCGGTCCGGCGCCAATTCAAAGGCCCGCCCCCAGTCCTCGGCGGCTCCTCTGTATTCCCCCTTTTTCCACCGGATCCCGGCCCGATGGTTGTAGATCCCCGGCGTCGGCTCCGGGGAAAACCGAATTGCCGCGTCCGCCTCCATCTCCGCCCGGTCCAGCTTGCCGAAACGCTGCAGGACCTGGGAGAACATCAGACGGTATTGAAGATTTCTCGGGTCCAGGAGGGTGGCCTTCTGAATGGCCAGTTCGACACGATCCCAGTCCCCCTGCCGTTGGGCGATCCGCGCCAAAAGAAAATAGGCCTCGGGGTTCGACCTTTCGGCAAGGCCTTCCAGAACGCCGCGGGCATCCTCCGGCCGGTTTTGGCCCATGAGAAAACGGGCCCAGAGGATCTCCAGGACATCGCGGTAGCGGGGATACCGCTCTTGTGCGGCGGCATGCAACGCCGCGGCCAGATGGGGGCGGTCCTGTCCGGCGAAGAGACCGAAGGCTTTTTTCATCCAGGCTTCGGGATCCCGGCTCCGGGTCAGCCCGTCCACCAGAAGGTCGAAGGCCTGTTTTTCGTTTCCGGCCTTGAGGTGGAGCCCTCCCAGATGGAAGAGGGTATTGGCCGTGTTTCCGTGGGCGTCGATCTCCATGGCGGCCCGGTAATGGTCGACCGCCTCCGCCCACGCTTCCTCCTCGGCCAGGAGGGCGGACAACCGCTCGTGGGCCCGTCGGAGGGCGGTCCCCTCTTGGATCGCCATTCGAAGGCCTTCCATGCAGGCCTTTCGGACCTCGGGGGACCAGAACGGTTCCGATCGGAGGCGCGGGACCACGGAGGGGGAGACCCGAACGAGCCGTTCGACGGTCTCCCGCAGCGCCTCCGCCATCCCCTTCCGGTGCAGGTACCGGGCGAGGCCGTAGGTGAAGCGGATGCCGCCGGGACGCAACTCCAGGGCGGTTCTATAGTAATGGAGAGGACCGGACTCCGGCCCGGCGGCATCGGGGTAGCCGTATTCGGTGAGGACCTCCAGGCGTTCTCGCACCCTTGCCATTCCGTAGGCGCTTTCGGCGTCCATGGGGTTGAGGGCGAGGGCCCGGGAGAAGTGTTCGGCGGATCGGCTGCCATACCGGTAGATCGGTTCCATCTCCGTCGCGGCCAGGCTTCGGTCGAAGGAGAGTTTTCCGAGCATGCGATGGATCTCGTCGTCCCGGGGAATGTATCCGAGGGCGCGGTCCAGGTGATCCTCCGCAACCCCGTGGTTCTCGGCGGTCAGAAACCTCGAGCCCCAATATTTGTGGATGTGGCCCACCAGCCGGCCGGACATCAACCAAAACCCCGCCCCAGAAAGGACGAAGATCCCCAGGGATACGGCGATCCGCAAGAACAGCAGGGAGCGAACCTTCGGCGCCATGTTCGATTTTCAGGATTCAGGTTCAGGTTTTGTCGTGGTACTGGGAATAGTACTTGTAGTAGTAGCGGTAGTAGCCGTCCTTGCGCATGTTCACCCCGTTGAGGACCACCCCCACAAGATTGGAACGGGCCATCTTGAGCTGCTCGATGCTCTTCTGAACGACATCCCGGTTGAGCAGGCCGGAGCGGACCACCACCACCACGCCGTCGACCAGCGGAGCCAGGACCGTGGCGTCGGTGGCGGGCAACACGGGAGGGGTGTCCAACAGAATCACATCAAAGGTCTTTTTGAGGTGGTTCAGGAGGAAATCGACCCGCCCGGTTCCGAGAAGCTCATTGGGATTGGGGGGACGTTTTCCCGAGGGGAGTATGGATAGATTCGGCACGTCGGTCTCGATGACGGCACCGCGGATCTTCCGGTCGAGGAAGGGCAGGTCTTCGTCTCCGAGGAGGATCCGCCGGTCGATCTCCCGGAAATCGAAAGGCCTGAAATTGGGCCCTCCCAGGCTCGATTCGGCCACATCCTCGAACCGGAACGCTCCGGATTTCATCTGCAACACGACCCGCATGGCCTCCATCATATGGATCGTCAGGGGATCCCGTAAGGTCTCCTCCTTCACCAGGCCCATGTTGACCAGGACATATCCGAGACGGTACCCAGAGCGCTTCTGGGTCTCCAGGGCCATCTGGGCCTGGTCCCGGGTGATCAGCTTCTTCTGCACCAGAACGGCCGCCAGCCGGTCGTCGGCCGGCCGGTTGCGCCAGTCGAGGTGGAGGATCTCTCCCCGGAAAAAGAGGATATCGATCTTTTCACCGTTCTCGCTCAAATGGAGCCGGCCGGTCCGGTTCTGGAGGGAGATCAGCCGAAAAAGATCGCCCACGGAGACCTTGGAGAGTTCGCCGGCCTTGACATCCATGCTGAACAGCTCCGACAGGATGCCGCTGAGCCCCATGGACCCATTGTGGGGCAGAAACTCGCTGAGGAAGGGCCGCCGCATGTCCGCATCGATCATCAGCACCTTCAGTCCGGTCTTGGAGATGGTATAGCCGAGGTTGGCGACCGTAACGGTCTTTCCCTCCCCCACCCCGGCGCTGGTCACCAGAAGGGTCTGGAATTTCCGCTCGGTAAACGCAAACTGGACATTGGCCCGGAGGGTCCGGAAGGATTCGGCATACCGCGGGTTGACCGCCCTTGCATTCATCATTAAATGGGGCGGGATGCCCGGTCTGTTGCGCTTTTTTTCTCTACGCGATCTCATGGACGGTGTGCTCCGGGGCGGCCTTTTTGGAATGGGGTGGTTGTCTATGACGCCGGATCAGGGATTGTCCGCTTCCGGGACCGTGGAGAGGACCGGCAGCCCGAGGTATTGCTGGACATCCCCTTCCGTGCGGATGGTGCGGTCCAAATATTCGATCAAAAAGGCCAGACCGACGCCGAGAAACAGGCCGAGAACGGCCCCCAGAAGGGCATCCCGTTTTCGGTTGGGGGAGATGGGGACCCTGGGAACCACCGCCGCCTCCGCAATCCGCAGGTTCGACTCCTCCAGGTTCTCCGCCACATCAGCCTCCTTGATCTTGCCCAGCAGGGTTTCATAGAGCTTCTGGTTGGTCTCGACGTTCCGCTCCAGGATGGAGTACTGAAGCTCGTTGGTGTTGGTCTGGATGGCGTCCTTTTCGAAGTCGGCGAG
>CAYSLC010000271.1:0-6505 GCA_964431545.1 uncultured Desulfobacteraceae bacterium | reverse complement strand
CGCTCATGAAAAGAACCCTTCTGCTTACGTCTTCCGTAATACTGGTAATTCTGTTGGCCCTCCCATCCATCGGTTTTTCCCGCAGCCCCCTTGGCGGTTTGACGGGGGCGGTGAGTCCGGATGGAAAGACCATCGTCGTGGGCGGGGACAGCCGCACGCTGTACGTGTTCGACGGTGCGTCCCTGGAGGTGAGGGATCGGATCTGGCTGGGCGCCACCATCTGGTCGATCTTCTTCAACAAGGACGGCAATCGCCTTCTGGTCTCGGATACCGGCGATACCGTCCACCTTATCAACACCGATACCTGGAAATCGGAAAAAGAGGTCGAAAAGGCCGGTCGCCCATGCTCCGCCCGGGCCGCGGACCTTTTCGCCGGCCTCGGCTACCGCGCCGAAGTGATCGATTTGTACTCCATGACGGACGGCTCCAAGAAAGGATCGGTCAAAGTCGATCAGAAGGTGGCGGCGTTCGGCCTCAACGCCGACGGCACCCGACTCGGGCTTCTCACCAAGGGGGAGAAGGACGAGGCCGAAAAAGAGGTCAAGTACAACGACATCCCGAAGGATCTGAAGGGGATCGAAAAGAAGGCGTTTCAGCAGAAGAACGACGGCAAGACGGCCGTGTTCCACCTCTTCGAAGTTCCCTCCGGAAAGGAACTCCACAAGGCCAAGATCTTCTATACGGCCCGCGCCGGAAGCACGCTCCTTTTCGACGGAGACGCTGCGGTGATCGTCGGTTACGGCAATGTCAACGCCCGCATCGATCCGGAGGGCGACATCGAGATCTTCGCAACGGAAAACAGCCTCAACTACGGCATCGGGGTCTCGCCGGACCAGAAGGTGATCGGCACCGGCGGGCTGAGAAACGGCTCCTACACGCAAGTGGACGGACTTGAGGCCAAGACGTTCAAGATCTCCAAACTCCCCGGCTGGCCCGAGTACTTCAAGGGCTTCGCATTCGACGGGGAGGGAAACGCCTACGGGTTCACCTCGGGCTACCGGATGATCAAGATCCGCCCCGACGGCGCCATCGAAAAAGAGGTCCCCGTCTATTAGGCCACTCCATCACGCCGCCGTCCGCTCGGATCGGGGGCGGCGGCCCGGCCTTCCGCTCTTTCTGCTTCGGCCCTGATCCGAAAACGCTCCCCGGTCCTTGAAAGATCGGCCCGCCGCCGGTATAGTATCCATCCACCAGACGATTCACGATCCCGAAACCCTTTGCCGGAGGCGATACCCCCATGACGCCCACAGCACTGTCGGCCCCTTCATCATCCATATCCCCTCCCATCCCCGAGGGGATCGAACCGCCCGGCGTCCTGTTGGTCCTGGGCACCGACGCCTCGGGCAAGAACCACGTGGCCAACCTCATCGTCTCCATGCTGGAGCGATCGGGCCGGCGGGTGGAGAAGCGGGAGGGCGGCTTTTCCAAGCGGCGGACGGACGCCACCTCCAGCGAGGACAAAGGACCGATTCGTCTTCTTCTGGAACAATCTTTCCTGACCACCTTCCCCGTCAACCGGGGATGGCTGCCGCTGCTCCTGACCGCCCTCATCGCCAGGGACCTGAAGCGGTTCCGGCCGGTCGAGGGGACCACGGTCCTGGTGATCAGCCATACCGCCCTGCGGATCCTCGCCTTTATCCTGGGCCACCGGTTCCGCCGGACCGGGGAGATCCGGATCCCCCGCCACCTCGATCTGGTCCTCCGCCACATGGTTCCGGTGACCGGGGCCAAGACCATCGTTCTGGACATCGCGGACGAGATCCGCCGGAAGCGGATCGACCTGCGGCGGAGAAGCGGCACCATGGACAACTTCGACCGGTACATGGCCCTGGATCCCGTCCGTTCGGAGCGGATCGAGCATTTTCTGGTCTGGCTCGCCAAGCGGTACCTGAACGCCGTGGTGATCGAAAACGACGACCTGGACGACGCGGCCCTGACGACGGAGGTCCTCCGGGCCTTTTCCATTTTCGCCCGCCGTGGAGACGCCCGATGAGGTTCCACCGGAGCGGCCTGGGGACCTGCCCGGAGGCCGAGGGGCTGGTGGTGGCCGTCGACGTGATCCGGGCCTTCACCACCGCGGCCGTCGCTTTCGCCTCCGGGGCGCTGGAGATCCTGCCGACCGGAACGGTGGAGGACGCCTTCGCCCTTCGGGGACGGTTTCCGGAGGCCCTGCTGGTGGGGGAGGTCGACGCCCTGCCCATCCCCGGGTTCGACTTCGACAACTCCCCCTCCCAGATGGCCGAAGCGGACCTGACGGGAAAACGGCTGATCCAGCGCACCACCGCCGGCACCCAGGGCCTGGTCCGGGCGCGGCGGGCAAAGGTTCTGCTCGTCGGAAGCTTCGCCTGCGCCGAAGCCACGGCCCGTCACATCCGGCGGCTCGCCCCGGAGTCGGTCACCTTCATCCTCACCGGGCTCGGCCCGGACGACGTGGGGGACGAGGACGCCGCCTGCGCCGACTACCTGGAGGCCCTGATCCGAGGCCGCGGCCCCGATCCGGCGGCCTACCTGAACCGGGTCCGGTCGGCGCCGGGGGCCCGGAAGTTCCTCGATCCCGGCCGCCCGGAATTTTCGGCGGCCGACCTGGAGCACTGCCTGGCCGCGGATCGCTTCGACTTCGCCATGGCGGCCGTTCGGGAGGAGGACCTGTTGATTCTGCGGCCGGTCACCGTCCCTCGAAGACCCGCCGGACCAGATCCTGGGCCGCCTCCTGGATCTCCCGGAGGTGGGTTTTCCCCTTGAAACTCTCGGCGTAGATCTTGTAGATCTCCTCGGTGCCGGAGGGTCGGGCCGCGAACCAGCCGTTCTCCGTAACCACCTTGAGCCCGCCGATGGGCTGGTCGTTGCCTGGCGCGTGGGTCAACTTGGCAAGGATGGGCTCCCCGGCCAGCTCGGTGTCCTTGACCCGGTCGGCCGACAACCCTTTGAGTTCAGCCTTCTGCTCCGCCGTGGCCGGGGCGTCGATCCGTTCGTAGACCGGATCACCGAACTTCTCCCGAAGCCGGTCGTAGAGCCTGGCCGGGTCCTCGGTGGTCCGGGCGGTGATCTCGGCCGCCAGGAGGTTGAGGATGATCCCGTCCTTGTCGGTGGTCCAGACCGTCCCGTCCTTCCGGAGAAACGACGCCCCGGCGCTCTCCTCGCCGCCGAACCCGTAGGCGCCGTCCAGCAGCCCGTCCACGAACCACTTGAACCCCACCGGCACCTCCGCGAGGGGCAGCCCCAGGTCGGCCGCCACCCGGTCGATCATGGAGGAGGAGACCAGGGTCTTGCCCACGGCGGCGGATTCCGGCCAGCCGGGACGGTTCCGGAAGAGGTAGAAGATGGCCACGGAGAGGTAATGGTTGGGGTTCATGAGCCCGGCGCTCGGGGTGACGATGCCGTGGCGGTCGGTGTCGGCGTCGTTTCCGAAGGCGATGTCGAAGCGGTCCTTGAGATCGATGAGGCCCGCCATGGCGTAGGGGGAGGAACAGTCCATGCGGATCTTGCCGTCCTTGTCCACGGTCATGAACCCGAAGGTGGGGTCCACCACCGGATTGACCACCTCGAGGTCGAGGCCGTACCGCTCGGCGATGGGCTCCCAGTAGGCCACCGCCGACCCGCCCATGGGATCCACCCCGATCCTGACCTTGGCGTCCCGGATGATCGCCATGTCCACCACGTTTTCGAGATCCCCCACAAAGGGGCCGATGTAATCGTACCATTCGGTGGTCTCGGCCTTTCTGGCCCGTTCCAGGATCATCCGCTTGACGGCCTGGTTCCCCTCCGGGAGGTGGGTATTGGCCCGGTCCTCGATCCACTTGGTGGCGGCGGTGCCGGCGGGCCCGCCGTGGGGGGGGTTGTATTTGAACCCGCCGTCCACCGGCGGATTGTGGGAGGGGGTGATGACGATGCCGTCGGCCAGTCCGGTGTCCTTTCCCCGGTTGAAGGTCAGGATGGCGTGGGAGACGGCCGGCGTCGGCGTGTACCCCAATCCCTCCTGAATCCGGACCCGGACGCCGTTGCCCGCCAGCACCTCCAGGGCCGTGGCCAGGCTCGGCTCGGACAGGGCGTGGGTGTCCATCCCCAGAAAGAGCGGCCCGTCGATTCCCTGCGCTTTTCGGTATTCGCAGATGGCCTGGGTGACGGCCAGGATATGGTCCTCGTTGAAGCTCTTGTTCAGGGACGAGCCCCGGTGGCCGGAGGTGCCGAAGGCCACCTTCTGGGCCCCGTCCGAGGGGTCCGGATGCTCGGTATAATAGGTGCTCACCAGCCTCGGGATGTTGGCCAGCATCGTCCGGGGCGCCGGCCGTCCCGCCAGTTCATGAAGTGCCATGTTGACCTCCTTGACTCGTTCAGGGTTCAAGACCGCCTCGTCGCTGTCGCTCCTTTCGCCGCATTCGTGGATCATCATACCACAGCCGAAGCGGCAAAGCGATCGATCGACGATCGACCGGTCAACCCGACCCCGTACCTTCCCCACGCCCCGAATCCGTATCGGTCCGGCCGAAATAAACCCCGAACGGAAAATACACGGTTTCCCCTATTTCAATTCCTCCCCTCTGTGTTATAGATGTATGTACAGGTTCAAAATGCGCTGAACCGGGAATCCGAATAGTGGGGACGAACACCATGAAACAGATCATCTCCCGCGTGGTCGTGGGGCTCATCCTTCTCGGTGCCGCGGGCGCCGGGCTCTGGTACTTCTTTCTTCGAGAATCCGAATCGGAAAAGGACCGACTGACCCTGTACGGGAACGTGGACATCCGGCAGGTGGAACTGGCGTTCAACGCCAACGAACGGATCGCCGAGATTCGGGTGGAGGAAGGGGAATCGGTGGAAAAAGGCCGGCTTCTGGCGCTTCTGGAAACCCGGCGTCTGGCCCAGGCGGTCCGGCGGGCCGAGGCCCGGCTCGATGCACAACAAGAAGAGGTCGCCAAGCTGGAGTCCGGGACCCGAAAACAGGAGATCCGCAAGGCCCGGGCCGAGGTGGCGGCGGCCAGGACCGAGGCGAACAACGCGGAGAAAACCTTTCATCGGCTTCAACCCCTGGCGGCCAAGAACCTGGCCTCGCAGGAGAAGGCCGATGAAGCCGAGGCCAAGGCCGAGGCGGCCCGGGCCCGGCTGAACGCGGCCGAGGAGACCCTCGACCTGGCCCTCGCCGGTCCCCGCCGGGAGGATATCGCCGCTGCCAGAGCCCGCCTCGAAGCCATGGAGGCGGAACTCGACATCGCCCGAAAAAACCTCGAGGACGCCCGGCTGACCGCACCCGACGATGCGGTGATCCAGAACCGAATCCTTCAGCCGGGGGACATGGCCTCCCCCCGGAGGCCCGTGTTTACCCTGGCGCTGACCAATCCGGTCTGGATCCGCGCCTATGTGCCGCAGACCGATATGGGAAAAATCTTTCCCGGCATGGGGGCGCGCATCAGAACCGATTCTTATCCGGACAAGACCTACGAGGGGTGGGTCGGCTATATTTCCCCCACCGCCGAGTTCACCCCCAAATCGGTGGAGACCCCGGAAGTGCGCACCGATCTGGTCTACCAGGTCCGGGTTTACGCCTGCAATCCGGCCAACGAACTGCGCCTGGGCATGCCCGCCACGGTCCATATTCCCCTGGACCAATCCCGGGAAAAAGCGGGGAAAATCCCAGCCTGCAAGGAAGGGTGATGGCCGAAGCCCCATTGGAAGGCCCATCCGAAGCCCAGGGGGGGAGCGCCATGGAGGGGGAAACCGCCCTGACCCTGGAGAAGGTCAGCAAATCCTTTCAGCAGGGGGAGCGGAAAATAGAGGCCCTGCGGGGGGTGAGCCTGGAAGCCCACAAGGGGCGGGTCACCGGCCTCATCGGACCGGACGGGGCCGGGAAAACCACCCTGATGCGGCTATCCGCCTGCCTGCTCAAAGCGGACGCGGGCCGCATCACGGTACTCGATCTGGATGCCGGTCGCTACCCCCTGAAGGTGCAGTCCACCATCGGGTACATGCCGCAGCGGTTCGGCCTCTACGAGGACCTGTCCGTCCAGGAGAACCTCGACCTCTATGCCGATCTCCAGGGGGTCCCCCGGCACCGGCGGGCGGATCAAAATAAGGCGTTGATGAAGATGACCCGCCTGGGGGACTTCACGGATCGGCTGGCGGGCCGCCTCTCCGGCGGCATGAAACAGAAACTCGGCCTGGCCTGCACCCTGATCCGGTCCCCGGGGCTGCTGATTCTGGACGAGCCGACCGTCGGCGTGGACCCGGTCTCGCGCCGGGAGCTGTGGGCCATCGTCTCCCGACTGGTGGAGGAAGAAGGCATGAGCGTTCTGCTCAGCACCGCCTATCTGGACGAGGCCGAGAAGTGCGATGATGTGGTGCTCCTCCATGAGGGCGAGGTACTGGGCCACGGACCGCCCGGGGAGTTCAAGAAGGAGCAGGAGGGCCGGACTTACTGGGTGAACACCGCAGTCGGGGCCAGGAAACGGTAGGTGCAGGAAAAGCTGTCCCGGGGCGGCCATGTGGTGGACGCCGTGATCCTGGGGGACGG
>CAYSLC010000270.1:0-6598 GCA_964431545.1 uncultured Desulfobacteraceae bacterium | reverse complement strand
GGGCGATTGCCCTGGGCTGGGATGTGGCGCCCTTTCAGGGCAAAGCCGGATAAGCCGGTTATCGGGGGGTGCGGCTGTCGATTTCCTCCTTGCGCAAAACCAACCGGAAGCCGATCAGGCAGATCCGCGTATCCGGTTTGAGGCTCATCCGGTGGGCCGGCCGGCACCAATCCTCGTTGACCAGCCAGGAACACCCCCGGATGATCCGGGTGGTGCCGTCCACCGGCCCGGCGGGGTCCGTCGCGCCATCGGCGGTGTATTCGGAAGCCCAGTCCCGGCACCACTCCCACACGTTCCCGAGCATATCGTAGAGCCCCCAGGCATTCGGCTGGAGCTGCTCGACCGGATGGGTGCATCTTCCGCCATTTCGGCCGTACCAGGCATATCGACCAAGCTCCGCCGGATCATCCCCGTAAGGGTAGACCGTATCCGAGCCCGCCCGGCAGGCGTACTCCCACTCCGCTTCGGTGGGCAGGCCATAGTGCAAGCCCTCCAATCGGCTCAACCAGCGGGCGAATGCGTTGGCCTCGTACCAGGAGACGCAGACCACGGGATGATCGCCCTCTTGGGTGAATCGAAAGGTCCGCCCCATCTCATCACCTTCTTCGGTGTTTCTGCCCCGCCCCTGATATTTGGTCTCCGCGATGAACCGCTCCCACTGCCCCTTGGTCACCGGCGCGGTCGCCATATGGAAGCCCCTTGTCAGGGTCACCTCCCGGGCCACTTCCCCCTTACAGCGCACCGGCGCCCACTTCGGACTCCCCATCCGGAAGGCCCCCGGCGGGATCCACACAAATTCCATACCGGCGCTATTGACGAATTTGGCCGTTTCCCCGGATCTCCGATCGCCTTGAATCGACGCCATTTTGTTCCCTATGTGGATCGGATCGATCCGCGCGCCCGATTTGCGGTATTGCATCGTTGTGGATGGATGACGCCCGCCTTATCTTCGATCCGCGGGCACCGCTCCCGGTCTGGAATCAACAAGCCGGAACCCGAGTTCCTCGTTCTTGAATTCAAGATAAGCAAAATGGCTCCGACCACGGTCGCCCCCGAACCGTCGGCCTCCCGGAAGGCGGGGTATGACTCGATTGGATGTAGATATCGGATCATGTCGGCTCCTCCTTCTTGGTGGGTTCCATATCGGGGGTCGATTCCGCTTTTCTTCCACAAGCGGAAGGATTTTGCAAGGGGCGTTTTCCAATACCATTTTTATCCAAATTTTGAAGTAAGAACAAACTCCTTGCGGATTCAGCGGTTTTCCTCGATAATTTGCCGAGGAACATTCGGGAAACACCGACCAAGACCAATTTTCCACCTAAGCGAGAACGAGGCTCTGGCAACTCATAGTCCATAAAAAAGACATAGCGTACGGCCGAGGCCATCCGGAAGAGCGAGGCCCGGACGGGGTTGGAAGCGGCTGGTTCAAACCTTCCCCGCCACGTCGAAAGTATGGAGTCCCTCCGAAATGACCGGCGAAGACCAACACACAGATCGAAAATCCCTGACGATGCTCATCGGCAAGCAGCCGCGATGGGACGACCTGGCCAAGGATTGTGTCTGTTTTGCCAACGCAAGTGGCGGAAAAATTCTGATCGGCATCGAGGACAACGCCGAGGGACCGCCGAA
Source organism: uncultured Desulfobacteraceae bacterium (assembly GCA_964431545.1). Lineage (GTDB taxonomy): Bacteria > Desulfobacterota > Desulfobacteria > Desulfobacterales > JAABSP01 > CAYSLC01. Next base: position 4,969 of record CAYSLC010000270.1, on the reverse strand, counting down.
GGGTCAGACCATCCCCAAGGATCTTCCGGAAAAAATCCTCAAGCGCGTGGGAGAACTCACGGTGAATGTCACCGTGGCCCCGGCGATCATTCCGACTGCCACGGGTTCGGAGTTTATCGAACTCCAGGTGGCGCGTTCCCACACGCCGGCCTCCACCACCGACGGCCGCTATTACCTGCGGGTGGCGGACCAATGCAAACCCATGACGGGCGATGATATCCAGCGACTGTTAAACGAACGCGGGGCCCAGCCCTGGGAGACGCTGACCACCCTGGCGGTACCCCGGGAAAAGATCGATCCGGAGCAACTGGCCGCTTTGGCCTCGGGTATTCGAGACTCCGACAGGGTCAAACCATCGGTGAAGGAGAAGAGCGCCCCGGAACTGATGGACCATTACTACCTCGCCATCGGCCCGCACCTCACCAACCTGGGCATTCTCTGCGCGGGCCGCCGGGAAGACCGCGCGCGGCTGGGCACCGCCCCGGTGATCCAGTACATCAAATACGACGCGGACGGAAACAAGGTCCACAAGATCTCCTGGGACGATTATTCTCTCTCCCCCATGGATCTGGTGGAGACCGTCTGGAGGGAGGTGCCTGACTTTCGCGAGGGGTACGAGCTGCCCGACGGCCTGTTCCGCCAGCATATCCCCATGTATGACGAAAAAGTCGTTCGGGAACTCCTGGTGAACGCGCTGGTCCATCGCCCCTATACCCAGCGGGGGGACATCTATCTGAATCTCCATCCGGATCGGATGGAGATCGTCAATCCCGGCCTGCTGCCGCTGGGGGTCACGCCGAGGAACATCCTCCACCAATCGGTCCGGCGCAACAACGAGCTGGCTCGAATCTTCCACGACCTGGAGCTGATGGAGCGCGAGGGGAGCGGATTCGATCTGTTGTATGAGGTCCTGCTCTCCCAGGGCCGTCCGCTGCCCATCCTCCGGGAGGGCCGGGACCGGGTTTCCGTCACCGTTCAACGGCGGATCCTCAATCCCGAAGTGATCGACCTGATCGCCAAGTCGGACCAGATGTTTCAACTGCGGCAGCGGGAGAAGATCACCCTCGGTCTGCTGGCGCGGCACGACGCGCTCACGGCCCGGGAGTTGGCCGAGACCCTCGAACTCTCGGAGGTGGACGCGATCTCCCAATGGATGGGGAGGCTGCTGGAAATGCGGATCGTGCGCCGGACCGGCCGAACCAAGGGCACGCGATATTATATCGATCCGGATGTCCTCCGAAAGATGGCGTTCCCGAGCCAGACCACCTTGACCCGCATCGAGCCCCATCGGCTCCAGGCATTGATCGTCGAAGACCTGCGCCGCCACCCCCGGTCCTCCTTCGGGGAAATCCGGGATCGGATCGGCACGGAGATCCCACAGCACCAAATCCGAAAGCAGATCAAGACGCTCGTGGAGAAAGGGGACATCGTTCACGAAGGACAAAACCGCTGGCGGCGTTACTCCGTCCCGTTGAATTCTATTTAACAAAACCGGCCATATCCCGCCCTTTTTCGGCCTCGATCCGTTCAATAGAAACGGCCGTTTGGATGTATTTTTTTATATATCAATAAGTTCTATATCTAACAAATCGCGCCCTATCCGGAAAAAAGTTCAATAGACGTTCAATAGAAACCGACGGCGGCCCTTCGCGCCCATCCACCAGTTCGGCCCCCCAAGGACGCGAGGCGGGGGAACCGCCGGCGCATACGGGAGAATTCTCTTGACGCCGGTCCCCTGCCGTATTACATCCCCTCCCTTTTGGACCGTAACGCCGATCCCTCGGTCGCCAAAGCACATGGGAGGAGACTGGAATGAAACATCGATCTCTCGGAGGGCGGATGGTCGCCGGCGGCGTGCTGCTGGTGGTGGTGCCGCTGCTCTTTGTGGGGGTGTTCGCCACCCGGCTGACGTCCCGGACGGTGGAGCGGATCACCCAGGAGGGGATGACCAACGTCGCCGTCAACATCGCCCAATCCGTTCAACTCGCCCTCACCCACGGGATCGACATGATCCGGGAGATCGCGTCGGGCAACGCCACCATCGCCGCGGCCGCCCGGGTCCGGACGGAGGGGGAGCGCGCGGCCGGGGAGCGGATCGCGGCCCTCGACGCCAAACTGGCCCGGGCCAAGGGGATCCTGGAACGGTTCGAATCCATCTTCGTGGCCGATTTGGACGGAACCATCTTCGCCGACGACAGGGGAGGCGGCAGCCGCGGCATCTCCGTGGGCGACCGGGACTACTTCCGGAAAGCCGCATCGGGCCGGACGGCCATCAGCGAGCCCATCGAATCCCGGATCTCCGGCCACCGGATCATCGTCATCGCCGCCCCGGTCGTGGACAACGCGGGGGAGATCCTCGGGGTCGCCGCCGGCACGGTGAAGATCGACTTCCTTTCGGAGATGGTGAAAACGACCAAGATCGGGGAGACCGGGTACCCCTTCATCATCCTGCCGGACGGACGGATCATCGCCCATCCCGATCCCAAGCACATCCTCAAGACCAACCTCGGCGAATTGCGGGGAATGGCGGCCATCCACCGGCGCATGACCGCCATGGAGACCGGGGTGGAGGCCTATGTCTATGCCGGATCGGAGAAAATCGCCGGGTTCGCGCCCGTGCCCGTGGCCGGGTGGAGCGTCGGCGCCAACCAGGAAAAACAGGAACTCTACCGACCGGCCCGCCGGATCCGGAACACCATCGCCGGCGTGGGCGGCGGCGCCCTGCTCCTCTCCGTGGTTCTCCTGGTGGTCTTCTCCCGGCGCCTGGGGCGGACCATCTCCCAGGCCGCCCTGGGACTGTCCTCCGGAATCAAAGAGGTGGCGGCCGCGGCCCGGGAGATGTCGAGGGCGGGCGGCCGTTTGGCCGAGGAAGCGGCGACCCAGGCCTCCGCGGTGGAGGAATCCTCGTCGGCTTTGGAGGAGATCTCGTCCATGGCCGCCCGGAACGCGGAGCATGCCGGAAAGGCCCGGGAGAAGATGGGCGAGGCCATCCGGTTGATGGGCGAGGCCAACAGCCGGATGGAGGAGATGGTGGCGGCCATGGGGGAGATCAGCCGGTCGAGCGAGGAGACCGAAAAGATCGTCAACACCATCGACGAGATCGCCTTCCAGACCAACCTCCTGGCGTTGAACGCCGCCATCGAGGCGGCCCGGGCCGGAGAGGCGGGCTCCGGGTTCGCCGTGGTGGCCGGGGAGGTCCGGAACCTCGCCATGAGGGCCGGAGAGGCGGCCCGGAACACCGGCGACCGGATCCGGAAAACCATCGACGCCGTCCGGACCGGCACCGAGATCGCGCGGTCGACACGGGAGACGTTCCAGTCCAACGCCGCGCTCGCGGACGAGGCGAACGGCTACGTGGACGAGATCGTGGCGGCCAGCCGGGAACAGGTGACCGGGATCCAGGGGATCGGCCAGGCGGTGGCGGAGGTGGACCAAGGGGTCCAGAACATCGCCGGGGACGCCGGGCGGGCCGCCTCCGTGGCCCGGGAAATGAAGGCCCAGGCCGACGGGATGGAGACGCTGGTGGAGCGGCTGGCGGAACTGGTAACCGGGAACAGAAGGCGTTCCTCCCGGCATCTTTTCCCCGAGGGCTAAAATTTACCGGGATCCCCCTCCAGAAGGTCCCGGAACTCCCGGGGGATCTCGTTTCCCTCCACCAGGTTGGCCAGAATCCGGCTGCCCACGGCCGCCGACGCGAAGACCATGTCGGCCCGGGCCAGCTTGAGCAGGTGGAGGGTCCGCGCGGAACCGGCCACCGCCAGCACGCAGACCTCCTCGTTCAAGTCCTTGGCCAAAAGGGAGATAAAGGCGTTCTTCCCGTCGTCCTCCAGGGCGGCGATGATCATGCGGGCCTTGCGGATCCCCGCGTCCTCCAGCACGTTTGCGTCGTCGGGCTCCCCCCGCACCACCGGATTCTCCTCCATGAAGGGCTTTCCGTCGTGATGGAGCACTTGGATGAAGGGGATTTTCCGGTCCGCCAGCTCCTGGGCGGTGCTTCGGGCCACCAGCCCCTCCCCCACCAGTATGACGTGGTTACTCGGTTTCATGAGACTCACCGCCGGATTGAAGATTTGCGCCAGCTGCCCCCGGATGACCGGCCCCAGGGTGGAGACGATGACGGTGGCGAAGATGCTCATTCCCACCACCAACAACGAGAGGACGAACCACCGGGTCTCGGAGGTGGCCGGGGTGAAGTCGCCGTACCCCACCGTGGAGAGCGTGATGACGGTATAGTAGTTGCTTGAGGAGACATCGGAGATCCGGGGATCGAACCCGTCCCCCAGCCGATACGCCCCGAAGGTGCCGTAGGAGAGGACCGCCGCGATGCTGGCGAACGAGACCAGATAGTTGGCCATCACCGTGCGGCGGGTGAAGTGTTTCCGGAAGATGAACAGAACCATGAGCATGGTCGCCGGAAAGATCAGGCTCGCCCCCCACCCGTTGAGGCTCAGGTTGAGGCCGATGGTGACCATGGAGGTGAGCACCGCAAAGGTCCACGCCGTTCGCAGCCGCCACAGGAGCCCGATGCCCACCAGGACCAGCACCCCCCCCATGATCACCTGGGTGTCCCTGCCGAGGACCTCCAGGGACTTGGCCATTCCGGTGAGGGGTTCGGCCTTCCCCTCGGCGAAAAACCGCATTCCGCTGAGCATGTTGACGATGCCGCTGATCACCAGGATCAAGGCGAAGACCCAGTGGGGCCAGAGTGCCTTCACCCACTGGGGCGCGCCCCGGAGCCACTTGGGGATCCGCATGGGCGATGTTGGGTTCGATTGCTCCTCCGTCATGGGTGATTCCGACGAAACGACCTCCTTGGATCGTGAATCTCATCCGTTCCACTCCGGCTTCCCGCTCCTGGCCGCGGGCCGGACGGGGCCGGGCTTCGGCCCCCATTCCCCAGTACCATACTACATTGCCGTGGAATGAAAATGGGGTCTATTCCCCATTTCTGGATCCATGTCGCCCATGG
>CAYSLC010000269.1:0-6609 GCA_964431545.1 uncultured Desulfobacteraceae bacterium | reverse complement strand
GCGATGCCGATGGACATGACCACGGCCACCCGGACCCCGGCGAAGATGATGCTCAGGGCCATGGGCAACTGCACCTTGGTCAGCACCTGAAAGCCGGTCATGCCCATGCCCCGGCCGGCGTCGATGATGTTCGGATCCACGTTCTTGATGGCCGCGTAGGTATTCCGGATGATGGGCAGCTGGGAATACAGGACCAGGGCCACCACCGCCGGAACCGTGCCGACCCCGTAACCGAACACCGACAGAAAGGGGATCATGATGCCGAACAGGGCGATGGAAGGGATGGTCATGATGATGCCGGCAATGTACAGGACGATGTTGGCGGCCCGCTTGTTGAAGGTGATCCAGATGCCGATGGGCACGCCGGTGCCGATGGCGATCACCACGGCGATGACAACGATGTAGACGTGCTGCCAGGCGAGTGTCAGGGTGTGGGGCAGGTTCTCGGATAGAAATCGAAAGACTTCCATGGCGTTATCCTTTCGGACGCAGTGTCCGTGGCGCTGCGGGGAATGTCCGGGCGCCGTTCCGTTGCGTTTGGGAAACAGATCCAACCACCGGCTGAAGTGGAAATACGCATTTTGAGAAAAAACAGATTTGCTATCCTTCCCCTTTCATTAGTATATAAGGTGCGCCGTTGTCAAATCCTTCCCCCCCGGGCTGATCCCCCTATCCCTAATAGACGAACACCTTCCCCAGATTGGCCGTGGTCAGGGGGTCATCCATGTACATCCCCAGGCCGGTGCGGCGGATCGACTCCATGCCCCGTTCGTCGTAGGTCGGCATGACCACCTCGGGGGCGTCTTCGGCCGTCACCTCGCCGGCGATCTCGATGGCCCGGTCGAGCTTGTCGAAGGAGAAATCGATGAGGTACCGCAGGAAGGCGAAGGGGTGGCGGATCATGTGGAAGCCGTACTTCTTGCACAGGGACTGGCCCACCCGGGCGTCGAAGAGGGCCCGCTCCGTGACGTGCTCCTCGTGGGTGGTGCCGCCGCTCTGGCAGGTGGGCAAATCGAGCATCAGGTTGAGGTGGGACATGAGGATGTTCAACAGATTGTGGCTGATGAGGCCGTAGTTGGGGTTGTACTCGATCCGGGGGTCGGCGATGGTGGGGAACCCGGCGTGGATACAGATGGCCCCCGGGTTGATGAGCTGGGCCGCGCAGAGGCCGAAGAGCACCTCCGCGTGGGTCATGGCCAGGACCCCGCTGTAGCAGAAGGGGGCGCTGATCCCGGCCAGGGGCATGGCGGAGATGAAGACGGGCAGGCCGGCCTGGACCACCTTGAAAAAGTGCTCCGAGAAGTTCTCGTTGACCTCCAGGGGCGGCCGGGTGAGGCAGAAGACGATCATGATGTTCTTCCGTCCGCCCGCGTAGATCTCCTTGGCCCGGGCCAGGGCCGCGTCGTTGGTCACGGCGAAGTAGAGGGGCTTGTCGCAGTTCTCCGCCATGAGGTTCATCTGGACCACCTCGTCCTTGAGCTTCAGCCCCCGGCCCATGCCGGCCACCAGGTCGCTCTTCTGGGCCTTTTTCGCGATCCGGGCCACGTGCTCCGGGGTGGGCATCACCCCGCCCTGTCCGGCCTGGTCGTCGTAGACGTATGGGGCGGTCCCGCCGATGAAAAAGCTGTTTCTGGGCACGAAGAAGTCGCGCACCCCCGGAACGGTCCCGAGGCATTTCTGGACCAGGTCCGCGGTCGGGTAGATTCGGTTTTCGTAGATCACCGCCAGTCCCTCGGCCTCGGGACCGGAAAAGGCCTTCAGAATCTCCGGCTGCCGGCACCCCACGCCGAGGTTCTCCAGCATCCAGAGGGCGTCCTCGTGGACCTGCATGAGCATCTCCACCGTGGGCTTGCCCAGCAGGGCCGTGGATTGGTCAACTTGTTCCTGATTCACCGGTCTCTCTCCTTTTTTTCAGTGTTCCGATACCCTTTCGGCATATTGCCGAAGGAATAAACGGCGTCGTTGCCTCGAATGCGGCGGCGGTATCCCGTCCTCGAAGGCCGGAATCGCCGGCAAACTGAAACTTACTTTTCACATGAAATGATTTATGTCAATAATAAATTGAATGACGATCAATCTTTCAATGATCCAAAAGGGGGATTGAACCGGCATCGAAAGTATACTATGCTGATTTCATAGGGACGGCGGCAAGGATTACGCTTCGGGCCGAGACACGATCGATGAAAGGAAAGGCACCAATGGAAGAATCGAACTTCGCTTCACCCGCGGGCCCCATCCCAGAACAGGTCCACGACCGGATCACCCGATGCCTGGCGGAGCTGACCCCCAAGGGCCGGATCCTGGCCGACTTCATCCTGCAGGCCCCCCGAAAGGCGGTCTTCATGACCACCAAGGAGCTGGCCGCCGCCTGTGGGGTGAGCGAGGCGACGGTGGTCCGGTTCGTGGGCCAGATCGGGTACGCCGGATACGGCGAGTTTCTGCAAGCCCTCCGGGACTCCGTGGACACGGAGCTGACCCTCCTGGACCGGGTGGGGCTCTCCGACGCCAAGGGGCCGGGGGGCGAGGCGTTCCGGGACATGATCGCAAGGGAGATCGACAACCTCCGGCAGCTCTTCGACGCCGTGGACATGGCGACGGTGGAGGAGGCGGTGGCGCTCCTCGGGACGAGCCCATCGGTCCACGTGATCGGCTCCCGCCTCTCCTACATCCTGGCCTATTACATGGGCTGGTCCCTGATGAAGGTCCGGCCCGACGTCCATATCCTGAAGGGGAGCGACAGCACCATCCTCGACCGGCTGACGGCCATCCCCGCCGACGCGCTGGTGGTGATCCTGACCGTCTCCCGGTACCCCAACGAGTTGGTCCGGGTGGCCCGGAACGTCCGCCGGCTGGGGCTGCGGCTCATGCTCATCACCGACAGCGCCCTGTGCCCCCTGCTCGGGTTCTCCCACCTCAACCTGATCGCTCCCTCCAAGCACATCCCGGTACTCGGCAACCCCACCACCCTCTCCTGCCTCATCAACCACCTGACCCTGGAGCTGGCCCGCCGGGGCGGCGCCTCCGTGAAGGCCCACCAGGAGCGGCTGGAGCAGTCCTACCGGGAGAACGACATCCTTTTTAATCTCCACCGGCGGCCCGACGGGGAAGACGCCCCCTCCTGAGGGCTTTTTGAGGCTCCGGCCATCTTTTCCATTGCGATTTGATCCGGATGAGGGTATGAATGTACCCTTTTTCAGGCATTGGTCTGGCTCAACCGTAAGCGGGATAGGAAGGACATGGACGAAAACAGAACCCCCCTCATCATCGGATGCGATCACGCGGCCCTGGCCCTCAAGGAGCGGATCAAAGCCCATCTCAAGGACCGGGGGCTGGAGGTGGAGGACGCGGGGACCCACAGCGAATCATCGGTCAACTACGTGACCTACGGCATCAAGGTGGCCGAAGCGGTTTCCCGGGGGGAGCGGGACCGGGGGATCCTCCTGTGCGGCACCGGACTGGGCATGGCCATGACCGCCAACAAGTTCTCCCGGGTCCGGGCGGCCCTGTGCAACGACCTCTTCTCCGCCATCATGTCCCGGAGCCACAACGACGCCAACATCCTGGTGCTGGGCGCAAGGGTCATCGGGGACGCGCTCGCCCTTTCGATCGTCGACGCCTGGCTCGACACGCCCTTCGAGGGGGGGCGGCACCGGGAGCGCATCGCCACCATGGAGCCATTGGGAAGATAGAAGGGAAGATAAGGTTGGATCTGAACCTCGTACACACCATCGATCCCGAGATCGCCAAGGTGATCGCCCGGGAACTGGAGCGCCAGCGGAACACGCTGGAGCTGATCGCCTCCGAAAACATCGCCAGCCCCGCCGTGATGGCGGTTCAGGGGTGCGTTCTCACCAACAAGTACGCCGAAGGGTATCCGGACAAGCGGTTCTACGGCGGCTGCGAGCACGTGGACGTGGCCGAGAAACTCGCCATCGACCGGGCCAAGGCCCTGTTCACCGCCGCCTACGCCAACGTCCAGCCCCACTCGGGCTCCCAGGCCAACATGGCCGTCTACTTCGCCCTCCTCGACCCGGAGGACACGGTCCTGGGGATGGACCTCTCCCACGGCGGCCACCTGACCCACGGCAGCCCGGCCAGCTTCTCCGGGCGCCTGTTCAACTTCGTCCACTACGGCCTCAACCCGGAGACCGGCATCATCGACTACGAAACGGTGGAACGGCTGGCCAAGAAACACCGTCCCCGGATGATCGTCGCCGGGGCCAGCGCCTACCCCCGGATCATCGACTTTTCGGCGTTCTCCCAGATCGCCGAATCGGTGGGGGCCTACCTGATGGTGGACATGGCCCACATCGCCGGACTGGTGGCGGCCGGGGTCCACCCCACCCCCATCCCCTTCGCCGACGTGGTCACCTCCACCACCCACAAAACCCTCCGTGGCCCCCGGGGCGGCCTGATCCTGGCCAGAACCGACTACTGCAAGAGGCTCAACAGCCAGATCTTTCCGGGGATCCAGGGCGGCCCCCTGATGCACGTGATCGCCGCCAAGGCGGTCGCCTTCAAACAGGCCAACACCGAGGCCTTCCGGACCTACCAGAAAAGGACCGTGGAAAACGCTAGGGTCATGGCCGACGCCCTCCAGGAGCGGGGAATCGATCTCGTCTCCGGCGGCACCGACAACCACATGATGCTGGTGGACCTGACCCGGATGGGGATCACCGGAAAAGACGCCCAGGAGGTCCTGGGCCGGGCCGGCCTCACGGTCAACAAGAACGCCATCCCCAACGAGACCCGGAGCCCCATGGTCACCACCGGCTTTCGGGTGGGGACCCCCGCCGTCACCAGCCGGGGCATGGGGCCCGCCGAGATGCGGGCCATCGCCGGCATCATCGCAGACGTGCTGCGGACCCCGGAGGCGGAAACCGCCATCAACGGCGCCCGCCACCGGGTCCTGGAACTCTGCAAGGCCTTTCCCATCTATCCCGAGATGGGATAAACCCGACCGCCCCGAGCCCCATTCGGATGGACGCCAACGCCGACCGCCCCCCCTGGGATGCCTACTTCATGGACATCACCCGGCTGGTGGCCAAGCGGTCCACCTGCCTGCGGCGGGCCGTGGGGGCGGTGATCGTCAAGGACCGCCGGATCCTCTCCACCGGCTACAACGGGGCCCCCAGCGGGATCCGCCACTGCCGGGAAGCCGGGTGCCTCCGGGAGTCCATGGGGGTCCCCTCCGGGGAGCGCCACGAGCTGTGCCGGGGGATCCACGCGGAGCAGAACGCCATCATCCAGGCCGCCTACCACGGGGTCTCCATCCGAAACGGCGTCCTCTTCTGCACCAACCTGCCCTGCGCCATCTGCGCCAAGATGATCGTCAACGCCGGCATCTCCGCCATCTGGTACGAGTCGGGATACGCCGACGCCATGTCCCTGGAGATGCTCACCGAGGGCGGGGTCGACATCCACCACATTTCCCAGCCATCGCCGGAGGGTATCCCATGAAGTGCCCCTACTGCGGAGAACTCGACAACAAGGTCACCGATTCCCGGCTCACCAAAGACGGCCTGGCGATCCGGAGACGGCGCGAGTGCCTCGGCTGCACCCGCCGGTTCACCACCTTCGAGCACGTGGAGGAGATCCCCATCATGATCCTCAAGAAGGACGGCCGCCGGGAACGGTTCAACCGGGAGAAGGTCCGGGCGGGGTTGCAGCGGGCGTGCGAGAAACGGGAGATCAGCGTCAACGTCATCGAGGACTTCCTCGACGAGCTGGAGCGGGACCTCCGGGAGGCCGAGGAGAAGGAGATCCCTTCCGCGAGGGTCGGGGAACGGGTGATGGCCAGGCTCCACGAGCTGGACGACGTGGCCTATGTCCGGTTCGCCTCGGTCTATCGCGAGTTCAAGGACGTCAACGACTTCGTGGACGAACTCAAGAGCCTCCTGAACCGGGGGGACGGGGGTCGGAAGGCGTGAGCGGCCCGGCGGACAGGGACATCCGGTACATGAAAGAGGCCCTGACCCTGGCCGAAAAGGGCCGGGGATGGACCTCGCCCAACCCCATGGTGGGCGCCGTGGTGGTCCGGGAGGGGAACATCGTGGGCCGGGGATGGCACCGGGCCGCCGGCAAGCCCCATGCCGAGGTGGAGGCGATCGAGGATGCCGGCGGGGCGGCATGGGGGGCCGATCTCTATGTCACCCTGGAACCGTGCAACCATTACGGCCGGACTCCGCCCTGCACCGACGCGATCCTCGCCGCCGGCATCCGGCGGGTGGTGACCGCCATGGCCGACCCCAACCCCGAGGTGGCCGGCGGCGGCCACGACCGCCTCCGGGAGGCGGGGATCGAGGTGGTCACCGGCGTGTGCGGGACCGAAGCGATGGCCTTAAACGAGATCTTCGTCCATTATGCGCGGACCCGCCGCCCCCTGGTGATCGCCAAGTGCGCGGCCACCCTGGACGGCCGGATCGCGACCCGGACCGGGGATTCCAAATGGGTCACCGGACCCCGGTCCCGGGCCTTCGTCCATCGCCTCCGCCATGCCGTGGACGGGATCATGGTGGGGATCGGCACGGTACGCGCCGACGACCCGAGCCTCACCACCCGCCTGGAAGCGGGGCCGGGCAGGGATCCCCGCCGGATCATCCTCGACAC
>CAYSLC010000268.1:4522-6613 GCA_964431545.1 uncultured Desulfobacteraceae bacterium | reverse complement strand
ACCGGATCGATCTTCCCCTCCTTCGCCCGTTGGGTGAAATCGATGCAGAACCGGGCCAGGGCCGAATCGCCCGCCGGCGCGCCGCCGGCCGGGGCCCCCGCCGCCGGACCGGCCGACGGGGTCCCGTCTTTTTCCAGGGAGGCATCGGCGATGTGCCGGAATTCCTTTTTCAGGGCGTCCCGGCCCATGTTCTGTTTGATGAGGTCCAGGTACCGGCCCGAGGCGAAAAAAGAAGGTTTGTCCAGAAAGGCCATGAGGATGGCGCCGGAGCGGATCCGCCGTTCGGACAGGTCGATGGAGCCGATGACCCAGGCGTTCTGGAACAGCTCAATGAGAAGCGGGGAGAACGCCGGACGGGCCGCGTTGCCCGTGGCGAACCCTTCCAGCACCTCCTCCAGGGCCTTCTGGACCCGCCCCGCGTCGATGTCGAACTGCCGGAAGGCCAGGGGCCAGTCCGACTGGGGCTTTTCCAGGATCTTGACCAGAAAATGCTCCACCGTGACTTCGTAGTGGGTGCGGGAAACGCACAGCCCCGCCGCGTCCTGAAGGCAGTTGGCGCAAAACGGGTTCAGCCGCAGAATCAGCGATTTGAGATCCACATCGATCATGGCGCGCTCTCCTTGTTTTCCGAAAAAGTGAATGTTTGCAAAGGCTTGTTCCTGAAGACCGCCCCGACCCGCCGCTGGTCCTCCTCCCCGGAAAAAAGCCAGGTGGACCATCCCAGCCGCCCCCACGCCTCGACGCCAGGCCGGGCCGTGGCCACTTCGCCCCGGTCGAGGACCACCTCCAGGTCCCATTGGAGGGGCTGGTCCATATAGACCCGGACCAGGGTCCGGAGCCGGTCGAAGGCCGCGCCGTCCGGGCGCCATTCCAGAAACGTTCCGGCATCCACCGGCCCGATGCGGATCCGGAATTGGCCCATCCGGTCCCGGATATGGCGGCCCAGAAAACAGTTTGCCGACAACCGCTTTCCGGCCATGCCCAGCCGGAGCAACTGGTCGTCGGGGATCCGGGCCTTCCGGGGGACGGCGGGGATCACCGACAGGCGGGGCGCGTCCAGGGCGTCGGTGAGGAGGCGCTCCAGCCCCAGGGCCGACCGGGGCGACTGGGTGAAGAGCCCCGCATACCGGATCAGGCCGTAAGCCTCCCCGGCCCCCTCCCGGACCGAAACATCCCCGAAACCGGCGAGGCAAAACAGCCGCTCCAGGTCCCGGGGGCTCCGCTCCTCCACCACCTTGATCCCCAGGCGGTACTTGCTCCAGATCATGAAGAGCAGGGGGTAGAGGGGCGAATTGACGATGTCCAGGAATTCCCGGGTCGCCGAGGCGTCCTCCCGGGCCTCCTCGAAGAGGTCCTCGGTATAGAAGGTGGGCAGGGGGGAGGAGGCCCCGTAAAGGCCCAGGAAGGCGGCGGTGATCCGGAACCGGGCGTCGCCGCGTTCCGGATCGGCCTCGTCCCGTTCCACCGAGACGATGTCGCCGGGGGGAAAATCGAGGGAGAGGGCGGGCCGGGTCCGGAGGCGCCGGCGCAGGAACCGTTCGGCCTCCCGGCCTTCGGAGGCGGCATCCCCCGGTTCGCCGCCGGCGAACAGATGGCGCAGCAACCGCACCGCCTGGATAAAGGAAAACCGGTTCCCCTTTTCCAGCAACTCCCGGGACACGGACGGCGTCATAACAGCGGCCGCCCCCCGATCCTCGGGGACCATTTGTAGTCATCCCCTTTGACGACGTCCCGGACGCTGAAACGGGTGAAGCTGTTCATGCTGGCATAGACCGACAGAAACCGGTCCAGCACCGATCCGAAAAGGACCATGTCCCCCGGAGAGGCGAAATGATCCTGCCGGAGGTCCGCCCGGATGCGGCGGCCCCGCATCATGTGGACCCCCACCAGCCGCTCCTCGGGTTCCACCGCCAGCCCTTCCACGCCTTCCACCCGCTTCCGGTTGGCGGCGATGCGGGCCTGGTCCCGGCTGTCGGGAAAAATGTAGAGATAGAGCAGTTCCCGGAGGCTGGCGGCGTCGGCCAGGGGCAGATAGTTGAGGGACAGATGGGAGAGCAGCCGCCACAGCGCGTTGTCCCCCAGGGGCGGCTG
>CAYSLC010000268.1:0-4422 GCA_964431545.1 uncultured Desulfobacteraceae bacterium | reverse complement strand
TCCACATCGAAACAGGTCCGGAAGGTGCAGGAGGTTCCCTCCACCGGCGTCGACGCCACGGCCGTCCCCCGTTCCACGGTCATGCGCTCCTTGAGGGCCGGCTTGGGCGCGAAGGCGACGACCGAGGCCGAGGGCGCGGGCCGGAGGTAGTGGGGGAAGACCAGGTCCGTGAGCCCGTGGATGACCTCCGGGACCTCGTCGTCGAGCTTCTGCCGCAGCAGCCCGGTGGAAAAGGCCACCCCTTCCAGGAGCCGCTCGACGTCCGGGTCGGTGGTCTGCCCGCTGAGGCTGGGGGCCAGGGCCGGATGGGCCCGGGAAAATTCAACGGCCAGTTCCCTCAGATAGGCCAGTTCCTGTTGATAGTAACGGCTGAACATTCACTTCACTCCATCACCGAAATCCGCCCGTCGTCCCGGATGACGGTGCTGAATTCCACCGGAACCGATTCATCCACGGCCAGCCGGGCGGAGATCCGGAAGCGCAGCGCCAGGAGGTCGTCTTCCTGGGGCGTGAAGGCCACCTTCAGTTTGACCAGCCGGGGCTCGTACTTCCCGACGATCTGGCGGATGCTCCCCTCGATCTCCCGGGCGGAACCGGACCCGAACATCTTCACATTGGTGAAATCGGGCATGCCGTAATCCGGGGCGATGGGCACGTTGCCCTGGCGGGTGTTGAGAATTCCCTCCAGGTGCCGGAGGATGGAGACCACCTGGCGGTTGACGTCTCCCGTCTCCCGCCGGTCCGGCTCCCGTTCGATGGCCCGGATGCGTTCCAGCAAGCGTTCTTCCCGCATGACCCTCTCTTTCCGGTCCCGCCGTCGCCGGACGGCGGCGCCCCGCCGGGGCGCCGCCCGCGGCGACGGGTCGGGGCCTTAGACCACCGGGTTTTTCCAGTCGTCCTCGGCCTGCTTGGAAGCGGTCTCGTGGCTCCAGATGATCTTGGAGTAGGTAAACGAGACGGCCTCCATGTGGGGATAGGGCTTGCTGGAATCCAGAAAGGTCAGCGGATAATAGGTCTTGACCTCCACGATGATGGCGTCTTCAAGGGAGATCTTGTAGTAGAGCACCTCCTTTCCGGCATCGTCGATATGGTAGAAATCCAGCTCGAACTTGGCCATGTGCTCGCCCGTGCAACAGGCCTTGCTGATGAGGGGCGAGGCCGGATCCATCCGTTTCATGACCGTCAGGGGATGGTGGATCCGCTGACCGGAGGCCAGTCCGGTGTGGGTGTCCCGGGGGATCTCGACGCGGTGATCGAGGCCGTAGACCAGGATGGTCTTCTCGCGCCCGGCCTGGACGCAATCGCCTTCGATGGGGCCCTGATCATTTCCCTCCAGCGTGAGGTACGAGGTCATCGGCATGGTGCGCTTCTCCTTTCCGTTTTTTGGGGTTCACAACAATGGTTCAGCCTTTATTCCTTATCGAGCTTCCCGACCAGGGACAGCTCGAAAGAGGCGCCCATGTATTTGAAATGGGGCCTCACCTTCAACGACACCCGGTACCATCCCGGTTCGCCTTCCACGTCGGCCACTTCCACCTGGGCCTTTTTGAGGGGCTTGCGGCTCCGGACGCCGGGGGACGGGTTCTCCTGATCGGCCACATACTGGCGGATCCACTGGTTCAGCTCCCGCTCCAGGTCGCCCCGCTCCTTCCAGGTGCCGATGTTCTCCCGCTGGATCACCTTGAGGTAATGGGCCAGCCGGCTGACGACGAAGGTATAGGGAAGCTGGGTGCCCAGCTTGTAGTTGAGTTCGGCTTCCTTGCCTTCCTTGGATGTGCCGAAATTTTTGGGCTTCTGGGTGGAATTGGCGGAAAAGAAGGCGGCGTTGTCGCTGCCCTTCCGCATGGTCAGGGCCATGAAGCCCTCTTCGGCCAGCTCGAATTCCCGCCGCTCGGAGATGAGCACCTCGGTGGGGATTTTGGTCTGGACCTCCCCCATGGCCTCGTACTGATGGAGGGGCAAATCCTCCACGGCCCCGCCGCCCATGGGCCCGATGATGTTGGCGCACCACCGGTATTTGGCGAAGCTGTCCGTGACCCGGCTGGCGAAGGTGAAGGCCGCGTTGCCCCACAGATAGGATCCATTCCCGTCGCTGACGTCCTCCCGGTAATTGAAGCTTTTGGTCGGATTGTTCTGGGGGTCGTAGGGGGTCCGCAAAAGGAAATGGGGAACGGCCAGGGACAGGTTCCGGGCGTCTTCCGACTCCCGGAAGGACTGCCATTTGATGTACTGGGGGCCTTCGAAGATGGCCTTGAGATCCTTGAGGCCCGGAAGCCCCGAAAAATCCTCCAGCCCGAAAAACCGGGAGGAGGCCGCGGCCACGTAAGGGGCGTGGGCCATGGTGGCCACGCTGGAGACGTACTGCATCAGCTTGATGTCCGGCGCGGCCGGGGTGAATTCGTAATTGCCCACCATCAGGCCGTAGGGCTGCCCGCCGAACTGGCCGTATTCCGCCGTATAGGCGGTCCGGTAGAGCCCCGACTTGGTGATCTCCGGCGCGTCCTCGAAGTCGTCCAGCAGGTCCTGCTTGCTGACGTTGAGCATCTCGATTTTGATGTTTTCCCGGAAATCGGTATTGTCCACCAGGTATTTCAGGGACCGCCAGGCCGATTCCAGCTTCTGGAATTCCTCGTTGTGCATAATGGCGTCCACCTGGGCGCTGAGCTTCCGGTCCACGTCGGCGATCATCTCGTCCACCATGGTGGGGGAGATCTTGAGTTCCTCGCGCCCCGGCTTGAGCAGTTCGTCGATGAACGCCTGGACCCCCTGTCGGGTCACCGCGTAAGCTTCGTCCGAGGGCTTCAGGCGGGTGGCCTGGACGATGTCGTCTAAAAGCGACTCCGGCGCTTCGGCCTCCTGGGCCTCCTGTTGAACCTCTTTTTCCTGTTCTTCGGCCATAACTCACTCCTTCGGTATGGATGGTCGTTTCCGCTATTCGTCCTTGATGCCCAGTTCGGCCAGGAGCCGCTCCCGGGTCCCTTCGTCCTGGACCAGCTCCTGGATCCGCTTCCGGAACTGGGGCACGTTGCCCAGGGGGCCCTTGAGGGCGATGAGGGCCTCCCGCAGCTCCATGAGCTGTTTGAGTTCCGGGACCTTGTCCACGATGGCGTCCGGATCGAAATCCTTCATGTTCTTGAAATCGAGGTTAACGCTCATCTGGGCGTCGGGCTCGTCGGCCAGGGTGTTCTTCACGTTGACGCTGAGGGAAAGGTTCTGGGATTTAAGGACATCGTTGAAGTTGTCCTTGTCGATGTTGAAGGCCCTCCGGTCTTCCACGGGCGTCTCATCCTCGGCCAGGGTAAAATCCCCCATGACCAGCACCTTCAGGGGCAGTTCCACCTCTTCCTTGGCGTCCCCGGTGGCCGGCTTGTAGACGATGTTCACCCGCTCCTTGGGGGCCACTGATCCTTCTTTTGCCATGTCCATCCTCCTTTTTTTAGTATGGTGTTCACCACAAAGGCGCGTTTTCCCGCCATCCCGCCGGCCGTCATCCCACCAGCCGGACGGCCTCGGCCGTGTTGAGGCGGGCGATCCGGTCCAGGACGGCCTCCCGCCGCTCGGCCAGTCCGTCGTCTTCCTGGTGGCGGAGGGCCTCGAAGGCCCGGACCAGGGCCGCCAGGGCCAGGGGCGGGTCCCACCGTTCCACCGCGTGCCGGTCCAGATCGTCCAGGATCGCCATCACGTGGGGCAGGGCGATCCGGGGCTGTTTGACGGTGATGAGCAATTTGATCATGTGCATGCGCCACAGGACCCGGGACCGCCGGGACACGGCCTCGTCGAAGGCGCCCTGGAGCAGCACCAGCCCGTCGTCGGTCTTGCCTTCCCGCACCAGGGCCTGGGCTTCGCCGTAAAGGGCGTCCAGCCGGCCCGGTCCATCGTCCGACCCCGCCGTCCCGCCGCCGCCCGATCCCGCCGGCGCGTCGGCCGCCGCGATCTCGGCGATCCACGACCGGGTCATCTCGTCGGCAAAGGGGACGCCGTCTGAAAAGGCCAGCTTCTCGATGCCCGGATGCCGCCGGACATGGCGCCCGGTCTCCTCGTCCACGGCCTTCCGGGCATCCGTGAACCCCAGATGGAAGAGGGATTCGGAGACGAACCGGCTCAGGTCGAGCCAGAAGGGATACTGGGCCACCCGTCCCTCGGCCGACTCCAGCAGGGCTTCGTGATTCTGCTTTTCGGAAAGGGAGAGCAGGATGTCCCGCTCCTGCTCCATGGGCGCGGGCAGGAGGGTTTTCCCCCCTTCGGACGAAGGGATTTCGATGCTGAACCAGCAGGCGATCCGGTTGAGCCGGTAGGGCCGCGGATCGGAGGGGGCCGCTTTCACCATCATGCCGGCGGCCTTCCGGAGATGATCCATGCCGGCCCGGACGAGCTGGGCCGCGTCGGCGTCCGCGGGCGGGGCCGCGGGGGGCGGCGCCGGGG
>CAYSLC010000267.1:0-6651 GCA_964431545.1 uncultured Desulfobacteraceae bacterium | reverse complement strand
GGCCTACGGCAACACCCTGGCCCGGCTCGGCGACACCCGTCCCGGCGTCGGGGTGATCGCCGTAAACGACCGGCTGTCGGTTCCGGACCTGGTGTTCTGCTACGTGCCCAAGGGGGCGTTCCGGATGGGGGGCGAACGGCTCGACCGCGAGAAACCGATCCACCCCAACGATTGCCTCGACTACAATTACTGGATCTCCCGGTACCCGGTCACCGTGGCCCAGTTCCGGGCCTTTGTGGATGCATCGGGGCACAAGCCGAAGGACGAGAGCTGCCTGGAGGGCGTGGCCAATCACCCCGTCGTCTACGTCACCTGGTACGATGCCCTGGCGTTCTGCCGGTGGATGACGGAGCTGGCGGGGGAAGGGGGGATCGCCTTGCCCGAGGGGTACGCCGTCCGGCTGCCCAGCGAGGCGGAGTGGGAGAAGGCGGCCCGGGGCGGGATCAAGATGTTTGACGAACCGATCCTCGTTCCGTTGTCATCGGAGAGCTGGTGGACATCCACGCCGATCCCGACGGTGGACAATCCCAAATCGGATCGGGAGTACCCGTGGGGGGCGGATCGCTCCTTGGATGCGGTGGATCCGAACCGCGCAAACTATCGTGATACCAGGATCGGCACCACGAGCCCGGTCGGCGCCTTTCCCGGAGGGGGGAGTCCGTATGGATGCCTCGATCTCTCCGGCAATGCCTGGGAATGGACCCGGAGTCTCTGGGGAAAAGATTTTAGCAAACCGACGTTCCGGTACCGCTACAAACGGGATGACGGGCGGGAAGATGAATCCGCCCCTTCCGATATCGCCCGTGTGTTGCGGGGCGGCGCGTTCGACGACATTCCGGACCTCGTCCGGTGCGCCGACCGGGACAGGCTCGACCCGGCCTACCGCAGCCGGGTCATCGGTTTTCGTTGTGTGTGCGCTCCCAACACCTCTGGACTCTGAATCCTCTGGCCTCTGGTACTCTGGGTACGCTGGTTTTTGGGCCGGCGCGGCTGGAACGGGTCGGGGCGCGTCGGACAGCGCCCTTCAGTGCGCTTCCCCTTTTAGTCGGGGGTTTAAGCCCCCGGCCTCGCATCCAAGGTGGAGGATAGGGGCGCTTTCAGGCACTCTGAAAAGATATTTTGTAAAAGAAATCGACGAATGTAATGGTGTAAAAAAAGAACCGAAAGATAGAATCATCCGCTTTTTTCAGCAACGGAATGATGGTTTACCGCTATTCCGACCCATGGGATATTGCATCGAACCAGTCCCTGCCGTCGTGTTTTTCGACACCAAAATGTCGTTGCGCGTCAAAATTTGTTAAGCCGCTCGACACCCCCCAAGAAAAAATTTCCGTTCAATTGCATTGGAAATGTAGCCATAATTTCGGGAAAATGTAATGCAAGAAAGACTTGGCACTATATTTGCTTATGATGGGGGAGCAGTAAAAACGGTACTCGTCCATCTTTTGCTAACGACATTACAAGGAGGAATTACATGAAGCGGTTTTTAGTGGGAATGGCAGCCTGTCTTATGGTGCTTTTTTTGGCGAATGGTTTTGCTTTTGGATTTGGTACGAACATTACGATTTTCGATGAAAATGGAAATAGAGATAAGGGTTCAGGGCAGGGAGGTGAAGACGAAGAAACCGAGCCAGGCATGGAATTCAGACAGAAATGGGATCTGGAAGGCATTTTCTTCGAGGAAAACGGTGATCTCACCATAATTGGCGGTTATGATTTCATAAACGGTGAGTCGGGCAATGGGAACGATTTTGATTCCGGTGATATTTTTATCGATGTGGACGGCGACGCTGTTTTCGGTGACACAGACGACAAGGATGGGATTGAAACTGTAACGGATACTTTTGGGTACGATTACGCAGTCGTTTTTGACAGGGATAATGAGAATCTGAAAAACCCCTACATTTACAGCTTAATCGAATTGAACGCTTCAACCGAGACCTTAACGACTTATTACAAACAAAACGGCGGCTCCAATCCCTGGAGATGGGAAAGTGGAGGGGAGACCATCTCTTCCGGACTTTCCTACGAATATGCTACGGGACTTACCGATAACGATACCGGATTCGTTGGCGGGAACCACAACGCCCTTACGGTCAATATTTCAAAACTGTTCCCCTATATGACCGGCGATTTCATCGTCCACTTTACGCAAGAATGTGGGAATGACAATATCATGGGACAAGGCACCGCCCCGGTTCCCGAGCCCGCGACGGTTCTGCTCCTGGGCATCGGTCTTATCGGCACGGGCGCCATCCTTCGGAAGAAGAGGAACATGTAATCCTTTTCCGCGTCAGCCATATATTTTGCCAAAAAAAGGCGGGATCGGTGACGATCCCGCCTTTTTTGCGCACCGGGCACCAGGAATGCTTCATGTAGGTCGCTGCCGTGATGAAGCATGGCATGTCATCGATCAGCAGATGCGCGGGGGTATGGGTGGAGCGTTTGAACATGGCCGATTTCGACTTCATCAAATTCCGGCGTATTGTATTGTGGAGTGCGAAAATTAAATTTTTCGCACCCGAATGGCCTGTTCCTCTATGCGCTCGAACGGGCTGATCCCCCTTTTTAGTGCGAAAAACGAAATTTTCGCACTCCTTGGTGTTCGGGAGTCATTAACAAAATAAAATCCCCGCCGTTTTGTTTATGATGAAATTTTGACGTCACGATGAAGCCGGTTCGCGGGTAGTTTTCATTCTTGTGACTCTCTAAAATGCGGGATCGGTGACGATCCCGCCTTTTTTGCGCACCGGGAATGGCGCGGTTCCCACTGCTTCCCCACCGGAAACCGCCAACCTATACCTCCAATGAAATGATATCGAAGAACTCTCGTCTCAACTTTTGCGGGAGTTTCCGAAATTGCGCCAGCAGCCCTTCCACCTTTAGATCGCCGAGGCGGTTTTGGATGGCTGTTTTCATCTTCTCCAGTCCGGCCTGGTCGTCGGGGGTGAGATAGATGGGGGCCGCTTCCACCCGCGATAAAAGGCGCTGGCATTCGCCGGCGTCCATTTTCTCGATCTCCTCTTCCGGCTGACGGACGCCGCGCAGCCACTCATCGGACCGCCTTTTCCGGTCCGCCATGATCTCCTCCATAAACTGTTCGTAGATCTCGTTGGCGTCGCGCCACGGCGGCGGTTCCTCGTCTTTCTCCTCTTCCTCGTGGATCTGCCGGACCCGTTCCCCAATGAACCGGCGCAGCTCGCTTTCGGACTTGGAGAGGTCGTTCAGATGGGAAAAATCCTGCTCAAATCGGGCCAGGCGGCTTTCCATTTTGTTCAGCTCGTCGAGGTCGAGGTCCTCGCCGGCGAAAATGGCCATCAGGTCCCGGACCTCGAGATGGGCGGCGCGGATCTCTTCAATGGTCGAAAAGGTTCGGTTGAAAAACTCGTCGCTCCGGTTTCGGTGCTGCTTCCGCTTTGCTTGACACGCCTTTTGAAAATCGGAAAGCTTTGCCACGGCCTTGTCGATCTCCGGCACGTCCTTGGTTTTCTTGGCTTTTTTCAAATCCGCGATCAACTCGTTGCAGCGGCTGATCCACTCCCCCAAATCGACCACTTTCGCTGCATCGGAAACGGTCTTCCCCACCAGGAACGCCTCGGCCTCGTCGACGATGAACGCGACCTTCTGGCGGCTTTCCATATCGGCGATGATCTTGTGTGTCCGCTCCTCCAATTGCTTGAAGAGGTCGGTCAGCCCCAATTCCTTGAGGTTGCCGCCGACCTTGTTGATCATGTGGTCCCGGAAGCTGTCGATCCGCGCGTAGTGGATGCAGCTTTGACTCTTCAGCCATTGATCAAAGAGCGCTTCGACGGCCGCTTTTGCCCGCATGGCAATCTTCTCGACCTGTCCAACCTGATCGTCCGTCCAATACGCCGGTTCGGCGGCCATCTTTTTGTGCCGCCCCATCGCCTCCTTGCCGACCCGGCTGATGTTGTCGACCTTCTCTTTCTCAAGGGCGATCCGTAAGTGCCGTAGATGTTCATCCACAAAACTGTCGAGGGCCTCCAGCGCCTTTTCCGATTTTTCGGCCTTCTCGGCCAGATGTTTCCATCGTTCGAAGAGCAGATCGGAGGACAGCGGGATGCGGCTGTTCAATTCCACCGCTTCCACCATGAATGCGACGCATTTTTCATGGACCGTCTCCGCGGTCCATCGGTCGAGAAGCATCTGCCATTCGTTCGTATCGACCTGCTCGATCTCGCTTTCATCAAGTGTTTTCAGATCGAGGAAGTTCTTTGCAAAGGCGTGGTTGAGCCATACGGACCAGGCGATGTTTTCGCCTTTCCATCTCAGGGCCAAGGACGCCGCGCGCGGGCAGATGAAGATCCCCATCAGCAGCCCGGCCGAGGCGATGTTGAACCCATGGGGCGGGGCGATCAACTCCCGGGCCATCTGGCCGAGATTGAGCGGTTCCCTTTCCTCCAGACTCCCTTCGAAATGCGCGACGATGGCTTTCAATCTGGGGGATTGCGGATAAAAACCGATCTTGCCGGCATCGTTGAACGCCCGCCAGGTTCGGATCAGGACATTCCTGGCCCGATTCTGCAGCTTGGGGCCCCGGTTGGAAACCCACTCGTCGTTCAGATTGCCTTTGAAGAGTTCCACGGTCATCTCCCGGCAATCCTTGGCGGCGTCGCCCCGGACCGTCCCGAAGCCGTCGAACGGGAACGGATTGATCTCCGGATAGACCTTCTCGAACAGGGAGAGGCAGACGTTCTCGATCCGTTCATCTTTCGCGCGGAAATTCCCGGGAAAGACAAAATCGCCCTCCCCGACCAGTGAGAGGAATTTGTCGCGCAGTTCCTTTTTGACGCGGTATTGCTGGTCATCGATGAAATTCTTGTAGGTCCGGCGTTCCTCACCGGTCAGGCCGTCGGAAAGGATCCATTGCTCTGCCAGCACGCGTCCCAGGGCGTCCGCTCTGTCGTGGAGGAGGGCGATGAAGATGGGCGCCTCCGTGGCTTCGCACGTTTCCTCCATGAGCGCATCCAGCTTCCGCGACATGCGCCGCCGGACTTCTTCGATCCGGGCGTCCGCGGGGACATAGCAATGGATGAGCCGGCCCCTGTTCTGGTCCGGTCTGACGGCGGTCCGCCAGTCCGCCACCGCCTGTTCCAGGTCCGAATCGATGCGCATACGGTTGGACAGAACCGCATGGAAGCGCCATTCGGACGTTATGATCTTATGTTTGTCGGCAAATTCCGGATCGATCTCCTGGTGGGCCGCCAGATCGGCCCATTTCCAGAGGTGGAGGGTGAAGAGGTCCTCGATCCGCTCCGAGGGGACACCTTTGACCTTGCCCTCCAGAAACTTCGTGAACCGGCTTCGGGGAATGCCCTCGCTGATGATGTCGTACCGGTTGAACCGGTCGTTCCACTCCAGGACGTTGTATTCCCGGGTCAATTCTTCCGCAACGGCGTCGATCCGGGCGGTCGATAGGTCCGAAAGGTGCGCCAGCGCCTGGTGGTACCGGGATTTGTCCGCCGCTCTCAGCCCCATTTTGTCCGCGATCAGGATCGAGAGCAAGGCCCGCCGTTCGGCGTCCTTGAGATGGCGCCGGTACCGTTCTTCCACCGAGGCGTATGCCTGGGCCAGGGAACCGCTGGTGGCGAACTCCTCGGCGCCGATCAGTTCCCGGAGCAGGGGATCATCGAGGCCGAGTTCGGTCCGGAAAAGGGACGTGGCCGGCAGGGTCCAATGGATGGCGGGATCGCCCAGCTTCTGATCCGATTTTCTCTGGAGCAGGGCGTCGATAAAGGTGACCGCGGACCGTTGCTGCAACGTGTTGCCCAACCGGCTCAGGAACAGCGTGGTCATGGGGTGGAGCGGCCAGCACCCCTTCACAATGGTTTGAAAGTACGGATCGACCTCCCGCCAGACCGCATCCTTTTGGGACTCGGGAAACCAGTCTCCGATGGCGGCGTGGATGGTTCTCCATTGGTCTTTGGCGTTGTTGGAGAGCAGCCGCTCTTCGATGACCGCCGGTTGTTTTTTTTCGATCAGGTGGGCGAACAGGGTCTCCAGATTCGATGAGAGGTAATATTTCCGGGCCGCGTCGTACCGGCCGACGTACCGTTGGATGACATTGCGCTTTTCCGGCGACACCCGGGAAACATAGGTTTTCAGCTCGTACTGGATGGTGCAGAGCATGAAACAATGGTCGGCGTTGTCCTGGACCCCCTCGAAGACCTGCTGGAGGGCCGCGTCTCCCGCGACATGGGGCTTATCGATGGCGAATTCCAGGTAGCGGCCGAACTCGTCGAAGAGGATGGCCACGGCCTGGAACGGGCCGTCGTCGCCGCAGTACTCCCGGCACACGGTGGTGATCAACTGGTTGGCGGATTCGGCTCCGGAGACCCGGATGGGTTTGCCGATGGCCGCTTCATAGATCTCGTTGACCTGCTGGAACGCCGATTCGCTGTGGTCGCTCAGTTTCGATCGGATGGCTTCCGGCGTGATCTCCTGGCCGAACACCTTCTCGAATTCCGATCGCCACTTTTCAAAATTCCGTTCCACAAACGCCTCGGCATCCTGAAACCGAGGCCAGAGGTCCTCCACCGGCGTCGTATCGAGACCCTTGGCCCGGAGCTGGACCAGCACCTGCCGGCTCAATTCCTCGGCCAGGTTGAAATCGGTCATGCCGTTGATGGG
>CAYSLC010000266.1:0-6703 GCA_964431545.1 uncultured Desulfobacteraceae bacterium | reverse complement strand
AGGAACCGGGCCTGGCGGGAGGTCTCGAAGATCATGGGGGCGAGGCCGCCGAAGGTGGTCAGGGTGGTCAGGATGATGGGCCGGAACCGGTGGATGCCGGAGCCGTGGACCGCGTCGTGGGGGCTCAGGCCCGCCCGGCGCTTCCGGTTGGCGAAGTCGATGAGGACCAGGGAGTCGTTGACCACCACGCCGGAGAGGGCCACGATCCCGAACATGGACAGCACGCTCAGGCTGTACCCCATGATCAGGTGGCCCACGGCCGCCCCCACGATGCCGAAGGGGACGGCCGCCATGATGATGGCCGGCTGGATGTAGCTGTTCAGGGGGATGGCGAGCATGGCGAAGATGGCCAAAAGGGCCATGAAAAGCCCTTTGAACAACGCCCCCATGCTCTCCCGCTGGTCCGCCTGGCGCCCGGCCAGACTGAAGGCGAGCCCCGGGTACTTCCGCTGCAAGTCCGGAAGGGTGTCGGCCCGGATGGCGCCGAGGATCTCCCCGGCCT
Source organism: uncultured Desulfobacteraceae bacterium (assembly GCA_964431545.1). Lineage (GTDB taxonomy): Bacteria > Desulfobacterota > Desulfobacteria > Desulfobacterales > JAABSP01 > CAYSLC01. Next base: position 6,201 of record CAYSLC010000266.1, on the reverse strand, counting down.
TGCTCCGGGGACGGACATCGGCCTCCACGGTCACCACCCGGCGGCCGTCCCGGCGGACGATGTCCGTGTAGGCCCGGCCCCGCTGGAGATCCACCGCCTGCCGCAGGGGGATCTCCTTTCCCCCCGGTGTCCGGAGGATCATCTCCTCCAGGCTCTGCTCCGAGGTCCGCTCCTCCCGGGGCAGACGGACCCGGACCTTGACCTCGTTTCGCCCCCGCTGCTGCCGCACCACCTCGACGCCGTGGTAGGCGTGGCGCACCTGCCGGGCCACGTCCTGGGACCGCAGGCCGAGGCTTCTCGCCTCGGGCCGGATCCGGAAATCGATCTGCTGCTTGCCCGGCGAGAACCCGTCGTCGATGTCGCTGACGGCGGGAAAGAAGGCGAGGGCCTCGGCCAGCTCCCCGCTCGCCTGCTCCAGGACCGCCATGGACCGGTGGCTCAGCTCCACGGAGAGTGCGCTCCCCCGGCCCGGCCCGCCGGCGTCCGACTCGAACCGGAGGGATTCCAGGCCGGGGACCTCCCCCGCACGGGCCTGCCAGAGTTCGGTCAGCCGGGTGGTGGACAGGGGCCGGACATCCGGGGGGGTCAGGTAGACCCGGACCCGGGCGACGTTCCCGTCGATCTGGGCGTAGATCCCCTCGGCCAGGGCATCCCCCCCGTTCTCGGCAATCACCGCCTCGGCGTTTTCCACCAGACGGTCCTGGACCCGTTCGGTCTTTCCGAAGGCGGTGCCGAAGGGGAGGGTGGCGGTGACCTGGGCGTAGTCCGACTCGATCTTGGGGAAGAGTTCGAAGCCCATGCGGCCGCTGCGGATGTAGCCGAAGGTGAGGACGAGCACGGCGACGCCCAAAGCGAGGGTCAGGTACCGCCACCGCAGGCAGGTCTCCAGGAACGGGCCGTAGACCGTGTCCACGAACCGGAGGAACCCCCGGCCGAAGCCCTGCTGCTTGGCCGAGATCCACCCCAGAAGCCCCCGGTCGAACCCCACGGACTGGTGGGCGAGGTGGGCGGGGAGGATGAAGAGGCTCTCCACCAGGGAGATGGCGAAGACGCTGATCACCACCACCGGGATCTGCATGAAGATCTTGCCCATGAACCCCGGCACGAAGAACATGGGCATGAAGGCGACCATGTTGGTGAGCACGCTGAAGGTGATCGGCATGGTGATCTCCCGGGCCCCGGTGACGGCGGCCCGGGGCCAGGGGATCCCCTGCTGGTGGTGGTGGTAGATGTTCTCCCCCACCACGATGGCGTCGTCCACCACGATCCCCAGGGAGATGATGAAGGCGAACATGGAGACCATGTTGATGCTCACCCCAGCCGTGGGGAGAAAGAACATGGCCCCGAGAAACGAGATGGGGATCCCCAGGCTGACCCAGAAGGCGAGGCGGATCTCCAGAAAGAGGGCCAGGAGGATGAAGACCAGACTCAGCCCGACGTAGCCGTTTTTGACCAGCAGCCCCAGCCGCTGGCGGTAGATCTCCGACCGGTCGTTGCGCAGATCCACGGCCATGCCGGCGGGAACCGCGGCGTTGAAGTCGTCCACCACCCGGCGGACGGCGTCGGAGACGGAGATGGGGGTCTGGTCCCCCACCCGGTAGACCTCCAGCAGGACGGCCCGGCGGCCGTTGTAGGTCGCCTCGCTGTCGGTCTCCTCGAAACCGTCCTCGATGGTTGCGATCTCCTCCAGGAGCACCTGGGTGCCGTCGGGGGAGGTGATGATGGGGATCTTCCCGAACTCCCGGCCCAGGTCCCGCCGCTCCTTGACCCGGACCAGGACGTCCCCGCCGGGGGTCTTGATGGCCCCGGCCGGCAGCTCCACCGACGCCCGCCGGATCCGCGCCGCCACCTCCGCCAGGGTGAGCCCGTAGGCCCGCAGCACGTCCTGGGGGATCTCGATGCTGATCTCGTACCCCCGGACCCCCTCCAATCCCACCTGGGTGATATCCGGATCCTGGATCAGGCGGTCCCGGAGGATCTCGGCATACTCCCGCAGGACCCGCTCCCCCTGGTCGCCGTAGAGGGCCAGGGAGACCACGTACCGCTGCCGGGCCACGATGGAGACCTCCGATTCCTCGGCGTCCTCGGGAAAGGAGGAGATCCGGTCCACCTCGTTCTGGACGTCCTGGGCCAGTTTCTGGATATCCTCCCCCTCCACCATCTCGACGGTCACCGAACCGCCCCCCTCCCGGGCCACGGCGGTCACCTCCTCCACCCCCTCCAGTCCCTGGACCGCCTCCTCGATGGCCAGAAGGATCCCCTGCTCCACCTCCTGGGGGCTGGCGCCGGGATAGGCGACGGAGATCCGCACCAGGTCGAGGTCGAAATCGGGGAAGACCTCCTTCTTGATCCGGGCCCCCAACAGGAGCCCGCCGACGAGCAGGACCAGCATCAGGAGATTGGCGGCCACGGAGCGGCCGGCCATCCAGGCAATGGGGCCCTTTGCCCGGGGTTCGGCGGTGCTCATGAAGACGCCCCGTCCGCCGTTGCCCCCGGAGGCGTTCCGCCCGCCCCGCCGGCGGGAGCTTCGCCCCCTTCGGCGATCCGCACCGGCATCCCCGCCACCGGCGCGGCCAGATCGGAGACGATCAGCCGGTCCCCGGTGGAAAGGCCGTCCCGGAGAAGGACCGTCTCGCTGTCCCGCCAGAGGATCTCCACCGGACGGATGGCGAGGGTGTCGTCGGGCCCGGCGATCCAGACCTCGTCTCCGTCCCGCAGGGCGGCCCGGGGAATCCGGAAGACGTTCGAGAGCGCCTTGCCCTCGATGGCCACCCGGACGTACTCCCCGATGAGCAGCGGCGCCTTGGGGTCCTGGGGATGTGCCAGATCGAGTGGATCATCCACCGCCACGAGAAGACGGGCCATGCGGCCGTCGGTCTCCAAGTCGCTCAACAGCCTGGTGACGGCGCCGGTCCGCTCCGCCATCCCGGCGCCGTACCGGATGCGGGCCGGGGATCCCCGCGTCTCCGGGGTCGCCGGGACGGTGATCCACTTGAGGCGGTCCACCGGCACCGAGACCTGGACCCAGTACCGGTCGGTACCCACCAGCTCGGCCAGAGGCTCCTGGGGGGAGACCTGGGAGCCGACCACCACGTACCGCTCGCGCACCACCGCGTTGAAGGGCGCCGTGATCCGGGTCCGCTCCAGGTTGAGCCGGGCCTGCTTCAGCTCGGCCCGGGCCGCGGTCAGGTCGGCCCTGGCCTTGGCCAGGTGCGGTTTCCGCAGGGCCAGTTCCCCGTCACCGCCGGCCCCCTCGCCCGCAAGGAGTTCCCACTCCCGCCGGGCCACCTCCTGGTGGCCCATCTCCAGCTTCAGGGCGGAGGATGCGTCGGCTACCCGGCTCCGCTTCCGGGAGAGGTCGAGTTCGTAATCGGTGGGATCGATGCGGAGGATCTCCTCGCCCGCCTCCAGGAACCCGCCCGGGGTGAAGGCGGGGGACATCTCGATGATCTCCCCGGAGACCCGGGGTTTCAGGACCAGCTCCCGGGAGGGGACCACCGTGCCCATGGCCCGGACCACGACCGGCTGGTCGGAACGTTCCAGCGGCACCACCTCCACCAGGGAGACGATCTTCTTGGGCGGCTTCCTCTTGGGCGTGGGGCCGGTGTTCTTCAAGTAGGCCGCTCCCAGCAGCCCGAGGCTGAGAATCACGACGGGCAGGGCGATCTTCAGCGCCGTCCGTCCCCCCTCGGCGGGACGCGGCGCATCGGCCGCGGGGCCCGTCGGATCCGGTTGTCTCCGATTCTTCTCTTCCATCGATCTGCTTCATTCCCGTTGATATGTTCGATGCGTCATCCGACCCCTTTCACCAGAACCGGTACATCCAGGTGCCCCCCAAAGCGCGGTGGAGGGCGATCCGGTCCAGGAGAAGCTCGGTGCGCTGGACGACCAGATCCCGCTCCAGCCGCTGGACGGTCAGCAGTTGGGTGAGCACCGGCAGGTATCCGGAAAGCCCCCGCCGGTAGCGCTCCCGGGCCTGGTCCAGCCCTTTTCGGGCCGCCTCGATCTGGGAAACCAGGGCATCGATGTGCTCCCGCCGCTTGGTCTCGCTGACCAGGGCGTCCTCCACCTCACGGACGGCGGTGTAGGCGGTGCGGCGGTACTCCCAGAGGGCCTCGGCCGCCGCCGCCTCGGTCCGGTCCGCCTCGGCGGTCCGCCGGCCGCCGTCCAGCAGGGGGGCCGTCAGCCCGGCCGCCAGATTGAGGAGCCAGTTGTCGAAGATCCGGTCGAGTTCCGCGTCGCCGTACCGGGCCCTTCCCGTCAGCCGCAGGGCGGGCAGCCGATCGGCCATGGCCCCGGAGGTCCGCCAGTCGGCGGAACGCAGCCGCAGGGCCGCGGCCCGGACATCGGGCCGCAGCCGCAGAAGATCGGCCGGCAGCCCGGCCGCCGGCACCGGCCGGGGATCGGGAAGGACCCGCCGGGAGAGTTCCACCGGCGCCGTGGGCGGGCCGCCCAACAGCAGGGCCAGCTCATGGGTCAGGATTTGCGCCCGGGCCTCCACCAGGGGAATCTGGGCACGGACCCCCTCCACGACCCCCTTCTGCTGGTAGACATCCACCGCCGAAGCCAAGGCGTTTCCGAACCGAAGCTCCACCAGGTCCAGATAGGTCCGGTTGGTCTCCAACTGCTCCCGTAAAAGCGCCATCTGCATCCGCTGGGAGATGATCCGGACCCACCGTTCGGCCACCGCGGCGGCCACCGACATCCCGGCGGCGCGGAGGTCCTCCAGGGTGGCGGCGGCATCGAGCAGGGCCGCCTCCCGCAGGGACCGGATCCGGCCCCAGAGGTCGGCCTCGTAGGCGGCGAAAAGCCCGAGGCCATGGTCCTCCACCGACCGGGTCCCGGTGTCGGGGCCGGCGGTGGAGCGCCGGCGGCCCCTGGAAATCTCGGCCTCGAGTTCGAGGTCGGGGTAGAGGGCCGATCCGGCCCGGGCCGCCAGGGCGTTGGCCTGACGAAGCCTTGCCCAGGCCGCCTTCAGGCCGAAGTTCTCGGCCAGGGCCCGGGCCACCAGCAGGTTGAGTTCCGGGTCGCCGAAGGTCTCCCACCACCGCTCGGCCCGTTCGCCGGGGGCGGTTGGGATCGAATAGCCCTCCGGCAGGTCTCCCTCCGGCGCCGGGCGCGGTTCAGGGGCGAAGGGCATGCAGGAGAACGCCAGCAGGAGGCAGGCCGCCGTCATAAAAAGGAGCGGTTCGGCGTGTCGGTTCATGCGCGCTTTCGGTGCCATTACGGGGCGTATCGGACGCGACATCAAGCTCTTTCCGATCCTTCCGCCGGTTTTCGACGGAGATCCGGGGGAGTGAATCCGTGGCCGGGTTCATGTTGACGCCATCGGCCGGTTCCTGTATCACCCTGAAAGATAAGACACGACGGAAGCCATGCAATTTTTCTGCAATCCCGTGGAAAAACCGGTACAGGGGGAAGGCGGATGGAAACGGCGGCAAACAGACTCAAGCACCGGTTGGAAAGGCCGGAGATCCTGGTGGTCCCCGGCTGCTGGGACGCCCTGAGCGCCCGGCTCATCGAACGGGCCGGCTTTCCGGCGGCCTTCATGGGGGGCTTCGCGGTCTCGGCGGCCCGGCTGGGGCTCCCGGACACCGGCCTGATCTCCTACGGCGAGATGGCGGACCAGGGGCGGAACATCTGCGGCGCCGTCTCCATCCCGGTCTTCGGGGACGGGGACACCGGATACGGCAACGCCGTCAACGTCCGGCGCACGGTGGAGGGGTATTTCCGGGCCGGATTCGCCTGCGTGATGATCGAGGACCAGCTCTCCCCCAAACGGTGCGGCCACACCCGGGGAAAACAGACGGTGGACCGGGACGAGGCCTTCGCCCGGATCCGGGCCGCCGTGGACGCCCGAAACGAGGGGGCCGGAATCCTGATCATGGCCCGGACCGACGCCCGGGCCACCGAGGGGCTCGACGAGGCCCTGTTCCGCGCCAAGGCGTTTCACGACATGGGCGCCGACATCACTTTCCTGGAGGCCCCCCGGAGCGTGGCGGAGATGCGGACCTACTGCGAGACGGTCCCCGGACCGAAGATGGCCAACATGGTGGAGGGCGGCGACACGCCGGTCCTGCCCCCGACGGAACTCCGGAACATCGGCTACCGGATCGTCGCCTACCCCCTCACCCTGCTCCACGCGGGGATCCATGCCATGGAAGCGGCCCTGTCGTCCCTCTCCCGTGGCACGGCCCCGCC
>CAYSLC010000265.1:0-6704 GCA_964431545.1 uncultured Desulfobacteraceae bacterium | reverse complement strand
AGCTAAGCCCATTTTGGATGCCATTAATGGAAAGAACACTCTTACAGATATAGAAAAACAGTTCGGAGAGGAAGGCTTAAATTTTGTGGGATATCTGTATCAGCAAAAATGTATATGGTTTAAGGAAAGTTGATCACTTTAGTAGGAATAAAGCAAAATATGTTGATGATTTTATCTTCTTGCCTTAATAGATGCCTCAATTTTCCTGAGATCCACCTTGATCTCGCTCTTGGTGAAAACCTGTCCCACTAAACACCTGCTCCATCATCGGCCGATGCCGAAACCCAAAATTCTTCAAGGTATCCGAAAGCTCACTCATGATGGACTTATAAATATCCGAGCGAATCAACTCTCCATAATCCTTGCTGAACAGCGTCGATAGCGTAATGGGATCCACTTTTTGCAAAATGGTATCCAGTTTCGCCACCACCTCTTCCTTCAGCTTGTGAACATGGCGAGTCTCCACGGCTTCCGGCGCAATGGCGAAAAGGAGATTTGGGGAATCCTCCAACAGATCCTCGACGCCTTCGATACCTCCAGCCTTCTGATGGGCGTCAAGGAGCGACAAAACAGCATAGGTTCTCATGTCCTGATTTTTTAGGGCATCCGCCGCCAAGTATCTGGTTTCACTGGCGACCTGCAGAAGCTTCAGCGAATTGATCTCCTCAAGCATTGCCGTGATGCGCTCTTCCTTGACCTTTTCCGCCTCGACCCGAGCTGCATCATGCTCGAACTCCGCTTCCCGCATGGCCTTTTCCTTCGCGAGTCGGGCCTCATGTTGCTCCTTTTCATGCTTGCCCTTCGCAATGGCCGTCGTCTTCTCCATCTCCCGTTCGCGGATCTCCGCGTCTTGGGCATGCTGTTTCTCTGCCAGTTCCCGCTGTTTGGTCTCCTTGGCCTCGATATAGGCCAACTCGCTCTGGATGGCCTCCCCCCTGTACTCGAACTCACCGTACTGAACATCGACGCTGTGGGGGTCGATAAAACAGAGCAGACGATTGTTGTTCGCCCGGCTGAAGAGGCGCGCCCGGCAGGCATCCGTCAGCTTGATGATCTCCGTAACGTCGTTATTTATCATTTCGGTCACATCGGATTCTTCAGCGCCGACTTTGTGGATATATTTGAATAGCTCCGCCTTGCCGATATGTTCTTCCAGAAAAGCGAGATGGACCTCGTAATGCTTTTTTAGATGAGTTTTCAATCGATCATTGTATGCATCGGGATCGCTCTTCACGTTCAGGCAATGGGCAACGACCATCTGCGCCAAACGTGCCTCGCTCTGGCGTCGTTTCGTGGCACCGGAGATCTCGATGTGGCGGGTGAAGATGTTTTTCAGCAGATCGGAGAGTTCTCGCTTTAGAAATTCCACCAGCGGTATCTCGTTCTTGGAGACCGCCTCGGTCTCCCGCTCCTCCAGCTTCCCCTCCTCGTCGAACCGAAGCTCTTTCCCCGTCACCAGCGGAAAAAGGCTGAACAAGACTTCGAATCCTTCGCTCATCAGACGGTGACAGATGGTCACCAGCAGCGGGTGGAATGCCCCATGAATGAAGCGGGATGTCAGAAAGGCCCAGGTGTCCTCTTCGGACCCCTCGGTCTTCTCGATCCGTTCCAGCACGCTCAACAGATCCCGGGTCTCCTCCTTCAGATTGCTGTGGTCCGTGGATTCAAACACGCCCTCTATGATGCCGTCCAACTCCTCGATCTTCGCCCCCGCCAGGCGATCGAGACACTTGGCTAGGTACCGCATCTCATCCAGGTAAAGATCCCGTCGGCGATTGATCCCGTTGATGAGGACCGCGATCGGATCGAGGAGATTGAAGCGGACGATCAATCCGGAGTCGGCACCGGGCCTGGGGATCGCCTTGACCAGATTGATCTCATCGGTTACCTGGACGAGGGCCCCCCGCTTTCCCATGAACCCGTCCACAACCTCCCGTTTCCCGCCCCCCGTGTAATAGATCCGGCCATCCGCGCCGAAATCGTTATTGATGGGTAGATCCCTCGGTATGCCCTGGAGCTTCCTTTCCAGGGCCTCGACCTCCGCCCGTTTGTTCTTCTCCGCCTCGGGGTCCTGCACCACGGGAATCGAAATGTGCCGGTCCCGCTGCCGGGTGCGGACGCTATCGAGTCCCACAGGCACGGTGTATTTCAGATCCATCTTATGGGTCAGCGGCTTCCAGTCCACATAGTTCCGCATGTCGAAGGAGGTCCGCTCCCCCGGTCTGGCGTGGAATTTCAACATCAAATGGTATGGCGGAAACCTTCTGAAAATCAGGTCGTACTGTCCCGTGATCGCCGCCAGATCGAAGTATTGGCGGATCATTTTCTTGATGGGCCGGACGATGAAGCTGAAGATCACGTAAAAGTGCGCGTGGCTGTTGGGGCGCAGCATGGTCAGATTGAACGCCAGGTTCTTGTAATTGGTGGATTGCGTGGCGTTCTTCGGGTTGTAGGCGATCTCGAATTTCTTGAACATGTATTCCAGAAACGCGGTCCGATCCCGCTGCTCCGTCCGCCAGGTCTTTTTCAGGCCCGCGATGTTCCTGCGCCAGATCTCGAAAAGCTCCTTGGTCCACGGGTGATCCCAAAACGCTTTTTCTTCCTTGATCAACCAATCGAAAAACACGCGATTGACGAAGTAACGCAGCTTCCGGGTCACCGTCATTCGTTGGGCCAGGGCCGTATACAGTTTTTCGGAGAGCCCCGCCAGTTGCCCGGAGTTCCGCATCAACTCGAAATGGGTGTAATAGGTCTTTTCCAGCGCGGCCCGCCACCGCTCGACAAAGCGCCGCTTTTCGTTTTCAAGGATCGGCAGCTCGTCGATTCCGATCAGGCTGAAGTATTTGTCCCCTCGGTAGGTCAGATGGGCCTTTCCGGAGTCATCCCTGGTGATGAACCCTCCGTCTTCAAAGTAGCGGAACAGCCCCTCGATCTGCTCCGCTTCCAGGTCCAGATGCTGGTGGAGCTTTTCATGGGTGGGATCGGCCAGGTATCTCACCAGAGCGATGAAATAGTTCTGCCCGCTCGACTGGAACGTGTCGATATGGAATTTGTATTCCTCGTAGAATGAAAAGACGTTCCGTTTCGATTTCAACGGCTTGTTGGGCGTCGGAATCAGGGATTGGATATATTTGACCCGCCGCAATGCATCCACGGCCTCAAGAAACCGGGCATTGAACGATCGGTCCCTGAAATCTTCCGGATACCGGATGGGCATGGAGCGTCGGAAGACGGACTGAAAACGGAAATTCGGGTCTCTTGCGCGGAATCTCTCTTCAACTGTTTCGTTGTAGAACAGAAACAGCTTCGAAGAGGCTTCCGAGGAGATGTTGAGGATCCGGGTAAGGTCGAAGGCCCCGTCCAGAATGATCCCGAACACGATCTCCGGGGCCTTCCCGGCCGTATGGGGCTCCTCCCCTTCCTCCTTCTCCCTGCCCCGGCACAGCGCCTCCAGGCTCGCCATGGGGTCCTCCGGCGTATCCCCCCCTCCATCCCCGGCCGCATTCCCCATCCACTGCTTGACCTCCACGTTCAGGTTCTCCAGGTCGTTGATCACCTCGTGGACCTGTAGTCGCGCCGCTCCGATCAGGCGGTGTACCCAGATTCCCACGGATAGGGGCGTATCCGCGATCTTCTGCCGGATGGCATCCATGGTCGGCTTGTACCGGTTCTTCCAAAAGTCGTGGGCCTGATCGGATTTGCTGCGCATCCGGACGGGGGTGAAGTCCTTTTCAAACATTCAGGGATCTCCCGGAGGTGGATTGATTTCCACATGTCGTTCAAAGTTGAGGAAAGAAGGGATCCTCTTCATCGGAGGCCGCCGCCTTACCGACGGTCTCCTCGATTTTGCAGACCGGCTCCCTCACCAGCAAAAACCGCTCTTTGGCGTTTTCCCAGGCGGCCCTGGTGATCTTCGAACATCCACCGCCGGTCATCTTTTTGCAATGTTCCGCAAAGAGGAAGTTGCCCAACCGGATCAGGTTCCGGGGGGAGCAGACGGCCAGTTGGACCATCTCCTCCACAATGGAATCCCCTAAACTGTCTTCACACAATTGGGTGAGGTCGTTCGGTCCGCCGAAGGCCTCCAGTCGTTTTCGCAGCATTTCCAAAAGATCCATATCCGCCCATTGGAGTGTTCTCACCTGCAGCCGATCGCTCCGGAGCACTCTGCTCTCCTTCAGATCGCCGGCCCACTCCAGGGGCAGGAAGAACTTGAAGGCGACGCCCGGCAAGTCCAACAGCTTCAGGTGAGCCAGAAGGGGGGAGAGGAGCCGGATCGCCGAATCGATGTCGCAGGCGGTGGTGGGCATCTCATCCACACAGTCGACGAGGACGTAGACGGCATCGTAGCCCATTGGTTTCAGGGTCAGGACGAATTGGCGCATCAAGTCGGATGATGAAGCCCGGAGCTTTTCATTGAAATGCTTTTTGACGGTTTTTCCGGCACCGTTACCGACGGCGATAGGTTTGATGTCCCTCTTGATCAGTTCCGCCCGCTGGTTCAGGGACAACTCCCGGCCGAATCCGAAAAGGAACCACTGGAGATACAATTTGTTCCAACGGGAGATCTGTGTGTACTGGTCGAATATGGTCCGATCATGGATCAGATCGAGGGCCAGGCTCTCCATGGCCCGATGGAGAATTTCGATCAGGTGGGGATGGACGGAGGTGGGATGCCTGTTCTGTTGAGAACCTATGGGAATGGTTTCGAAATCCGAAAAGGTCACGCCGAGGGCGCGACCGCGTCCGAAGGCTTTGCGCCTGCAGAGCCGATCGATCATGACCCGCTGGGCCGTCTTCCCGCACCCCTTGGGCGCAAATACGACGGATGAGCGCGGTGTCGTCGGGTCGCCACTGATCTCCGTAAAACAGGTGTTCGGGACAAAATAGCTCCCCAGTTTCTCCTCCCGGCCCGCCTCATGGATGGCGAACGGATTTCCGGAATAGCCCGCGAACTTCAGCCAGCGCTCCATGCCCCTGTGCATATGAACCCCCTTTCGGACAGTGGTTTGCGCAAAAAACGACCAGATTACATCTCTGTCTCCTATAATCGTTTGTATTGGCGCCAGCGTGACAAACAGAGTATCGGCGGCTCGGAAAATAGCTTCTATTTCTGGTACCAGAATGGAAAATGCCCAATTGCGCCTTTGATCTTCAGGTGCATCGAAAACACCAAAGGATTTGAGCCCTCATATCAAAATTACGGGGCAGAATCAAGATGTTTTTTTGGGGTGCGATATTGCTCGCCGCCGGCCGATGGCATGGAACCCGGCGGTCTATCTTGAGGAAGGGCCTGAAATGGCGAGAATTTGGGAAAGAACAACAGGTTGTCGCAAGAAGGGGGCGAGGAAAATGGGGCGGCCTACACCTCCTTCCGCTCAATCTTCGGATTCAACTCCTCCCGCAGCCAATCCGCAAACAGATTGATCCCCACAACCAACAGCACCAGCGCCGCCCCCGGAAAGACGATCATCCACCACATCCCGGCGTAGATGTAGTTCTTCCCGATGGAGATCATCATCCCCAGGGACGGCTCCGTCATGGGCACCCCCACTCCCAGGAAGCTCAGGGTCGCCTCCAGCATGATCACCACCGCCAGGTCCACGGCCACCACCACCAGGATGGGGGGGATGGCGTTGGGCAGGAGATGGCGGGCCAGGAGGCGAAAATCCCCGGCGCCCGTGGCCTTGGCCGCCATGATGTACGACTCCTCCTTGATCTCCAGGACCCGGCCCCGCATGGTCCGGGCGTACCGGACCCAGTCTGCGATGCAGATGGCGATGATCACCGTCACCAGGCCCCCCTCCTTGAAGACCCCCAGAAAGAGGAAAGCCAAAAGCGTCGTGGAAAAGGAGAAGAAGGTATCCGCCAGCCGCATGATCACCGCGTCGAGCACCCCGCCGTAGTACCCGGCCAAAAGGCCCAACAGAACCCCCGCGAAACCCGCGATCGTCACCACCCCGAACCCCACGATGAGGGACGTCCGGCAGCCGTAGACGATGGTGCTCAGGATCCCCCGGCCCTGGTCGTCGGTGCCCAGGAGGAACGGGGCCTCTCCCCCCTCCATCCAGATGGGCGGCAGGAGGAAGTGGTCCAGGCTCAGGGTCTCCAGGTCGTAGGGGTCCTGGGGGGTGATCCAGGGGGCCGCCAGGGCCGCGAAGATGAAGACGACCATGATGAGGCTCCCGGCCATGGCCGGAAGGTCGTGGAGGTACGAGTACAGCAGCCTCGATCGGATGCGGGATTTACTCATAGCGGATCTTCGGGTTCAACAGCGCGTAGAGGATGTCCACCACGATGTTGATGACGATGATGATGAGGGCCGCCAGCATGATGTAGGTGACGATCACCGGCTGGTCCGACTCGTAGATGGAGGTGAGGAGCAGGTTCCCCATCCCCGGCCACTGGAAGATCGTCTCCGTGACGATGGAAAAGGCGATCAGCTCCCCGAACTGGAGGCCGGCCATGGTGATCACCGGGATCATCACGTTCCGGAGGGCGTGCTTGAAGATCACCGTCATGGGGGGCAGCCCCTTGGCCCAGGCCGTCTTGATGTACTCCTCGGTGAGGACCTCCCGCATGCCGGCCCGGGTGAGGCGCAAAAGCACCGCCAACTGGTAGCCGGCCAGGGTCAGGGCCGGCAGGATCAAATGGTGGAGGCCGGAGGCGGTCAGCAGCCCGGTCCGCCAGAACCCCACCTGGAC
>CAYSLC010000264.1:0-6730 GCA_964431545.1 uncultured Desulfobacteraceae bacterium | reverse complement strand
TGACAACCCTGGGAACGCCGCCATAAACCGAACAAGCCCTGAAGGGGCGGAACATGCACCCGATGTCACGCCCTTCAGGGCTCTACGGTGGAGGGAGACCCATTCCCAGGGCGATTGCCCTGGGCTATGATGTGAGAGAGTCACAAGAATTAAAACTACCCGCGAACCGGCTTAATCGTGACGTCAAAATATCACCACAAACAAAACGGCGGCTATCTTACTTTTGTTGTGACTCCCCAACATCAAGGAGTGCGAAAATTTCGTTTTTCGCACTAAAAAAGGGGCAACAGCCCCATTCGGGTGCGAAAAATATAATTTTCGCACTCCAATACGCCGGAATTTGATGGAAGTCGAAATAGACCATGTTCAAACGCTCCTCCCATACCCCTGCGCATCCGCTGATCGATGACACAAACAGTGACTGTAAGGGTCTCTGATGCGGAGGCGCTACAGGTCAAAAACTTTAGGAAAATGGAGTTGCGCGGCACTCCGTACCTCTTGTTCAAAGGCTCGAAACGCCGAGAGTTCCCGCAGGGGGCTGAAATCAGAAATGAAATCGGAGACGCGCAACGCTGCCCACTCCACTCGAAATTTCTTTCTCCGCCGACCGGTGGTGCGCTCGCTGGCGGTTCGGAGCAGCTCATGAAGAACCGATTTGGGATCGGGCAGTGATTCGACTTTCCGCAATTGCGGCAGGGTAAGGGGGATGGTTCCATTTCGGTTGGCTGCCGCGCGGCGGATCGCCGCTTCATCGAAAAGCAACCACGCCTCCTGCATGCGAACCGGAACCACATGCACCGCAGGTGTGTTTACGCGGGCATCACCAACGGCGCCGCGGATTTCTTCAACACGAACGGATCGGGGCGCCGATTCAGCGTCCCGGTGAACGAAGAGCATTTCACAGGGGTAATATTGCAAGGCCGCGCGGACACGTTCCACCAAACCGCGGGTCCGGTATCGATCGCGCAGGTCGGCCCATTCCCCCTTCATCGGCCGGTCCAAACCGCACTGCAACAGCGTCCACCTCAAAATCGGCAACAGCGCCTGGTCCGAGCTGCCATCCGAAAGCAGCGTGAAACGAAATCGGTCCATGTGGCTCAACCGTCCCCTCAAAAAAGAGACAGTTGACGAAGGTCCTCGCGCTCCCCGACCCGGCGGACGGACCGGTTTTCCGTTCGCTCGTGCGGCGGCGTTTCCGGAAGACCCGGGTCCAGGTAAGAAAGAAGCTTGCCAAGGCTTGAGGGCGTTATATCCGCCCGGCGTTCAGCCCGCCATGTTTTCGGAAGCCATCGGAATTCCGTTCGCGTAAACCTTCGGTCGCCATCCAGCTCCTCCCGGCCCTCGGCGATCAGAAGGCTGTCCTCGGGAACCAAGCGGACGACCAGCGGCGAATGGGTGTTCACGATGACCTGCCGCAGGGGATTGTCATCCCCCACCTCCTCCTGGGTATCGACGGCGATATCCTCCAGGAGCTGGAGCATCGACGCGACGCGGAGGGGATGAATCCCGTTTTCCGGCTCTTCCAGGCAGATTGTCCCCTCCATCCCCGGATCGGCCTCTATGGTCGCCAAAGCGAGAAACCGCAAGGTGCCGTCCGAGAGGGAACGGGCGGGGTGCGCCGCTCCGTTTCGATCCCGGGCCATCAAGGTGAACTGCTGCCGCTTTTCGTCCCGCTCGATCCAGATGTCGGCCACATCCTCGACAAGTTCCGACAGCCGGAATGCAATCTCTTCGTAAAACCTGCTTTTTTCAGGGAGTTGCGGATCGAAATGGGCGGATCTGCTCGCCAGGTGGTACAAGGTGGCCGGGAGATGCTCCCCCTTGGGACCGATGCCGGGACGGGCGAGAAAATCATCGGCGTTCCTCAGCGCCGACGGCTCGAGCTGGAGCATCCGCCATGACTGCATCTCCCGGCGGGCAATGAGGGCGGTGGGACTTTCGGCCGCGTTGACGCCGGAGAGCACCGTTCGCGGCAATTCCCCCGGATATGTTTTGGGGCGGCCTCTCGATCCATCCTGACTCAGCTTGATCCGGATCTCGCCGCCTTCGGAATCCGTGGAGATGAACGGCGAGGTCCGTCTCCCATGGAGAACCGATTTTCCCCATGTCCGCCGATTCAGCGCAAACCCGAGGTGCCGGTAGGCGTCGGTGAGATTGATCCGGTCCAGCTCTTCCCTTTCGAGGCGGATGGGATTCGGCGATATCCTTTGATCCACATCCCGGAGCGCCAGCTCCAGCCGGTACCGCAGAAAGGTGATGCTCGCCTCGGCCGGCTGATTGAGATCATCCACGCCGGTTCGGGGCACCACCATCTCCGCCTCGAAAACCATCTTGGGCGCGAAATCCTCGCCCCGACGGTGAAAAAGCGCACCGATCTCTCCGGACCTTCCGCCCTCGTCCCGAATGGCGGCGGCCGCTTCCACGAAAGTGGTGTCGGCCAACAGGCTGAGAAAGCGGATCGCGTCGAAGAGGTTCGACTTCCCCACCCCGTTGGCCCCCGCAATGCAGGTGAACGGACCGAAATGGACATCCACGTCCACCAAACTTTTGAAACCGGAAACCTTCAGCCGGGTCAGCATGTCGACTCTCTTATCGCTGCGTTGGCGATTATAATGTGTTGCAAATATTTGATATTAGAAAGGAAGAACGTATTTTGTCAAGAAGAATCCCTATTTCCCCCGTATACGCCCCCGACCAAACCGGCGTCTTCATCCAAAACCGGCGACCACGTTAATAATAGACCGTCCGGCACCGGTGCCGGGGCCGGGCCTTGTATTCGGCCCCCTGCCCCCGGTTCCAGAGGAGAAAATCGAGGCCCATGGCGGTGACCGGGTGGCCGGATCGGTGCAGTTCGGCCTTGATCCGCTCCACCGCATGGACGGCGCAGGCCCGGATCTCCACCTCTTCGGGGGACCCGGCGGTCAGAAGTTCTCCGGACTCGATCCGGTCCAGAAGGGAGGCTTCGTAGATCAGGATCCCGTCCATCCGGAGGACGTGGGGCACCAGGTTGTCGGCGAAGATGGTGAGCCGGTCGAGGTCGCGGAACCGGCCGGGGCCTTGTCCGTCAAAGGCGAGGGAGAGGTCGGCGGCGGTGAGCTGGGCCCGTTTGTGGAAGGGGACCGTGAGATCCCCGTGGGCGGAGACGTCACTGAAAAGGGGCATGGCGGCGAGGATCTCCACCAGCCGCTCGGCCGATTCCTCCGCCGCTGAAACGAGGTCGGTGAAGCTGCCGTTGAATGAATCGAGCAGGTAGTGGCCCAGGTCGTTCCAGGCCGTGGCGAAGTGGCCCATCAGCTCCATGACCGGCGGGTTGCCGGCATCCTGGCCGAAGATCCGCCGGCAGTCGTCCGCCCGGATCCCGGCCAGGTCCGTCGCGGAGAGCGGCCCGTTTTCCCGGAAGTGCTCCGTCAGGGCGGTGGCCACCGTGAAGTACCCGGACTTGCCGGGGCGCTTTTTCAGGTGGGGAAAATACCCCGATCCGAAGTTGACGGCATCCAGGGTGAGGAAGAAGGCGACCGTCTCCGCCCCCTGTCCGAGGAAATGGCTCTCCGGGTCGTGCTCCGGCCGGGAGATCTCCTCGATGGGAAGGCCGGCGGCGTAGGACGCAACGGCGTCGAAGTCGATCCGGACGTGGGTCGACCGATCGGCCACGGCCCGGCACCCGGCCCGGACCTTCTCCGTGGGAGTTGGCTCGCCGGGACCGCCGCCCCGATCCGCCCGGCGTGAATCGACTTCGGACAGCTTGGGATTGTTCCGGTGGCGGTCCCGGTCCCTGCGGCTCTTCTTCTCCAGGTTCCGCTCCAGGGCCTCGGTCAGATCGACGCCGGTCTGGTTGGCCAGGCAGGCCGCCACGAAGAGGATGTCGGCCAGCTCGTCACCGATGTCGTCCTTCCCCTCGTCCCGCTTGAAGCTCTGATCCCCGTAGACCCGGGCCATGATCCGGGCCAGCTCCCCCACCTCCTCCATGAGGATCGCCGTGTTGGTCAGCTCGGAGAAGTACCGGACCCCCAGGGTGCGGACCCATCGGTCCACCCGCCGCTGGTATTCCCGGATCGTGGTTTCACCATTCATGGAAACCCCCTGTCTTTTTCGGTTCGTCAACCTCCGTATCGAAACGGCCGGCCCGACTTGTACCACCTTGCGGGAATCGGGTCAAACCGCGCCGCCCGTCCGCCTTTCCTGTTGAAGAGACGCCGGAACCATGATAGGAAAACGTCCGGGCGGGGGGACGTGGATGAAGCCTGGAAATGGAAGCATCGGCCCGGCGCCCGCAACCATCTCTTTTAAAAAAATCAGGAGAGGACCATGGCCCGATTGCGCGTGTCGCCCAAGTGTACCGTCCAAACCGTTTTCCTGATGGTCCTCCCCGTTCTGATCCTTTTCGCTTGGGCCCGGCCGGTCCGCTCCGAGGAACTGGCCGTGGCCCCGGCCCAGATCCAGGCGGCGCTCTTCGTCAAGCTCCTCGCCTTCCACCAGGGGCTCGCCGGCCAGGAGATCACCATCCACGTGGTGGGAAACGACAAGGTGGCCGCGGAACTTAAGCGCGTCTCCGGCGTGGCCGTCGGCACCGGGAAGCTGGGCGGGGTGACCGCCGGCGGCATCCCGCCGGAAAAGAAGCCCTCGGCCGTCTACATCGGCGATCCGGCCCGCCTGGAGGCCGCCACCGATTACGCCCGGAAAAACGGGGTGATCACCCTCACCGGCCTGCCGGAACTGGTCCCCAGGGGGGTGAGCCTGGGGATCGGGATCTCCGGCGGAAAGCCCCGGGTCCTGCTCAACATTTCGGCGTCCAAGGACGAGGGGATCCGCTGGGACCCCACGATTCTGAAGGTCTCCTTGACCTACCAATGATGCGATGATCCAAACCAAACAACGACAAGGAGGAGGGGATGGCACGAATGGGGAAGACGTCTTGCCGGACGGGGAGAATGGCGAAGGGGTTGTGGCGCGTGGCGCTGGCGGTGATGGTCGCCACGTCGGCCTGGGGCCAAGAGAAGCTGAAGACGGAGGAACTCAAGACCGAGGAGCTGGTGGAACTCTCCCTGGATGAACTGCTCAACACCACCGTGGTGACCGCCTCCAGGACCGAGACCCCGCTTTCCAAGGTCACCAAGAGCATCAGCGTGGTCAACCGCCGGGAGATGGACACGGCCCAGGAGTTGTTCGTCCCCGAGATGATCGACACCGTTCCGGGGGTCTTTCTCAAGCGCAACGGCGGCCCGGGCCGGCTGGTGCGGATCAACATCCGGGGGGCCGAGTCCCAGTACACCCAGTTCCAGTACAACGGCCTGCCCCTCAAGGACGCCGCCGACACCCAGAACACCTTCCATTCCTTTCTCCAGGACCTCTACCTGGGCAGCGGCATCGACCGCGTGGAGGTCCTCCGGGGGACCAACAGCACCCTTTACGGCTCCCAGGCCATGGGCGGGGTCATCAACATCATCCCCGACAAGTGGATGGACGGCCCCGAACTGCTCTCCCGGACCGAAGTGGGCGACAACGACCGGATCCTTCAGAGCGCCCGGGCCGGCTACGGCACCGACGCCTTCTTCCTCGATCTCAACCCCCTCTACATCACCACGGACAACCGGGACGGATTCGACGGAGGAAGCTACGAATACGAGAAGACCGGGTTCCTCGGAGGCGCCGGGGTCAAGCTGGCCGGGGAGAGCACCCTGGAGTTCTCCTCCATCTTCTCCGACAGCGAGGCGCCCCTCAATGCGATCCTGCCCGGCATCGACGCCGGCGGCGGGCTGATCCGGAACCAGCCCGCCGAGGACCAGGAGTACCAGAACCAGCTCTACCAGCTGGGGCTCGTCTACCGGCACAAGACCGGCGATCTCTGGGATTTCACCGTCAAGGGCGCCTACAGCGAGACCGAGCGGACCTATTCCTGGTCGGATACCTCCGGCGACCGTTCCGATTTCGACGGCGACACCGCCTACGGGGAGTTCCAGTTCAACCTCCACCCCAAAGAGTGGATCACGGTGACCCTCGGCGCCGACTACGAGCAGTCCGGCTACGACAACACCGAGCCCCTGGACAAATACGCCGGGGTCTTCGACCCGGTTACCTTCAGCTACGACTGGGATTTCTGGGATCTCTTCGCCATGGCCCAGACCCGTTTTTTGGACGACGCCCTGCTCATCGACGTGGGGGGCCGGTACAACGACCACGAGAAGTTCGACGCCAAGGCGGTCTGGGAGATGTCCGCCGCCTATATCTTCCAGGACATCGGCACGAAGCTCCACGCCCACATCGGCACCGGCTACCGGGCCCCGGCCCTCTACGAAGTCCACGGCGGGTTCCTCTCCGGCGGGGTGCTCATTCCCATCGGCAACCCGGACCTCTCCCCGGAGGAGAGCGTCAGCTATGAAGCGGGGGTGGATCAGTTCCTCCTGGAGAACAAGCTCAACCTGGGAGTGACCTACTTCCGGATCGATTTCGACGACCTGGTGGTCTACGACCTCATGGCCAACCGGTACGAGAACGCCGCCGAGGCCAAGACCGAGGGGATCGAGTCCTACGTCCACTACCAGCCGATTTCCGCCATCCGCGTCGGGGTGAACTACACCCACGCCGATCCCAAGACCAAGGGGGAGGCGGGCGGCAAATGGGTCCGCAAGGATCACTTCCCCCGGAACAAGGTGTCGGCGACCTTCCAGGCCTTCTTCCTGGACAAGGCCGCCAGCCTCTACCTCCGGGCCAACTGGATCGACGAGAAGATCGT
>CAYSLC010000263.1:0-6766 GCA_964431545.1 uncultured Desulfobacteraceae bacterium | reverse complement strand
GTGCATCCCGTGCGGATCAGGGACCTGGCCAGTTACCTCATCACCAATATTTCAAATCTGATTTCCTTGAGGGCGTTGCGCGGGACCTTCGGTTTCGGATTGAACACCATCGCCGACTATCTCGGGTTTCTGGAGGAGGCGTTCCTGATTTACCAGATGTACCATTTTGACTATTCATTCAAAAAACAGATCATGCACCCCCGGAAGATCTACGCGGTGGACAACGGACTCAGAAACGCGGTGGCCTTCAAGTTTTCCAGGGATATGGGGCGGCTGATGGAAAATGCGGTCTACACGGAACTCAGAAGGCGGGGGAAGGAAGTTTATTACTGGAAGGACAGGCAGGGGAGAGAAGTCGATTTCCTGATCAAATCCGGACCGGTGATCGAAAACGCCGTCCAGGTATGCGCGGATGTAGATGATGCCCGCACCGCAAAAAGAGAAATCGCGGCCGCGGAATCGGCCATGGCGGCGTTCGGCCTGGAAACGGCGGAGGTCATCACCCTGGCGGACCAGGCGAAGATCGAAACGGGAAACTCCGCCATCCGGGTCCGAAGCCTGGCGGATTGGCTGGTCCGGCAATGAGGGCCGTTTCTCTCCATCACGACCACAGGAACATCGTTTTTCCGTTGCGCCCGCGTCCGGGGCGATGTAAAAATGGGACTCTCCGGAAGTCGGACTTCCGGTGGGAAGGAAAACGCACATCCAATGGGAATCGAAGGAGAGATCCATGGCGGTCAAAAGTCGAACCGTATCGAAGAAGACAAAAGGGGGCGCTTCCGGCCGGGGCGCTCGCGGGGCGGCCCGAAGCGGCGCCGCGCCCACCCCTATCAAGAAGGTCTATCTGAAGCGGAAGAACCTCTGCAAAGTGACCTTCCGTCTGCCCAAAACCGCCGCGCCGGAGGCGAAACAGGTCTGTGTCGTGGGGGAGTTCAACGACTGGAACATTTACGCCAATCCCATGAAGCGGCTCAAGTCGGGGGAATTCACCCTCACCCTCGACCTGATGCCGGGGCGGGAATACCAGTACCGGTACCTCATCGACGATGTCCAGTGGGAGAACGACTGGAACGCGGACCGGTATGTTCGAAGCCCCTACGGCGATAGCGACAACTCGGTGATCACGGTATAACGGGGGAGGGCGGATGTTTACAAACATTCTGGTCCCCGCGGACCTTTCCAAGAAGAACGAGCGGGCCCTGAAGATCGCGGTGGGCCTCGCCGAACTGGGCCGGGGGCGGATCCATCTGCTCCATGTGATCCAGACCCTCGCCGACACCCCCTTCGACGAGATGGAGACCTTCTACCTGCGGCTCCAGGAGCGGGCCTACCAGGACATGGAGACCCTCGCCGACGCCCATGCCGGCAGTCCGGTCCCCATCGACCAGAAGGTGGTCTACGGCAACCGGACCCAGGAGATCCTCCGCTACGCCGAGGAGACCGGTATCGACCTGATCGTCATGAATTCCCACCGGATCAAACCCGACGACCCCTCCCAGGGGTGGGGCACCATCAGCTACAAGGTGGGCATCCTGGCCGGATGTCCCGTGATGCTGGTGAAGTAGACGCCGCCGTTCCCGAGCCGGGGGGGGAGGGCGGCGCCGTCCCCGGCGCCGCCCCGCGGACTACGCACGGATCCACTTCCACGCCTCGTCCATCTCGGAGAGATCGAAGTGCTCCACCACCATGCCGCCGAAGAGGCCGAAGATCGCCATGTAGGTTTTTTCGGCGACCTTCCGGCTCACCAGGGCCATCCGCTCGATGCGATCCGAATAGGTCTTGGCGAACTTGAGGTTCTCGTAGAGGGCGTCGGCGCCGATGGTGATGTCCGGGTAGGGTTCCATGATCAGAAACAGGCGGACCTTCCGGCCCTCGGCGATGATGCGGTCCATGTCGCCGGTAATCTCCCCCATCTCCCGCTTGGACAGGGTGCCCGTGATCCGCAGCGCCAGAAGTCCATCCGTACCTTGGGTGATCTTTTCGTACATCTTCCGACTCCTTTTGAGCTAAGGGGAACGTCGGCCGTCCCCCTATTGTTTGTTCCGTAGTCTCTTCACTAAACAATAAGAAGGGATCGCCTCCGGCGCAAACGGCCGGCCGATCCCGAACCCGCCGGGGGTCTTTCCCCGCTTTTCCCGGCATCCCCCGAAAATTTCTCCGGAATTCTATTGTCAAACCGCCGGGTTTGCCGTATTTGTGAAGGGATATCGAATGTTTCGGCAGCGAATGGTCAAAAGAGATGCTCAGCCCTTTTCACGAGAAGATCGATGCCGTCGGGTTCATCCACGCCCATACCGGGGCGAGGGGGCCCGACGGCGCGGGAAACACCATCTACGCCGCGGCCGCGCGACGGATCGGCCCGGACGGTTCCCGGGAAGGGTTCGAGTCCCTGTTGCGGTACGGCCGCTTTTCAGGGCCGGACCGGTATCGGTCCGGCCTCTCCCGGGAGGTCCTGGAGAAGGCTCCAGAACCCCGGGCGGTCGCTTCCGGGCTGAGGCGGTTCGCCTCCGGACAGGACCACTGGTTCCTCTTCGACGAGGGCGGCGCCGCCGAGGCCCTGCGGTCGATCCTCCCCGGGGCCCGGTTCGTCGATCTGGGATTCGCCGCCGAGTACTTCCTCCCCCATCTGGATGCCCACGCCCCCAAGCGCCTCCAGGAATACCTGACCGGTCGGTCCCGGGACAAAGTCAGCTTCACCGCCGGGGAGATGGTCGACCTGGCGGTGGAGCTGGTCCGCCACATCTGCGGGGAGATCCTCAACGATACCCGGTATCCTTGGGCCCCGGCCCTGCGGTGGCACCTGAAACGCGGCGCCACCCTCTTCGGCCGGATCTTCCCCCACCTCTGCCGGCGGTACACGGACTACTTCGGGGGCCTCTTCGCCCCCCATACCCGGAAGGACGCCCGAACCTGGCACCGGTACCTGGAGGAGGCCGACTTTCCCCACAGGGAGGGGGATGGCGCCGGCGCGCCTCCCCCGGCCCGGGAGGCGGTTTCCGAAACGGCGCTGGCGGATCTCTACCGGGCGGTCTCCCACGGGGGCAAGGGGTATGCGTTCCGGGCCGAGCAGCTCTCCTTCGCCCGCCATGTCGCCGGCGCCTTCAACGACCGGGCCGTGCTGACCATCGAGGCGGGCACCGGCACCGGCAAGACCCAGGGATACCTGGTGCCGGTCCTCGCCTTTCTCCGGGCCAACCCCCGGGCCCGGGCCGTCATCTCCACCTATACGAAAAACCTCCAGGAGCAGATCCACGGACGGGAGCTGGTCTTCATCCGGCAGGTGCTCGATCCCCTCTTCCGGGACATCCCCGTGGCCCTGCTCAAGGGAAAATCGAGCCACATCTGCGCCCGGAAGCTCGACGCCCTCCACGAGGAGGAGATGGACGGGCGGCCCCTGCTCGCCTGGACCTACTTTCTCAATCTCGTTTTCAACTTCCGCGTCGCCGACCCGGACGGGGCCGGCGGCCGGGTCAAGGCGGCCCTCGACCCCCATTTCCGGCGGATGCGCGAGGAGATCTCCGCGCGGAGCGGCTGCCGCCCCAGCCACACCCGGTGTCCGGCCCAGGTGATGACGGCGGAGGCGTGCCGGTCCCGGCTGGTGATCACCAACCACCACAAGCTCGCCCTCCTGGACGGCGACCCCCACCTGGCCGACCTCTTCCGGTATGCCGTGGTCGACGAGGCGAACCACTTCGAGCACGCCGTCCGAAACGCCTTCGCCGTCTCGGTGGGCTCCCGGGAGGTCGCCGACCTGACCGGATACCTCTCGGACCGCCTGGCCAGGCTGTCGGGCCGGGCCGCCGCCGGGGGGGAGATCGGCGCCGTCCTGGCCCGCATCGACCGCCTGAACACGGCGATGTCCGTCTTCAAGGGGGTCCTCGGCGCCGCCGCGCCCAAGGGCGCGTCCGGAACGGTGGTCTCCCTGCCCCCGGACCATCCCCGGGTGGCCGACGGAGAGATCCCCGAAGAGATGCATCGGATCACCGGGGCCATGGGGAAGGCGCTCAACAGCCTGGCGTGGATCCGGGACCCCGATACCTGCCGCCGGCTCAAGATCCCGGCCCGGACGCTCCAGCGGATGCGATCGGCCGCCGCGACCCTGGAGGAGCACCGGGGGGCCCTGTCCCTGATCCGGGAGGGGCTGGCGGAGCCCAACCGGATCACCGCCTTTCAGACGTTCCGGCGCCACTGGATCATGACCAGCCAGGCCCTGGACGTGGCCGACCTTATCGATGCCAACTTCCACCGGAAAAAGGAGAGCATCGTCTACACCGCGGCCACGCTCTGCCACCGGGGCCGCTTCGACAGCTTCCGGCGGATCGCCGGCATGAACGGCGACAGGGGGGAGGGGGAAGAGCGGGACTTCCGGTTCGCGATCATCCCATCCCCCTTCTCCCCCGATGCCATGGAGGTGGTGGTCCCCCCGGAGGCGGTGAGCGGCAAGTACGGCAACAAGTCCCAATGGGTCGATGTGGTGGTCCGGATGGTCCCGGAGCTGATCCACAAAAACCGGGGCCGGACCCTGGTCCTGTTCGCCAGCTACAGCGATCTGGAGCAGGTGGCCGGGGCGGTGGCCGATGCCCTGGATGATCGATACCCCTTGCTGATCCAACGGCGGGGGATGCCCACGGTGACCCTCTGCGACGAGTTCCGGACCGTCAAGGAGAGCGTCCTCTTCGGCGTGGACACCTTCTGGTACGGCGTCGATTTTAGGGGGGAGACCCTGACGCAGGTGATCATCACCCGGATCCCGTACCCCTCCCCGTCGGAGCCGATCCAGATGGCCCGGAAACGGAGCCTGCCCCCGGCCGACTACTGGGAGCGGTACCAATACGAGACCGACATCAAGATCAAGCAGGGCATCGGCCGGCTGATCCGGTGCCATACGGACCGGGGCCGGGTGGTGATCCTCGATTCCCGGTTCCGGTGGGGGTGACCCTTCCCGTGACGTCGCGCCCCGGGGAGGCGGTCCTTTCACCGGCGCCTCATCCATCCAGCAAAGGAGGGAGATCATGTCCATCACATCGGTTTGCCGGACAGTGGGGGTGGTGCTGCCGGCGGCATTGGCGCTCGCCGGCTGCGCGGGGGTGAGCCCCAACCGGACCGGGACCCTCTGGGTCCAGACATCCGCGGAATACCGGGCCGTCGCCGTCCAGACCTACCGGACGGCCGGGCAGACGCTCGACGCCGCCCTGGCCGATCCCGGCTGGACGGCGGCACTGGAGCAGCGGGAGGGGTACGCGGACCTGCCCCCCGCCGTGGTCCTGGACGTGGACGAGACGGTCCTCGACAACAGCCCTTTCCAGGGGCAGATCGTCCTCGACCGGGCGGGATTCGATCCCCTGCGGTGGAACGCCTGGGTGGCCATGGCGGCGGCCGAGGCGGTGCCGGGGGCCCTCGACTTCGTCCGGGCCGCAAACAGCCGGGGGATCCGGGTCTTCTACATCACCAACCGGTCCTGTTCCTCGGATTCCTGCCCCCAGGAGGCCCATACGATACGGAATCTGGAAACATTGGGATTTCCATCCGTTTCCGGCGAGCAGATGCTCCTCCGGGACGAGCGGGAGACGTGGGGGTCGGAGAAGACCTCCCGCCGCCGGGCCGTGGCGAAAACCCATCGGATCCTGATGCTGGTGGGGGACGATCTGGGGGATTTCATCCCCGGTGTGAAGCGGGGCATCACCGCCGGGAAACGCCGGGACCTGGCCGAGACCTACCGGGATCGGTGGGGACGGCAATGGTTCATCCTTCCCAACCCCATGTACGGGTCGTGGGACCAGGTGTTGGGGGAGCCGAAGGAGAAGTACATCGAGGGGCTTTCCGCCGACTGAGGCCCCCGAAAGGAGGGAACCGCCTCCGGGGCCGGAAACGAAAGGGGGGCCTTTCGGCCCCCCCGTACCCGGCAGAGCCCTTTCGAGCCCTGCCGTGGATTTCTTTGCTCGAACTCTGCCTGGGGTCCTACCCTGCCACGTCGATGCCCGGATCACAACCCAGATTGGGATCGGGCTTTTCGCACTCGAAATTCCGCTGACGGGTGTCGGCGTGTCCCTCTTCCCGCTCCTGCTCGTTCTCGGTGTAGTCTTGAACGTTTTCTTCGGCCATGGTGCACCTCCTTGTCTCTTTCGTCCGTTGTCGGTTGTTGTTCCGTTCCAACCTCTTGAACGGAAAGATAGGGATCGGAGGGACGGGCGCAATGCTTGATGAATGGGGTGTATTTGATAGGGAAAACCTATCCATTGGGGCCGGCGTGACAAAGCCCCGCCCCCCGGCCCCCGAGGGCGGCCCCGGTCGACGGGCAAAGGGCGGGAATGATTTGACAGCCGGTCCGCGCCGGTGTACCTAATTGGGACCGTTTCCGAACCAAGGGCCGTATGGGGATGGCCACATGACCCGCAACAAGTAAAGGTGCGGCTGAACGAAAAAGGGCGCCCATGGCAATGAGCAGCAATCGATGGAAGTCAATCACCCGGTCCGAATACGCCTGGGAGCAGGATGCGCTCGATTTTATAAAGGAACGGCTGCCCGACCGGGAACCCTACCGGGCCTGGGCCAATTTCGAGTTCATCGCGGACGACGGCAGCATCAACGAGGTGGACCTGCTGGTCCTGACGCCCAGAGGCTTTTTTCTGGTGGAAATCAAAAGCCGCCCCGGCGTGCTGGCCGGAGACGCCGGCACCTGGACCTGGCTTACCGACGGTCGGCGGCTCACAACGGACAATCCCCTGATCGGGGCCAACCGGAAGGCCCGGAAACTCGCCTCGCTGCT
>CAYSLC010000262.1:0-6845 GCA_964431545.1 uncultured Desulfobacteraceae bacterium | reverse complement strand
CACCTTGTAGACCCGGTAGACTTCACCCACGCGATCCCCCTTGTCGTTGAAGGAGATCTTTCCGGTCAGGCCCGGAAATTCCGTGAGGTCCTTGTGGAGGTAGGCGGCCAGCTTGCCGGTGTCGGTGGAGCCGGTCTCCTTGATCGCCTTGGCCACCACCCGGAAGCCGTCGCCGGCCAGCACGGCGTAGATGGAGTTGGGGGGATTGCCGTACTTCTCCTGGAAATCGGAGACGAACGCCTCGGCCTCGGGGGTGTCGAGATCCTTGGGCAGCGGGGCGCTGATGAAGTAGAACCCGTTGGCCGAATCGGCGCCGGCGATCTTGACCAGGTCGGGATGGTTGGTGGCGTCGCCGCCGATGAAGGGCACGTCCCATCCCATCTCCTTCTTCTGGCGCAGGAGCAGGCCGGCCTCGGGGTAGTACCCGGTGAAGAGAACCCCGTCGGGCTTGACCGCCTTCATCTTGGTGAGGATGGCGTTGTAGTCCCGCTCTCCGGGGGTGAGGGCCTCGAAGAAGACGATCTTGACCCCGCCGTCATCCTCCAGCAGCCCCCGGGTCTCCGTGGCCAGCCCCTTGGCGTAGGAGGTGTTGTCGTGGAGGATCGCCAGGTTCTTGAACCCGAGATCCTTGATGGTGTCGGCCGCCACGCGTCCCTGCTCGTCGTCCCGGGGGCAGGTGCGGAAGAAGTACTCCATCCCCTTCTCGCTGAGCCGGATGGCCGTGGAGCCGTTGGCCACCTGGATGATCTCCGACTCGTCGTAGATGTTCTGGGTCGCCTCGGTGATGGAGGACCCGTAGGTGCCGATCACCGCCACGATGTCCTTGGTGGTGAGCCGGGTGGCGGCCAGGGAGGCCTGCCGGGGGTCTCCGGCGTCGTCCTCGGCGATGATCTCCACCTGTTTCCCGTTGATGCCGCCGGCCGAATTGATCTCACCGGCCAAGAGGTCGAGGACCTGTTTCATCTCCTGGCCCTCGCTGGCCCAGGGCCCGGTCATGGGGCCCATGAGCCCGATCTTGATGGTCTCCTGGCCGAAGGCCGCCGTCGCGCCGATCACGCAGAGCGTAAGTACCGCTAGCACCAAAATTCGTTTCATACCCGTCTCCTCCTTCGTTGTTTTCGTTGATCAGGGGCCACCGTCCGCCGCGGAAAGCGGCGCCGATGGGAGCCATACAAAAATGTGGTCGATTTATCAGAGATTTATCGGTGTGTCAACGTCCGGATGCAGGACCGGAGCGCCGCCTCCACCTTATGGACGGGACGCCACGCACTTGATCTCCACCAGTGCCCCCTTGGGCAGGGCGTCCACCGCGACGACGGCCCGGGCCGGCCGATGGCCGGAGAAAAATTCGGCGTAGATCTCGTTGAACTCCTGGAAGTTGCCCATGTGGGTCAGAAAGACATCCACGGCCACCACGTCGGCGAGCCCGCAGCCGCCCGCCTCCAAGATCCGCTTCATGTTGGCGAGGGCCTGCTTGACCTGGGGGCTGAACTCATGGCTGACCATCTCGCCGTCGGTGGTCAGGCCGATCTGACCGCTGACAAAGACAAAGGGGGGCGCCGCCACGCCCTGGGAATAGGGTCCGATGGCCGCCGCGGCCTGATCGGTTTCGATGAGATTTTGTGCCATATCTTCCTCTCTTCTCCTGTTGAATGTGGTTGTGATGTTACCAGTCGTACAATATCTCCCACTCCTGCTGGAAGGAGAGATCATCCTGGCTGTACCGGAAGGAGACGGTCCGTCCGCTGCCCGCGCCGGGGCTGGTCTCCTCGTTCCAGAACCGCAGGTGGATGGCCGGCACCCGGCCCGGCCCGTTCCCGCCGGGACCTTCGGCCGTCCAGACCTCCCGCTCCTCGATCACCTTCCAGACCCGGTCCGTCCGCTTGCTCCGGACCCGCTCCCCCACCCGGGGCAGCTGGAGTGCCTCCCGGATCTCCTTGAACTTATACAGGGACCGATCCCCGCGGTCGAGGACCCGCTCGCCGTATGCCATGATCCCGACGGCCCCCAGGGGGGCGGTGACCAGGATCGACAGGACGGCCACCGCCAGGATCACCTCCCCCGAGGCGACCCCCGCCGCCAGGGGTACGGCCCCGATGGCGGCCTGCACCGTCGCCTTGGGGATGTAGGCGATGACGCAGAAGAGCTTCTCCCGGTGGTCCAGCGGGGTTCCGAAAAGGGAGAGGTAGGTCCCGGCGGACCGGAAGACGAGGCCCACGGCGATCACGACCATGCCGGCCAGACCGGCCTTCCAGGCCACGTGGATGTTGACCTGGGCCCCCACCAGAACGAAGAGGAGCAGCTCGGCGAACACCCAGAGCTTCTTGAGCTTTTGGGAGATGAGGTGGGCCACCGCCTCGGACTTCTCCAGGATGATGAAGCCCACGGCCATGACGCCGAGGAGGCTCGCCACCGGCACGATCCCCTCCAGGATCTCCTCCGTCCAGGTGAGCAGGATGGCGACGCCCAGGACCACCAGGGTCCGCTTGGGGGGGCGCCAGTCGTATTTGATGAAAAGACGGTAGAGGAGGTATCCCGGGATCAACCCCACCAGGATTCCCAGGGCGATGGAGACGGGGATCTCACCAAGCTGCAGAAAAAGGCTGGTCTCGTCCCCGCCGTACATCCCCAGAAAGACGGTGAAGAGAACGATGACGAAGACATCGTCCAGGGACGAGGCCCCCAGGATCAGGGTGGGGATCCCCTTGCGGGCCCCCCGGCCCCGGTCCATGAAGTCGATCATCAACGGGACCACCACCGCCGGGGAGACGGCGGCCAGGATGCATCCCAGGATGGTCGCCTCCAGAATGGTGACGCCCAGAAGCGGCGGGGCCACCAGCACCACCCCCACGATCTCGAAGACCGCCGGGACGGCGCTCATGACCACGGCGGCCCGCCCCACCCGGTTGAGGGTGTCCCGACGCAGCTCGAACCCGGCCCGGAGGAGGATCACGATGAGGGCGATCTGTCGGAAATCCCCGGAGACGGTCATCATTTCCGGGGAGATCAGATCGAGGACGAAGGGCCCGGCGAGGACCCCCACCAGCAGCATCCCCACCAGCCCCGGCAGGCTCAGTCGCCTGAAAAGGTGGTCGGCACCCAATCCCGCGATGATGATGAGGGCCAGGCTGAACGCCATGGATCTCCTTCCGGTGGAGGGGGCTATCCCCCGGTTTATCGCCCGTCGGCGGACCGGTGGCGCACGGTTGGTCCGATCACGGAATAAGGTATTATAAAGGCCGGCACAGCGGAAGGCAAGCCATGGTTTTCAGGTATGGGGGCCGGGTGTGGACCGGGGGGGAAAGGGGCATCGGGAAAAAGAGCCGGCCGGGGATCGGCGTTTCTTTTCCATCCCGGGGATCGGGGGCCGCCGCCGGGCCGACGGCGCCGGCGGAACCGACGGCGATCCGAGGGACCGGGGTCGGCTACTGGATCTTCAACGTGAGGCTGTCGGTGGCGATCATGTCCTCCAGCAGTTCCATCTGTTCGTTCTGATCCCGTTCAATGGCGCAGCGCAGGCTCAACACGCAATAGCGTCTGCACACCCGGTCCTCGATGTTGAAGTCTCCGAAACATCCCAGATGATCGGCCATAAGGGTCTTCGTATTGCCGCTTTTTTTCATTCGCTGTCCCGTATCTCCAAGAGTGAAAGCATTTCGTCGTGGATCTTGCCGTTGGTCGCCAGAATCTCCTTGCCCTCGATGGCAAAGGGGGTGCCGCCGAAATCGGTGACCGCGCCGCCGGCTTCTTCGACCATGAGAAAACCCGCGGCCGTGTCCCAGGGATGGAGGTTCTGCTCCCAGAACCCCTCGAACCGGCCGCAGGCCACAAAACAAAGATCGAGCGCCGCCGAGCCCAGCCGGCGGATTCCCCGCCCCGCCTTGAGACAGTTGCCGAACCGGGCCATGACGTCCTGGAAGATGGTCTTGAAATTGTACGGAAAGCCCGTCACCAGGAGGCTCTCCGATACCGCCGCCGTCTCCGACACGCGGATGGGATGGCCGTTGAGGGCCGCGCCCTCCCCCTTGACGGCGGTGAAGAGTTCTCCGCTGACGGGGTTGAGGATCACGCCCACCCGCACCTCCCCATCCACCGCAAAGGCGATGGAGGTGCAGAAGAGGGCAAGCCCGTGGGCGAAGTTGGTGGTGCCGTCCAGGGGATCGATGATCCATTGGGGATCGGACCCGTTGTCCCCGGCGCCGGATCGGCCGCCGCTCTCCTCGGCCAGCACGGCGTGGTCCGGGAATCGGGATCGGAGGGTCTCGATGATCCGCTCCTCGGACGCCGTGTCCGCCTCGGTGACCAGGTCGATGGCGCCCTTCTTGTCGATCCGGGAGAGGTTGCCGAACTTCGCCATGAGCACCTCCGCCCCTTTGTAGGCCGCGCCGACCCCGGTCCGTTTCACCAGTTCCAGATCCATAATCCACTTTCTTTATATAGGGTTACTGCTTTCCATGTCAACCCGGAGCGGGAATTTTTCCCAATGGTGACGAAGACTTTTATTCCCCCTCCGGGAGAGCCACCTCGGCCACCCGCTCCTCCATATCGGCCATGAGGGGCATGAGGGTCCCCCGGTCGAGGGCGGAGACGGGAACCCCGACAAGGCGCCGGACCCGCCGCTCCAGTTCCTCTTCGGGGACCCGGTCCATTTTGTTGAGCACCCGGATCATGGGGATGCCCTCCAGGTCGAGTTCGGCGAGGATCCGCTCCACCGATTCGACCTGCTCCTCGTGGCGGGGGTTGCTGATGTCGACCACGTGGAGCAGGAGATCGGCGTTTTCCAGCTCCTCCAGGGTCGCCCGGAACGCCACCATCAGATCCTGGGGCAGGTCCCGGATGAATCCCACCGTGTCGGTGATGATCACCTCCGTGTCCCTGGGGAACCGCAGCCGCCGGCTCGACGGATCGAGAGTGGCGAAGAGCCGGCTCTCCGCCATGACCTCGCTGTGGGTCAAGGTGTTCAACAGCGTCGACTTGCCG
Source organism: uncultured Desulfobacteraceae bacterium (assembly GCA_964431545.1). Lineage (GTDB taxonomy): Bacteria > Desulfobacterota > Desulfobacteria > Desulfobacterales > JAABSP01 > CAYSLC01. The sequence continues at coordinate 1,865 of CAYSLC010000262.1, read as the reverse complement.
GCGTTGGTATACCCCACAATGGAGATGACCGGCAGCCCCTTGCGGCTCCGCTTGGCCCGCTGCTGGCCCCGCTGTTTCCGCACTCCGGAGAGCGCCTTGCCCAGGCGGGTGATCCGGTCCCGGACCCGGCGGCGGTTGATCTCCAGCTTGGTCTCGCCGGGGCCGCGTCCGCCGATGCCGCCGGTGAGCCGGGACATGGCGGTGTTCTTGGTCACCAGCCGGGGGAGGAGGTATTTGAGCTGGGCCAGCTCCACCTGGAGCTTCCCCTCCCGGGTCTGGGCCCGCTGGGCGAAGATGTCGAGGATGAGTTGGGTCCGGTCGATGACCTTCAGCTCGGTCTGGTCGGTGATGGAGCGGATCTGGGAGGGGTTGAGTTCCTGGTCGAAGACGAGCAGGGAGGCCCCTTGCTGCAAGGCGAGAATGGTCAGCTCCTGGAGCTTGCCCCGGCCCATGAGAAACCGGGAGTCGATGCGCTTGCGCTGCTGGAGGATCGATTCCACCACCTCGATGCCGGCGGATCGGGCCAGCTCCCCGAGTTCCGCCAGGGAATCGAGGGCGGCGGCCCGGGGCGCGGTGGCGACGCTCACCAGCAGGGCCCGCTCGGCGCCCTCCCCGGCCTTGTATAGGGACCGCATCTCGGCCAGCTCCGCCTCCAGGGCGTGGATCAGCGCCAGACAATCGATGTCGAGGCGGTGGGGCGGCAGCGGGTCGAGGATCCGATAGGGATCCTTTTCGGTGCTCCGGGGAAGGATATGGGCCGGATGGACCCGGCGGGGCAGCCCGTCCCCGGCCAGGGTGACGGCGGCCATCAGGTCGAGCCGGAGCAGGGAGAGATCGGTGAGGTCGTCCCGGGTCAGGGGCTCCTCCTTCAGGTGGGTGTGGACGCACCGGAGCCCCTTGAGGCGGCCGGGGGCGGTCCGGTACTCGGCGGTATCGGGGATGACGATCTTTCCACCGTCCCCCACGATCACGTAGGGCACCTTCCCGGAGCGGTCGATGAGAACTCCCACCTGGCGGTGGATCTCGAAGGAGAGCTGGGACAGATCACGGCACAGCTCCGGGGTCAGGAGGTATTGGGGGGGAACCCTCCGGCGGTAGAGGTTCTCGAGCCTTCGGATCTGATTGGGCTTGAGCCCGTCCGTATTGCCGAAGAGCTTGGTCATGAAAAAAGGACGGCGGCGGCGGGGCACGCCGTCCCTTCGGCTCCCCGGGTCACGTCAGTCGCCCGCCCCGGTCCCCGGGAAATCCCGGGCCAGGTTCTCGAAACGGGTATAGCTGTTGATGAACGCCAGGGAGACGGCGCCGATGGGGCCGCTCCGCTGCTTGGCCAGGATGATCTCCGCCTTGCCCCGGTTGGGGTTGTTCTCGTCGCGGTTGTAGACCTCGTCCCGGTAGATGAAGGCGACCACGTCGGCATCCTGCTCCAGTGCCCCCGATTCCCGGAGATCGGACAGCTGGGGCCGCTTGTCGCTGCGCTCCTCCAGCTTCCGGTTGAGCTGGGAGAGGGCCACCACCGGCACGTCGATCTCCTTGGCCAGGGCCTTCAGCGATCGGGAGATCTCGGAGATCTCCAGGTCCCGCCGTTCCGCCATGCCCCGCACCTTCATGAGCTGGAGGTAGTCGATGATCACCAGTCCGAGTTCCCGCTCCATTTTGAGGCGCCGGGCCTTGGCCCGGATCTCCATGGCCGAGATGTCCGCGGAGTCGTCGATGAAGATCGGCGCCTCGGAGAGGACCCCGGCCGCATCGGTGAGCCGGACCCAGTCGTCCTTGCTGAAGAATCCGCTCCGGAGCCGGGAGGAGTCGATCCGGGCCTCGGCGCAGAGCAGCCGCATGGAGAGCTGCTCCTTGGACATCTCCAGGGA
>CAYSLC010000261.1:0-6909 GCA_964431545.1 uncultured Desulfobacteraceae bacterium | reverse complement strand
GCCGCACAGCAGGATCCAGATGTAGTCGAGACGGGTTTCCAGAACGGTGTCGATGCCCATGCGGATGCCTCCCGTGAGGGGTTGAAGACTGACTGTAAATAACACAGCTATAGGCGGCATGGGAAGCGATAGTTTGGATAAGTTGTTGTTGTAAATATATAAAATCATAAGCAACGCTAATCGGTCCGAATTCGATGCCGGATATTGCCGTGGGGATCCTCGATCCGGCGTCCGTTTCGGGGAGACGGGACCGCCCCTCGATTGCCGGCGGTGGGGCGGATCGCCGGCGGAGATCTCCGATGGGGATTGACACGCCAAGGGGATCGGCCTACCCTGTCGCGGTCGCATGACGAGGGGAGCCGGCGCCCATCGATCGACGGGCCGGATGCGGGTCGAGGCGGCGCCGGCCCGGGGGGACGCTGTTCCTTTAAGAAGCCCGAGAACTGGAGGGAGAGGATGCTTCGAAAACTGACCGAGGGGGATCGGCGGGACGCCCTGGAATTTCTGGGCCGGGAGCCCGCCTACAACGTCTTCGCCATGGGGGACATCGAACACTACGGGTTCGCGGCCGATTACCAGGATGTCTGGGGGCAGTTCGACGGAGACGGCCGCCTCTGGGGGCTGATGCTCCGGTACCACGACAGCTACGTGGTCTACTCCCCGGATGATGCCTTCGACATTTCGGCCGTGTGCGACATCCTCGAAAAGGTCGAGGGGGAATGGATGCTCTCCGGCAAGGAGGTCCTCATGGAACGGCTCTGTCCCGCCCTGGGGCTTGCCGGGATGCGCCGCCACGCCCTGGCGGTGCTCGACGCCGCCGCCGTCCTTCCGGAGCACCCTTCGGAGGCCGCCGTGGAATGGATTCCGGCGGCGGAATTCGACGACATCCTCCAATTGCGGCGGACCATCGAGGAGTTCCGGGAATTGAACGGCTCGTCGGAGATCCTGCGCCACAACATCGAGACCGGGGCCGGCCGGACCAACGCCGTCCGGCGGAACGGAAAGGTGATCGCCACCGCCTCCTCCGCGGCGGAGAACGCTTTATCGGCCATGATCATCGGGGTCTGCACCGCCCAAGGCCAGCGGCGCCGGGGGCTGGCCACCGCCTGCGTGACGGCCCTCTGCCGGGCCCTTTTGCGGGAGGGAAAGAAGGTCTGCCTGTTCTACGAAAACCCGGAGGCGGCACGGATCTACAAGCGGCTCGGCTTTCGGGATCAGGGGCGGTGGGGGATGGTGAGAGTCGGCGGATAGATGTCTCCGAAAATTTCTTTGTTGATGTTGTGGAAAGTCCGGCCATGGTGAATGACCGATCGGATATCGAATGGCATCGATTTCGTTCCATCTCCCCTCGGGCCATCCTCTTCGTCCCGCCCCTCATCGGCGGGAACTACGTCCAGCAGATCCGCCATTTCCGGCGGCTGATCCGCCGGGGATACGACCTGATCTCCTTCAACTACGCCGGCCACGGCCGGTCGGTTCGGAAGTTCTCCCTGGAGGCGACCCTCGGGGATACGCGCACGGCCCTTGAACGGGCGGCGGACGCCTCCCGCCGGGAGGGGCTGCCCCTTTACGGCATCGGGGCCTGCTATCCGGCCATCCCGCTGCTCTTCTGGGCCGGGCGGAGCGAAGGCGTCCTCGAAAAGATCGTCCTCATCAATGCCGTCATGGGGCTCAGCCCCCGCGCCATCGTCAAATCCTTCCTCGACTACTATGGAGACCTCCGCGGGTCCCGGAACCGGCTCCCGAGGCTGGCGGAGGCTTTCCGGCGGTACGCGGACTTCGTCTTCCCCGGCGTCGCCAAGGACCGGCACCGATTCGGGGCCCTCCAGCGACGGCGGACCCGACTGCTCAAGACGCTCGTCGATGCGCTCTTCCTCGATCCCCTCCGGCACGTACGGCTGCCGGAGACCCCCGTGCTCTCCCTCTACAGCACCGAGGATCGGGTCCTCCGGATCGCCGGAGACTTCTTCGGCGAGGACTACGAAAGCCAGGTCCGGCGGGTCTGCCCGAGGGTCCGGTTCCGGCGGTTGGCGGGGGACCACTTTCTCTCCCACCCGGATGCCAGGGGGACGGCCCTCGCCGATGTGCTCGCGTTCCTGGGGCCGGGATGAGCGCTCCGTTTTTTGACCATCTCGAACCTGTTGGATGATGATTAGGAGGAAAAATGGAACGATCATGGAGAATGGATACCATCGGAAGGGAGGGGCGGACCGCCGGACCCACCCCCGGCCCGAGGGTGCTCGGGATCGGGGGCAGTCCGAGAAAGCGGGGGAACTCCGATATCCTTCTGGAGCACCTGCTGCGGGCGGTGGAGGAGCAGGGGGTCGAGACCGCCGGCGCCCATCTGCGGGACCATCGGTTCGATTCCTGCATCGGCTGCGAGCGGTGCCGGAAGGACAAGATCTGCACCGGCCTGAACGACGGCATGACGCTCCTCTATCCCGCCATCCTCGATGCCGGGGGCCTGATCCTCGTCTCCCCCACCCACACCTACAACGTCACCGCCCTGATGAAGGCCTTCATCGACCGGCTCTACTGCTTCTACGACTTCGCGGACACCCGGCCCCGGGACTGGCGCAGCCGACTGGCCGGCCAGGGGCGGCGGGCGATCATTGCCGCCATCTGCGAACAGGAGAGCCGGGAGAACATGGGGGTGACCCTGGAGGCCATGCGGATGCCGCTGATATCCATGGGCTACGAGATCGTGGACGAGATCGCGGTCTTCGGGCTCTTCGACCGGGGGGCCATCCGGAACTCGACCCAGGCCCTCGATTCGGCGGCCCGCTCGGCCGAGAAGCTGGCCGAGGCGGTGAAGGCCGAAGCATCCATCTGAATCGACCGGAAAGAGAAAGGGAACAGGGATGGTGGAATCGATCTGCGTGTTCTGCGGCTCGGGCATTGGAAAATCACCGAGCCACGCCCATGCCGCCGCCGGGCTCGGCGCCCTTTTGGCGGAAACCGGCCGGACCCTCGTCTACGGCGGAAGCAACGTCGGGCTGATGAAGATCCTGGCGGACGCCGGCCTGGAAGCGGGGGGCCGGGTGGTCGGAGTGATGGTCGACGCCCTGGTGGAAAAGGAGGTGGCCCATTCGGGCCTCTCGGAGATGCACATCGTGGGGACCATGAGCGAGCGCAAGGCGATGATGGCCGATCTCTCGGACGCCTTCGTCGCCCTGCCGGGGGGGATCGGGACCCTGGACGAACTCTTCGAGATCTGGACCTGGTCCCAGCTCGGCCTCCACCGGAAGCCCTTCGGCATGCTCAATGTCGACGGCTTCTTCGGCCCCCTGCTGACCTATCTATCCCAGGTGGCCGACCAGCGGTTCATGCGGCCGGAGCACCTGGAGATGCTCCTGGTGGACGAAGACCCCCGGCGGCTGCTGGACCGGATGGACATCTACCGCTTTCCGGATCTTCCCAAGTGGATCGATGGGGAGGCCGGTCGTCGGGTCACCCATCCCTAGGCTCGGCGCCGAGAATTCCCGGCCTCGCCGCACCTAGTGGGAGTGGTCGTGGGGCTCCTTGTCGTGGCCTTCATGGGGGTGGTGGTGCGGCCCATGATCGTTTTCGTCGTGGGAATGTGCATGGCCATTCCCCTCGTTCCCCTTTCCATGGGCGTGGGGGTGGCTGTGCTCATGCCCGTGTTCGTGTGAATGGGTGTGTTCGTGCGGATGGCTGTGGGTCTCGTCCCCGTGTTGGTGGGGATGCTCATGGTCATGGTCATGGTCGTGTTCGTGTTGATGGCGGTGGGCGTGGGCATGGTCCCCTTCCATGGCCTCCTCCTCTTCGAAAACGAGTTTGTGGTCCACCAGGGCCATCCGTTTCACCCGGCCCCGGATGGTGATCTGGTCGCCGAAGATGCCCACCAGACGGAATCCCCCGGCGCCGTCCGGCTCCACGATGTCCACCGATTTCATGACCAGCCGCTCCTCCCCGTCCCTGACGACGTAGGCGTTGGCTTCACACATGGTTCAATACCTCCTTGATCTTCTCCTCCACGACGGCCCGGACCAGGTGGGGCAGGGGCTCCTTCAACGTGCCGACGATCTCCACCCGCTCCTGCCAGAGGGGCAGGAGGATCTTCACCGCCGGGCTCGACATCACCGCCTCGGCCATGGCCGGGGTCACCTCCCCCAGCATGGCGTTGGGCCAGCCGATGGCGATGGGACCGAGGATGCAGTCCACCTGTATGGCGGTACACCGGATGGCGTTTTCCCCGGAGGCCCCCCGGTTGGCCCCGGCCTTGAGCATCTGGGCCGTGGCGATGGCGTTGGTCCCCAGGGCGATCACCTCCACCGATTCGCCGTATTCCGCCTTCAGATACTTGATCAGGGTGGCGCCGATGCCGCCCCCCTGGCCGTCGATGACGCAGATTCGTTTGGTCAAAGCTCTTCCCACCTCCGCCGCGCGGGTCCGTTCCCGTTAAAAAAGCCACGAAAGGCACGCATCGGTTCCCTTTGGGGAATGCGTCGCCTTCGTGGCTGTTTTGTGCGTTGTATCGGTCTGTTTCCGACCCGGAAGCGGGCTTCCGTGTCCGATTTCTTCAGTGGGCGGCTTCGGCCGCGCCCGTTATGTCCTGTCTATAATGAAATCGACGGCCGAAGTCAAGGCGTTTCGCCGGGTTCCCCGGTGCGCTCGCCAGGTGGCAAGGGCTTTTGGAAAAAAAGATGGCCGCCCTTTCCGCTCAGACCCGGACCACCTTGTCCGCCAACTGCATGGCGGTGACGATGTCGAGCATGTTGGTGGTCTCCCCCACGCCCTTTTGCTCCATGAGATCGAAGTGGGAGAGGCAGGTGCCGCAGACCAGGATGGTCAACCCCTCTTTTTCATAGGCGAGGAGATCCTCCAGCACCGGAGACTCGTCGATGGCCAGCTTGACACCGCTGTTGACCAGGACCAGCCGCCAGAGTTCCCCCCCGACTTCCTTGAGGGTCTTGATGAAATTGACCATCAGTTTCCGGCCCAGTTCGTCGTCGCCGGACCCCATCCGGTCGGCGGCCGCCATCACCATGATCCGTTGTTTCTGGTCCGCGGCGATCTTCCGGGGCGGCGTCGGCGCCGGCGCGGCTTCCGCCGTCCCGCCCTCGCGGAGGGCGTTGATCCGATAGACCTCCCCCTCCAGGCTGGCGGTGACGGTGAAGTCCCGGGTCCCGAGAAACCGGGAGACGTTCTCCTTGGACGCCTCGTTGTCCACCAGCACGGTCATGTCGTTCAGGCTCCGGTTCTCGACAGCCTCCTTGACCATCAACACCGGCGCGGGGCAGGCGAGCCCCCGGGCATCGAGTTCGTTGGACATTGGTTCCAGCTCCTTTTTCAGATAACGGTGATTCTTCCGCTCTTTTCGGACGTCACCCGGCCGATGATTTCGGCTTCCACAACGCCCGCCTCCATCAGCCGGTTTTTCAGCTCTCCGACATGCTTCTCCCCGCAGCCGATCAACAGGCCGCCGGAGGTCTGCGGATCGAAGAGCACATCCCGCAACACCGGGTCGAATTCCGAAGGCATCTCGATCATTTCCCCCCGAAACCGGCGGTTGCGGTGGGCACCGCCCGGTACGAACCCCATTGCCGCGAACTCCGACGCCTCGGGCAGCACGGGGACGGACCGGCTTTCGATCGTGACGCCGACCCCGGCCCCCGCCACCATCTCCGCCAGGTGGCCCAAGAGGCCGAACCCGGTGACATCGGTGCAGGCGGTCACCGGAAAGGATGCCATCACGGCGGCCGAAGTCCGGTTCAACGCCGCCATCAGCTCCGTAACGTTGCGGATGGTCTCCGGGGATGCCAGCCCTCCCTTGATGGCGGTGTTGATGATCCCCGTCCCCAGCGGCTTGGTGAGGACCAAAAGATCCCCCGGCCTCAGCCCCTGGTTGGCGAGGATCCGGTCCGGATGGACGAAGCCGGTCACCGAGAGGCCGTACTTCAGTTCCTCGTCCTCGACGGTGTGGCCGCCGATGAGGACCGTCTCCGCCTCCTTCAGCTTCTCGATTCCCCCCGCCAGCACCGCCCGCAGGGTCTCTCCGCCCAACCGGGACATGGGGTAGGCGACCAGGTTGAGGGCCGTCCTGGGGACACCGCCCATGGCGTAGACATCCGAAAGGGCGTTGGCCGCCGCGATGCGTCCGAAATCATAGGGATCGTCCACCACCGGGGTGAAAAAATCGACGGTCTGGATGAGGGCGAGATCCGGCGAGACCCGGTAGACCCCGGCGTCATCCGAGGTGCCCGGACCCACCAGCACGTTTTCGTCGGTGGGGAAGGTCAGTCCACACAAAGCCTGGTCCAGGTCCCCTGGAGAGAGCTTGGAGGCTCAGCCGGCACCCTTCACCGACGCGGTCAGGCGGATGTTCTTCTCTGTTTCCATCAGGTTTCTTCCGTGGTTTTTCGTTTTGCCTTTCGCCGTGGAGCCCTGGTGAGCGAACGAACCCGGTCACCGCCGATGGTGCCCCCTCTCCGCGAGGAAACACCCGGCAAAAGAGACTATTTGTATTGAGGAATGATAAATCTGTCAAATAGCTAATTTGAATCGGTTGATGGAAGAGGTATCGACGATTTCTATGCAGAGGGGTTTTTCATGCGGGGTACGCCGCTTGGGATTAGGCGTTATACCCCATTGCTGGTTCGCGGCGTTGCGACTCGATGTCACCCCGGAGGAGAGCACCGACCACGGGTGAATCGACAGGGTGGTCCGTTTCGACGTGGAATCCCTTGGGGCTCAGGGGAAAAACATGAGTGAAAAAGGTTGGGAAGTCCGAGCATCCCCACCGCGGAATCTATGGTTCCGATGACCGGCCGGTTTCGGCATTGAGCCGCCGGATCTCTTCAACGGGCAATTCGGTGGCTTGGGCGATCTGCTCCTCGGTCAGAATGCCCAGCAGGAGAAGATTTCGGGCGGTTTCTTTTCTGCCTT
>CAYSLC010000260.1:1717-6923 GCA_964431545.1 uncultured Desulfobacteraceae bacterium | reverse complement strand
CAGCTTCCGCTCCCGAATGGCCCGGAAGGCGCCGGCCGACAACAGTCCGTTGCTGGTGAACAGCGCGTCCGGCGGTTCGGGATGATCCAGGAGTTTCAACGCCCCCGCATATCCGTCCGCCTCTTTGGCCGGCAGGAAAAAGGAGAGTTCCGGCGACGGCTTGACGCCGTGATCCTTCAACGCCCGGAGGTAGCTCTCCCGCCGCTCCCGCCCCGTGGTGCTTCCGCCCCCGAAAAGTCCGCCGATGCGCCGATGACCGTCGGCGATCAAATGCGAAACGATTTTATAGGCCGCTTCGGCGTTGTCGATGAAGACGCTGTCGACCTCCGCATCCTTCACCCGGCGGTCGATCACCACCATGGGGATGTCGGGCCTGACCGTTTCGTCGAAGGCATCGGCGGTCCGGCGGGTCGGCGACAGGATGACCCCCGCCACATGTTCGTCCCGCATCAGGTCCAGGTACATGGTCTCCTTTTCGGGGTCCTCGTCGGTATTGCACAGAAACACGCTCATTCCCCGCTCGTGGGCCACGTCTTCCACGGCACGGCTCACCGCCGTGAAAAACGGGTTCTGAATGTCGGAAACGATCAGTCCGATGATATTGGATTTCTGGACGCGGAGGCTTCGGGCCACCCGGTTGGGCCGGTAGTTGAGTTTTTCCACGGTCTTCAGGACGCGTTCCCGGATCTCGGGTCTCACATGCGGTTTATCCGCCAGCACGCGGGATACCGTGGCGGTGGATACGCCGGCTGCGTCGGCTACATCTTTAATAACAGGCATTGGCAATCGTCTCCTGGCGTCGGTTCTGTTCCGGATATGCTTCTCTGTCCTAACTTCGTCAACAATGTAATCGATTTCAAATATATTGTCAAGGTAAACGCCTGTCCCATCCTTTCTTTGAAATTGAGGCAGAGGCAACCAGACGGGCGGGTGAATGCAGGTGAAAAGGAAATTATAGTTTTGATTTTATGATGTTTACATCCAAAAGGTTCCAATAACGTCCGGTCCGGACGATTCAACGCAACACGGTCTCTCGCCCCTCTATAATCTGTAATCGTTTTCTTGTTTTCATGCGCCTGAATAGAAATTTATCCTTTTTACGAGGCGCATCTCTCGTCCTCCACATTTTATGCGCCTTAACTATCCTTATATTAGGCGTAATTTCCTTTTCCGTATTTTTACCCTGATTTTTTCTTGACACTCAAACTGTAATCGATTACAGTAATGATCAATGGCATTCCTAAAATGCACCCACCAAAGGAGGCGATTATGATCAAACTGGACAAAAGCAACATCCGGCTCGACGCCGAGGCGGCCGACAAGTCGGAAGCGATCCGTCAGGTCGGCGGCCTGCTTGTCGACAGCGGGTACATCGAGCCCGGCTACATCGACAGCATGCTGGCCCGGGAAAAGGCGGCCAACACCTACCTGGGCAACGGCATCGCCATTCCCCACGGCATGCCGAAGGACCGGGAATTGATTCGGAAAACCGGCATCTCCGTGGCCCAGGTTCCGAACGGCGTCGAATGGAATCCGGGGGAGACGGTCCATCTGGTGGTCGGCATCGCGGCCCGGTCCGACGAGCACATCGAGATGCTGGCCAACCTCACCGACGTGCTCGACGATAAAGCCCTCGTGGCCCGGTTGGCCAAAACCGATGATCCGGAGGTCATCGTCGAGCAGTTGTCCCGGGACCGGTCCGGGGAAAACGAGCGCCCGGTCGAGCCGGCGACGGAAGCGGCCGACTTCGAGAAATCCGTGGAAGTCGCCGTGCAGGGGGAGCATGGGCTCCACGCCCGGCCGGCCACCGCGTTCGTCGATCTGGCCAAGGCGTTCCAGTCCGACATCCGCGTCCGGTACAAAGACAAAACCGCCAACGGCAAGAGCCTGGCTTCGCTGCTCAAACTGGGGGCCGAAGGCGGCGCGTCGATCCGCATCATGGCCCAGGGGCCGGACGAAGACGAGGCCCTTCGGCAGCTCCGGGACGCCGTGGAAAGCGGCCTCGAAGAAGCGGAAGAGGCGGAAGCCGAAGCGCCCCGCCCCGCCCATGGATGGGTCCCCGCGTCCGTCGGCGATACCGTTCCCGGCATCGCGGCGTCTCCGGGGCTGGCCATCGGCCCCATTCGACTGTTCATACGCCGGAAAATCGTGGTGGAGGCGACGGCCAAGGACCCGGCCGCCGAAGAGAAACGGCTGCGCCAGTCCATCGCCGAGGCCCAGGCGGCGCTGGAGGACCTTTACCAGGAGGTGAAAGAACGGTCCGGCAAAGGCAAGGCGTCCATCTTCCGCGCCCATGCGGAGTTCCTGAACGACCCGGAACTGGTGGAAGAGACCGCGGCCTACATCAAAAAGGGGCGCAGCGCCGGCTGGGGCTGGCAGAAGGTGATCCAGGACCGCGTAAAAGAGATGGAAAAGCTGGACGACCCGGTCCTGGCGGGTCGGGCCGTCGATCTGAGCGACGTGGGCAACCGGGTGCTGAAGCGCATCGCCGGAGTTCTGGACGACAACCCCGACATTCCCGACGAGCCGGTGATCCTCATCGCCGAAGACTTGACGCCGTCGGATACCGCCAACCTCGATCCGGAATACATTCTCGGGTTCTGCACGGCGGGCGGCGGCCCCACGTCCCATTCCGCCATCATCGCCCGGTCCCTGGACATCCCGGCCATCGTGGGGGCCGGTCCCGCCCTCCTCCATCAGCCCGAAGGAACCCTGGGCATCCTGGACGGCGATTCGGGCAACCTCTATGTGGACCCCAGCGAGGCGGACGCGGCCTCGGCGGAAAAGGCCCGCAAAAACCTTCAGGAGGCGCGGGATATTGAAAAGGCGAAGCGCTTCGAACCGGCCATCACCACCGACGGCCATCGGATCGAGGTGGTGGCCAACATCAGCCGGGCGTCCGAAGCCGAACAGGCCGTCAACGCGGGCGGCGAGGGCGTGGGGCTGCTCCGGACCGAATTTCTCTTTCTGGAACGCTCGGAACCGCCCTCGGAAGAGGAGCAGTTCGAGGCCTATGCCCAAATGGTCAAGGCCCTCAACGGCCTGCCCATCATCATGCGCACATTGGATATCGGCGGCGACAAAAACGCGCCCTATCTGAACCTGCCCGCCGAGGACAATTCTTTCCTGGGCGTTCGGGGCATCCGCCTGTGCCTGGCCCGGCCCGAGCTGTTCAAACCCCAGTTGCGCGCCATCTTCCGGGCCTCCAAGTTAGGGCCGGTCCGCATCATGTTCCCCATGATCGCCACCCTGGAGGATCTGGCCGAGGCCAAGGCGATCACGGAGGAGGTCCGCCGGGAGGTCGGGGCCGATCCGGTGGAGATCGGCATCATGATCGAGGTGCCGTCGGCGGTGGCCATGGCGGAAAAGCTGGCCGGAGAGGTGGATTTCTTCTCCATCGGCACCAACGACCTGACCCAGTACGTGCTGGCCATGGACCGGCTCCACCCCATGCTCGCCAAAAAGGCCGACGGCCTCCACCCGGCCGTGCTCAAGATGATCGATCAGACGGTCAAGGCCGCCGAAAAAGCCGGGAAATGGGTGGGCGTCTGCGGCGGCGTGGCGGGCGATCCCAAGGGGGCGGTCCTCCTGGCCGGTCTGGGGGTGACGGAGCTGAGCGTGAGCATCCCCAGCATCGCGGCCGTGAAGGCCCGGATGCGCGGTTTCTCCCTGGAAAAGGCCCGAAAACTGGCCCAAAAGGCCCTCGACTGCCGGAACGCGGCGGAAGTGCGTTCCCTCTCTTTCGATCGATAACGGAAGGATCGACCCATGACCGACATCCAAACCATCGCCACGATCACCCTCAACCCGGCCATCGACCAGACGGTCTCCATCCCCGGTTTCAGGGCGGGGCAGGTCAATCGCTTGTCCCGGTCGGAATCCCATCCCGGCGGCAAGGGCGTCAACGTCGCGTCCTTTCTGTCCGATTACGGCCTGAAAACCGCGGTCGCCGGTTTTCTCGGCAGGGAGAACCCCCAAAGTTTCGAAGCCCTTTTCTCCCAAAAGGGCATGGACGACCGGTTCGTCCGCATCGACGGCGAGACCCGGACCGGCATCAAGATCGTGGACGAGGTCTCCCGGGAGACCACGGACATCAATTTCCCCGGCGCGCCGCCGTCTTCCGGGGACATCCGGGCGCTGTTCGACGTCATCGAGGCGCTCACGGCCGAATATGAGTGGTTCGCGCTGGCGGGCAGCATCCCGGCCGAGGCCCCGGGCGGCATCTATGGGGACTTGATCCGGCTGATCCGGTCCAAGGGGCGATCCACGGCCCTGGACGCCAGCGGCGAAGGATTGCGGCTGGCGCTGCCGGCGGCGCCGACCCTGGTGAAGCCCAACATCCACGAACTGGAAGAGCTGCTGGGCCGGACCCTGACCGGCCGTGCGGAGATCGTGGACGCGGCCCGGCGCCTCCTGGACGAGGGCGTCCGGTGCGTCGTCGTCTCCATGGGGGAAAAGGGGGCCGTCTTCGTGGAGGACGACCAGCAGATCCTGGCCCTGCCGCCCGATGTAACGGTTGAGAGCACGGTAGGCGCCGGGGACGCCATGGTGAGCGGCACCATCGCGGGAAAGGTGAAAGGGCTGCCCCTGGCGGACTGCGCCCGGCTGGCCACCGCCTTTTCCGCGAGCGCCGTCTCCCGGGTGCGGATCGGCCTGCCGCCCGCGGAAGACCTGGAAGCGCTCATGAAACAGGTCGTCCTGGAAACCCTGTAAAGACATTTATCGACATCCCATAAGGAGGAACTCATGTCCCATATCGTCGCCGTTACGGCATGCCCCACCGGCATCGCCCACACTGTCATGGCCGCCGAGGCCCTGAAAAAGACCGCGGAAATCATGGGCCACGGCATCAAAGTGGAAACCCAGGGATCGGAAGGCATCAAAGATCCGCTTCCCGAATCGGACATCCAAAATGCGGACGCCGTCATCATCGCATCGGACATCCACATCGATATGACGCGGTTTTCGGGAAAACCGGTCCACGCCGTCACCACCAGCGAGGCCATCCGAAAGACCCGGGCCGTCATCGAAGCGGCCCTCGGCGAGGCCGAGGACGCCGTGGAACCGATAGCGGCCGAAGCGGAAATCGAACCGGCGGAGGCCCCGGCCGCCGCCGCTGAAGCCGGGGACGAGGCAGCGCCCAAGTTCCTGGTGGGCGTCACATCGTGCCCCACCGGCATCGCCCACACCATCATGGCCGCCGAAG
>CAYSLC010000260.1:0-1707 GCA_964431545.1 uncultured Desulfobacteraceae bacterium | reverse complement strand
CCCTCCGCAAGGGCGCCAAGGCCCTGGGCCACGAGATCAAGGTGGAAACCCAGGGATCGGTGGGGGCCAAAAACGTCCTGACGCCGGAGGAGATCGAACGGGCGGACGCCGTGGTCATCGCGGCCGACGCCTATGTGGACAAGGCCCGGTTCGGGGGCAAGCGGGTCCATGAGACATCGACCAAGGCGGCCCTGCACGACGGGCAGGCCGTGGTCAAGGCGGCGCTCCAGGCCAAAGAGGCCGCCAAATCCGATCTCGCCGGCAAAGTGAATGATCTGAAAAAGGAGCGGTCCTCCGGCCGAACCGGCCCTTACAAGCACCTCATGACCGGCGTCTCCTACATGCTCCCCGTGGTGGTGGCCGGCGGGCTCATGATCGCCCTGGCCTTCGCCTTCGGCGGAATCTACGCCGGCGACAAGGAGGGGACCATCGGATGGGCCCTCATGCAGATCGGCGGCGCAACGGCCTTTTCCCTTTTCGTGCCGGTGCTGGCGGCCTTCATCGCCTTTTCCATCGCCGACCGGCCCGGCATCGCCCCCGGCATCATCGGCGGCATGCTGGCCACCACGGTGGGGTCGGGCTTTCTCGGCGGCATCGCCGCCGGATTTCTGGCCGGCTACGTCACCAAATTCCTGAACGACAAGATTCAACTGCCGGAGAATTTCCAGGGGTTGAAGCCTGTTCTGATCCTGCCCTTCCTTTCGACGCTCATCATCGGCTTGGTCATGATCTATGCGGTCGGCCCGCCCATGGAGGCGGCGCTGAACGGCCTCACCGGCTGGCTGAGCGGCATGCAGGAAAGCAGCGCCCTCCTGCTGGGCCTTTTGCTCGGCGCCATGATGGCCTTCGACATGGGCGGCCCGCTAAACAAAGCGGCCTACACCTTCGCCGTCGGATTGCTCTCCAGCAAGATTTACGCGCCCATGGCCGCGGTCATGGCGGCGGGCATGACCCCGCCCCTGGGGCTGGCCCTGGCGGCGACGCTGTTCAAAAGCCGGTTCACCAAAGATGAACAGGAGGCGAGCAAAGCCGCCTTCGTCCTCGGCATCTCGTTCATCACCGAGGGCGCCATCCCCTTCGCGGCCCGGGACCCCTTCCGGGTCATCCCCTCCATCATGGCGGGATCGGCCGTCACGGGCGCACTGTCCATGGTCTTCGGCTGCCACCTGCTGGCGCCCCACGGCGGCGTCTTCGTCCTGGCCATTCCCAACGCCGTGACCCATGTGGTTTCTTACGTCATAGCGATCATCGCCGGGACGTTGGTTACGACTGGGGCATTGTATGTCGTAAAAAGACCAGTTGAGGATTCCGCCGTGGAGATGGCGGCGGCCGGCGAGGCGGCGGGGTCATAAAAGGAATGGGGGCCGGTAAAAGCGGGGAATTGCTCCAGGCCGGGCTTCGGGAACTGGGGAAGTTCGGCCTGGCAAAGGTGGAAAGAGACAAAGCGGCTTTACGAATTTTTTGCCAATCATCAATGCGTTCAAGACGCCGAATGGAGGTGGATCATGGTTGATCCCGTTCGATACGAAGACATCGGATTGGTGAACACCAAAGAGATGTTCGCCAAAGCCATGGAAGGGCGGTATGCGGTCCCGGCTTATAATTTCAACAATATGGAGCAGCTTCAGGCCATCGTTCTCGGGTGCGTCGAAACCGGTTCCCCGGTGATCCTGCAAGTGTCGGGCAGCGCCCGGAAATACGCCGATC
>CAYSLC010000259.1:0-6924 GCA_964431545.1 uncultured Desulfobacteraceae bacterium | reverse complement strand
CGGTTCACCATCGAAAAGACCCGGACCATGGAGATTCCGGTCTTCGACGCCGAGGCGGTGGTGGCGCTCTTCGCCTCCCAGCCCCTCGACCGGTACCTGGCCCACATGCTCACAACCTTCACGAAGGTCGAGAGCTTCAGCTTCTCCTTCCGGGACGGGAAGGGGTTCCGGCGGAAGATCCGCTTCAACGATATGGACATCGAGAGCCTCAAGGCCTTCTGCGACGTGGTGGAGGACGATCTGAAGTTCGGGCTCTACAAGCGGATCGGCGACATCTGCCTCTTCATCCTGGGGATCTTTCCCGACTTCGCCGTCCAGGATCTCCGGTACCCCCACTCCGGGGAGATCCGGCCCCAAATTCCGGGGCATCTCCGCATCGGCCCGGATGACTACGAACAGGAGGGGCAGAAGTTCTACAAGCTGGCCGCCGGACACCAATATGCGGAGCGGCTGGAGATGGCCGACATGTTCACCGTGCTCCATGAGAACTTCAACACGGTGAGAAAGCCCCTCAACTTCATCGCGGAGCACTACCTCCGCCGCCGCAAGGAGCGCCTGTTCGGCTGACGGGACCGCGGCGGGTCAAAACAGGGCGGCGAGCTTCTCCCGGCTGGTGGCCAGGTAAGTCCGGTCCTCGGTGAAGATCTCCAGGGTGATGGTTTCGTCGTACCCGCATCCCTGGATCGCCCGGGCGATCTTGCCGAAGGGGACGTTGCCGCTGCCCACCGGAATGTGGTCGTCCCCCTTGCCCCGGTTGTCGCTGGCGTGGATGTGGCCGAGGCGGTCGCCGTGGGCCTTGATGAACCGCAGGGCCCGGCTCCCCGGCCTCCCCGACAGGTTGGCGTGGCCTGTGTCGAGGGTGAGCCGCAGATCGGGGAACCGGGAGAAGATCTCCGTGAAGTCCTCGGGCTCCGTGAACCCGCCCGCCGGCGCGATCATGTTCTCCACGCAGAGGAGCACGCCCAGCCGTTCGGCGGCCTCGTGGATCTCCGAAAGGCTCTCCAGGGCGTAGGTGCGGGTCAGCTCCGGGACCAGGCAGCCGAGGCCGGACGCGGTGGGCGGATGGAGCACCGCCTTCCGGGCGCCGAGGCCGGCGGCCGCCTCCAGGGAGCCGATCACCTCCGCCACCGATGCCCGCCGGATCGACGCCGTCAGGTCGGCGGTGGAGACGAAGGTGGGCAGGTGGCAGACGAGGTCCATCCCGTGGCGGTCCAACCGCCGCCGGATCTCCGCCGCCTGGCGGCGGACGTCGGTGTAATGGGCCATGGGGGCGTCCAGGGTCAGTTCGAGGTAGTCGAACCCCATGGCCCCGAAGGCGTCGATCTCGTCGGTGACGGGCAGAAGCGGACTGTTCATGGCGCCGTATCGCATGGGTCTTCTCCTTTTGTGTCGGGTTTCGGTTGCAAAGGGGTCATCGGGAATTCCTCCTGGGGAGGAGGAGGGCGAGGGCCAGGCAGACCGCCGCCGAGGCCAGGGCCGCCAGAAAGACCCCCTGGAGGCCGTCGGCCATGGCCCCCTGGAGGGTCCGCAGGAGGTCGGGGGAGAGGATCTCCCGGACCTCGGGGCGAAAGAGGTTCTCCACGTTGTTCCGCAAAAGATCGATCACTTCCGGTGGAAGGGATCCCGCCGCCCCCTTTTCGGCGAGCCGCTCCATCTCGGACAGGAACCGGCCGGTGACGATCCCGCCGGTGACCCCCACCCCGATGGTGCCCCCCAGGGTCCGGGTGAACTGGTGGGAGGAGGTGGCCACCCCGAGGTCGGCGGTCCCGACGCTGTTCTGGACCACCAGGAGGGTGGCGATGGAGACGAACCCCATGCCGATCCCGGCGGTGAAGAGGGCCAGGGAGCAGAGCCACAGGGGGGTGGCGCTCGACGCGCCCGCCAGAATGGCGCTGCCGGCCATCAGAAAGGCGGCCCCCAGGATCGAGATGCGGCGCTCCCCCACCCGCTGGGAGGTCTGGCCGCAGAGCAGGGCCCCGGCGGACCATCCGCCGCTTAAAAACATCATGGCGAACCCGAGCTGGGCCGGACTCCTTCCCAGGGACCCCTGGATGAAGAGGGGACTGAAGGCCGACAGGGTGAAGATGGTGAAGCTGCTGAAGAAGACGGTGCCGTTTCCGAGCCGGAACCGGGGGATCCGGAAGAAGTCGATGGAGAGGATCGGCTCCCGGGCCCGGACCTCGGCCCGGTGGAAGGCGACGGCCGACAGGACCGCCAGGGCGAACAGTCCGATGATGGGCGGGGAACTCCAGGGGTAGGTCTCGCCAGCCAGGAGAAAGGCGGTGAGCAGGGAGAGGATGGCGGCACACAGGGTCGCGGCCCCGGCCAGGTCGAGGGAGACCGCCGCGCGCTTCTTTCGGGTCTCCTCCAGAAACCAAAGGATCCCGGCCAGGGAGAGGGCCCCCAGCGGCAGGTTGACGAAGAAGATCCAGCGCCAGGAGACGTAGGTGACCATGAACCCGCCGAAGGTCGGCCCCAGGACCGAGGCGAGCCCCCAGACGAAGCTGGCCAGGGACATCATCTTGCCGCGGCGCTCGGGGGTGGAGATGTCCGACAGGACGATGTAGACCAGGGCGAAGTTGCCCCCGGCTCCGATCCCCTGGACGACCCGGGAGAGGGTCAACTGGGTCATGGTGGCGGAGATCCCGGCGAAGACCGATCCGGCCAGGAAGATGAGGATGGAGACGGCGTAGAGGGTTCGGTTGGGGTAGAGGTCGCTCAGCTTTCCGAAGATGGGCAGGCTGACGGCCCGGCTCAGCATGTAGGCGGAAAAGACCCAGCTGTAGAGGTGGAGTCCCCCCAGCTCCGCCACGATGGAGGGCATGGCCGCGGTCATCACCAGGGTGTCCAGCGCGCCGAGGAACAGGACCATCAGCGTGGCCGGGATGATGTACAGCCGGCGCCTTCCGGTAAGGATCGTCTCGTCTTCCATGGCTCCCATCGGCTCCCGTCCGCTCCCGTCCGTGGGATTTCCGGCCGTGGACCGGCATCTTCCCCATGGAAGAGGCCGGGGCCGGCCGGCGGATCCCCGCTTCGAAAGTTCAGGGTTATCTCAGATCGGGTGGGAAAAATCGAGGGAAAAGCGGGAGTCCCTCCCGGAAACGGGAAGTCTCCAATTGCAACATCCGGGGGGATTTGGTACGTAGGGAGAAGGTCCGGGAAAACCCGAAGGACCGTTTACCCAACACGGTGGACCAAGGAGAGAGACGATGAACCGCAGCGAATACGAAGATATCCTGAAAAACGCCATCGAGAGCGAGATCGAGGCCCAGAACTTCTATAAGTCCGTGAGCGAGAAGGTGGCCTCTCCGGATCTGAAGGAACTCTTTTCGAGTTTCGTCAGGGAGGAGAAAAAACATCAGGATATCCTGGAAGGGTTCCTTTCGGAGATGCCCGAGACCCTTCCCTTCGACGAATCGAAGGATTACAAGGTGGCCGAGACCGTGGACGAGATCCCCCTGACCACCGATCTGAAGCCGGCGGACGCCTTCGCCCTGGCCATGAAGAAGGAGGAGGCGGCCATGGCCCACTACTCCCGGCTGGCCGACGCCTGCACCGACCCGGCCCAGGAGAAGATCTTCCACGACCTGGCCGCCATGGAGCGGGAGCACAAGCTCAAGATGGAGAAGGCCTTCGTGGATATCGGCTATCCCGAGGTCTGGTAGATTCCCGTGCCTTCTTCGGCCGGAGCGCCGGCGCCGGTCCCCTCTTTTCCGGATCGGAAGGGAGCCGCCGCGAACCGGTTTACAGTAAGGCGGATCGTCCGTGAAGACGATCCCCGGAGCGCCGCCGATCTCCTCCTCCGGCACACCGGCCTTTCCCGGCGCAAGATCAAGGAGGCCATGGCCAAGGGCGCCGTCTGGCGCTCCGGCAAGGGGCGGGGCCGGACGCGGATCCGGAAGGCGTCCGCGGCGGTCTCGCCCGGCCAGGAGGTGAGCCTCTTCTACGACGAGGCGATCCTCGCCCGGAGACCGCCGGAGGGCCGATGCGTGGCCGACGAAAAGCGGTTCAGCGTCTGGGACAAGCCCCCCGGGCTCCTCGCCCAGGGGACGGACCACGGCGACCATTGCAGCCTCATGCGGCAGGTGGAGGTCTTCTTCACCCCCCGGCGGCCGGTCTTTCTCCTCCACCGCCTCGACCGGGAGGCGGCGGGGCTGGTGGTCTTCGCCCACGACCGGGGGGCCGCGGCCAGGTTTTCCGCTCTTTTCCGGAACCGGGCGGTACGCAAGGGGTATCGGGCCCGTGTTCGGGGGAACCCCGGCGCGGCAGGGGCCGAGAAGGCCATCCGGAGCGACCTGGACGGAAAGCCGGCCGAGACCGCCTACCGGGTGGTCCGATACGATCCGGAGGCCGACGCGGCGTGGGTGGACGTGACGATCCCCACCGGCCGACTACACCAGATCCGCCGCCACTTCGCGTCCATCGGCCACCCGGTCGTGGGGGACCCCCGATACGGGACCGGCAACAAAAACCGGGACGGGATGCGGCTCTTTGCCGTGGAACTCGCCTTCCGCTGTCCATTCACAGGCCGGGAATTTTTCTTCCGGCGGCCGGAATCCCCCCGAGGAATCCGGTGACGGCGACCGATCAGCAACCAGGGAAGGCAGGCCCCACGGCAGGGAAACCCCCGCCGCCCCACCGAAAGACCATCGAGGAACGGAGCTGGATCCTCTACGACTGGGCCAACTCGGCCTACTCCATCATCATCACCACGGCCATCTTTCCCCTCTACTACCGGAACCTGGCCGGAGAGGAGATCTACGTCGCCTCCTGGGCCTTCGGCAACAGTTTCGCCAGCGCCGTGGTCGGCCTCCTGGCGCCGATCCTGGGGACCATCGCCGACTACCGGAACCGGAAGAAGAAGTTCTTCGGCTTCTTCTTCGCCCTGGGGGTCACCGCCACCCTCTCGCTGGCCCTGGTGAGCGGCGGCCAGTGGCTTGCGGCCATCATCCTCTACGGCGTCTCCGTCATCGGATTCGCCGGGGCCAACCTCTTCTACGACGCCTTCATCGTGGACGTGACCACCGAGGAGCGGATGGACACGATCTCCGCCGCCGGATTCGGCTGGGGGTACATCGGCAGCACCATCCCGTTCGTCGCCGCGCTGCTTCTGGTGGTCTTCCATGACCGGATCGGGTTTTCGTCCTCGGTCCCCGCCGTCCGGCTCGCCTTCGTCATCACCGGTCTCTGGTGGCTCGTCTTCGCCATCCCCCTGTTGAAGAACGTCAAGCAGACCCACTACATCGAGCCCTCCCCCACGCCGATCCGGGACAGCTTCGCCCGTCTGGCCGGGACCTTCCGGGACCTCCGGAAGTACCGGAACATCTTCATCTTCCTGGGGGCCTATTTCTTCTACATCGAAGGGGTCAACACCATCATCCGGATGGCCACCCCCATCGCCGTGAGCGTCGGCATCGGCCGGAACACCCTTCTCATCGTCCTTCTGGTGATCCAGATCGTTGCTTTTCCCTGCGCGTTGGGATATGGAAAGCTGGCCGGCAGATGGACCGGCCGGAAGATGATCTTCGTCGGCATCGGGGTCTACGTGGGCGTGGTCTTCCTGGCCTTCTTCCTGCCGACCATCGAATCCGACCGGCTCAAGACCGGGCTCTTCTGGCTCCTGGCCATGCTGGTGGCCTCCTCCCAGGGGGGGATCCAGGCCCTGAGCCGGTCCTACTTCGGCAAGGCCGCCCCCAAGCACAAGGCCTCCGAATTTTTCGGCTTCTACAATATCGTCGGGAAATTCTCCGCCATCGTCGGCCCCTTCTTCGTGGGATCGTTCACCCTGATCACCGGGCAGGAGCGGTACGGCATCCTGAGTGTCCTGATTCTCTTCATCGCGGGGGGGATACTGTTGAGCCTGACGCGGCAGGAGGAGGCGCTGCGGGCCTGACGGGTGGCGGCGCCTGAAAGCGGTTTCCGTCCGATGACGGGATACAAACAGGTTTTGGGAAAGGCCCGGGACGACCGGAAAGGCTGCCCGGGTCGGATTCTGGCAATCGATTACATCGAGGAGTCGACAGGAGTGGAAGCGGTAAACGGATATCTGGAAGTCTTCGACAAGGGATTCGGGTTTCTGCGGAAGATCGAAAACAACTTCGCCCAGAGCGATCGGGACGTGTTCGTCCCCGCGGACCTGATCAAACGCGCCAACCTCGCCGAGGGCGCCTTCATCGAGGGGAAAGCGAAGAAAGCGAAGAAGGGAAAGAAAGGGGATCGGGGCGGCGGAAACCTCCGGCTGGCGGAGGTGGCGGTCGTCAACGGACTCCCGCCGGCGGAGCACGCCCGGCTGACGCCCTTCCACAAAGGGATCAGCATCGATCCGGTCGAGCGCCTCCACCTGTCCAAAACACCCGACGACGTAACGGGACGGGCCCTCGACATCATCGTCCCCATCGGCAAGGGGCAGCGGGGGCTGATCATTTCGCCGCCCAAGGCCGGGAAGACCACCATCCTGAAACACATGGCCGGCGCCGTCATCGCCAACCATCCCGAGGTCATGGTCTTTGTTCTGCTCGTGGACGAACGCCCCGAGGAGGTGACCGACTTCAGGCGGGGCGTGGCCGGGGCCCAGGTTCTCTACTCCTCCGCGGACCAGGGGATCGACGCCCACATCCGGATGACCAGCATGGCCATGAACACCGCCACCCGGTGGGCCGAGACGGGGCGGGATGTGGTGGTCCTCATCGACTCCCTGACCCGGCTGGCCCGGGCCTTCAACACCGACACCCCCAGCCACGGCCGGACCCTCAGCGGCGGCCTGGGCGCCGGCGCCATGGAGATCCCCCGCAAGGTCTTCGGCGCGGCGAGAAACATCGAGGACGGCGGATCCCTCTCGGTCCTGGCCACCATCCTGGTCGACACCGGCAGCCGCATGGACGAGGTCATCTTCCAGGAGTTCAAGGGCACCGGCAACATGGACCT
>CAYSLC010000258.1:0-6926 GCA_964431545.1 uncultured Desulfobacteraceae bacterium | reverse complement strand
TTTGGCGACGACGCCAAAAGGGCCGCCCTCAGTCCAATACCGCCTTCGCCCGTCCCCCCCTCCAGCCGCGCCCTGATGCCGTGGGGATGGGTCGGCGATCCAAAAAGCGCCATAAGCAGAACCGGCTTTCAGATGGCGGGCGGCCCCGCCGGCCGACCGGATATCCTTCGGGCGGCGGGGTCGCAACGGTTCATGCGGAACGGACCCGAACCCCGTAGGGCCCGGTGCCCGTGGGGCTGTAGTGGCGGACCCGAACGAAATAGAGCCCGGGATCCAGGGACTGCTCGATGCGCGACAGCAGGCCGGGGCCGCTGTCGTCGTCCCGGGCGAGGCGGAGGGTCTCGTCGTCCGGTCCGTAGAGGGTGAGGAAGGTATCGGTCGCCCCGGAGGTTTCGATGCGGTAGGTGCCCCGGGCCCCGGCTTCGAAGGCGTAGAGGTCGCTCTCGTCGGCGACGGCGATCTCCCCGTTCACCTCGGGTCCGTCCACTTCGAGGTTGGTGGGGTCGATCCGCCCCTCGGCGGCAACGGAGATGGTGTACCGGCCGGTTTCCGTGGGCAGGTAGTGGCGGACCTCCACCCGGTACTCGCCGTTGGTGAGCCGGCTGGTGATCCGGGCGTTCCGCTCCTGCCCGCTGTCATCGTCCTCCGTGACCAGGCTGTCGGGCCCGTCCGGCCCGTAGAGGGACATGAAGACATCCGTGGGCCCCTCGGTGCGGATGGTGTACCGGCCCAGGTTCGGCGCGGTGAACCGGAAGACATCCCGATCGCCCGCGGGATCGATGGCCGCCTGCACGGCGGGGCCGTCGGGAGCCAGTCGAACCGCCTCGTCCATGGTCCGGCCCCCCAGGGAGATGTTGAACCGCCCGGTGCCGCCGGGGACGGCATGGCGGACCACCACGAAGTAGAGCCCGGGGGCGAGATCCGCGTCGATCCGGGCGTTTTCCCCTGTTCCGCCCCCCAGGTTCGCGGCCACCAGGCCCCACCCGTCCGGACCGTAAAGGGACATGGCGGTGGGGGTGGTCCCGCCCGTCTCCAGACGGAAGGCGCCCGGCCTCTCCACCACCACCCGGAACCCCTGTTCGCTTCCCGGCCGGTCGAGATCCACGCCGGACAGGGTTCCCCCCGGTTCCAGCCGGGGGAGGAGCGAGTCGTAGGTGTAGCCGAGGTCCCGGACGGCCAGAACGTCCACAGGACGGACCGAGTCGCCGAAGTCGGGAAGGTACCGGGAGAGAAAGGGGAGGGTGGTCCCCCGGCCGCCGTCCCAGGGCCACATGGGTTCCTGGAGGCCGTGGCCCACCCGCCGCAGGCCGGAAAAGTCGGGCTGGGCCGCGAGGGGGTAGAAGTCCGGGCCGGCGCGGCCGTCGGCCTGCCATTGGGCCCAGAGCCGGTCCACCATGGCGTGGTGGAGGAAGAAGACCGGGTCGTTGGGGGAACTCATGCCCGCCATGGTGCCGCCCACCATGACGTGGAGGCCGTTGTGGGGGCCGACTTCCAGCTCCCGCCGGAACCCCCGGCCCGGAAAGCTGGCCTCATAGGAGCCGAGGGAGAGGATCCCGTCGAGGTCCGAAGGGGAGGGGAGGCGGTCGAGATCGAAGGCGGCGTTTCGGAGAAGCCGGGAGCCCCGCGAAGGGGTTCCGGACCGGGATCGATGAATCTCGTCGATGAGGGGCCACCCCGCTTCGGCGGTGAAGGGGCCGGACGCGACCCGGCCGTCGGGACCGCCGCCCGCCGGCCCCATGAAATCGTCCTGGAAGAGAACGTCGGCCGTGGCGCGGCGATCGGTCCACTCCCAGTAGGGGAGGGTGAGTTCGCTGTCCACGGTCCGCAGTTGATCCTCCAGCATCAGCAGGTACTGGCGGTGCCAGGGCAGAAACGCGGGGCCGCCGTGGCCGCCGTCGGCCACCGGGGTCCCCTCCAAAAACCGGGACGTCACCCCCAGATGGAGCGCCACCACCTGGTCGTAGCGGCCCACCCGTGTTCCGTCGTCCAGGGTCGCGGCGATATCGGCCTTGAGGGCCTTGACGGCATCCACGTACCGTCGTCTCTCCTGAGATGGCAGCATTGCGGCGTTTTTTCGAATACGCATGATGACCTCCTTCCTTACTGGATCGCGGGCAAGCCCCGCGAGGGGTGTCGGATTTCGGATACCCGGCGCCGTCCGTTGACCGTGCGCCGCCGGGGGACGGGGATCACGAATCGCTTCGCGGCTCCTTTCTCCCCATAAAACCCACCATAAGAGATCCAGGGCGGATTTCAAGGCGACGGCTCTCCCCCCGTGGGCTCCCGGGCGATCCTCCCATGTCCACGCGATCGGTGGTGATCCGCTCCCGGGACGGGATCAGTGCCCCTTTTTTTCGGAGATCGACCCATTTTCCCGTAAGGCGGGGCGGATTCACGAAATTTTAACGGATCTTTTGCAACCCGCTAACATTGGGCGCGTAAACGCAAGGGTGACGAGCGTGGCGGTATGCCGATCGGGACAAGGCGAAGGCGGCGGAGACGGCAGCCGGGAACGATAAACCGAAAACACAAAGGACAAGCGATGGCAACGGATTCGGAAGACAGGACGCAGAACGCGGCATCGGTTCGGATCGACCTCCATGTACACTCGAAATTCTCCAAACGCCCCTCCCAATGGGTGCTCAAGAAGCTGGGGTGCCCGGAGAGCTTCACCGATCCCCACAACATCTACCGGATCGCCAAGGCCAAGGGGATGGATCTGGTCACCATCACCGACCACAATACCATCGACGGGGTCCTGGAGATCGCCCACCTGCCCGATGTCTTCATCAGCGAGGAGATCACCACCTACTTTCCCGAGGACGGGTGCAAGGTCCACGTGCTCGCCTACGGCATCACCGAGCGCCACCACGGGGAGATCCAGAAGATCCGGGAGAACATCTTCGATCTGGCCGCCTACCTCAGAAGCGAACGGATCGTCCACGCCGTGGCCCATCCTTTATACGGCGTCAACGAACGGCTCACCGCCGCACACTTCGAGAAGATGCTGCTCCTGTTCCGGCGGTTCGAACTCAACGGGGCCCGCGAGGCCGGGCAGAACCAGATTGTGCGAACCATCGTCGCCGATCTCGGCCCCGAACAGTTGGACCGTCTGGCCGAAACGCACGCCATCATGCCCCTGTTTCCCCTCCCCTGGAAAAAGCAGTTGATCGCGGGGTCCGACGACCACAGCGGGCTCAACATCGCCCGGTCCCACACCCGGGTCGACGGCGGACCGACCGTCGAGGGGGTGCTGGCGGCCATCGCGGAGGGCCGGTGCGAACCCATGGAGCGCTCCTCCACCCCCCGGACCCTGGCCCACAACCTTTACGGCATCGCCTACCAGTACTACCGGAACCGGTTCGGTCTGGGCCGGTACGTCAACCGGGACATCCTGCTCAAATACCTGGAGCGATCCCTCAATTCCGATCCCGAGGCCGAAGGGGGTCTCCTTTCCCGGCTGCAAGTCTTCTGGAACTACCGCCGGCGGCCCCGGGTCTCCACCGAGATCTCCAACGGCCTCATGGAGATGCTCCGCCAGGAGACCTGGCGGTTCCTGCGGGAAAACCCCGCCCTTCTCAAACCGGCAAAGCCCGGCGACCCTTCGGCGGAGGGCGGCGATCCGGAGACCCGCTGGTTCGACTTCGTCAACCAGGTCTCCAACAAGGTGATGTGCTCCTTTGCCAACCATCTCATGGGTCACCTGTCCGGGGCCAACGTCTTCAACATCTTTCACACCATCGGCGCCGCCGGCGGCCTTTACACGCTGCTGGCCCCTTACTTCGTCTCCTTCGTCCACTTCACCAAGGACCGTAAAATGAACGGGGAGATCCTCCACCGGTTTCAGGACCCCGTGGCGGAAACCTTGGGGGACCGGGCCGGGCGGACCCGGGTGGCCCATTTCACCGATACCTTCTACGAGGTCAACGGCGTGGCCCAGACCCTTCAGCAGCAGGTGGAGATCGCCCGGAGGACCGGCAAGGATCTGACGGTGATCACCTGCGACGCCGCCGACCACCTGGACCGCCCGGGGGTCACCAATTTCAAGCCCGTGGGCCGGTGGGAACTCCCGGAGTATCCGGAACTGCAAGTCTTCTACCCCCCCTTTCTGGAGATGCTCAACCACTGCCACGAGCAGGGGTTCACCCATATCCACTCCGCCACCCCCGGACCCATCGGCCTGGCGGCCCTGGGGATCGCCCACATCCTCAACCTGCCCATCAACGGCACCTACCACACCGCGCTTCCCCAGTATGCCCAGTACCTTACCGGCGATTCGGCCATCGAGGAACTCACCTGGCGGTACACCCTCTGGTACTACGATCAGATGGACGCCGTCTACGTGCCGTCGCGAGCCACCGGAGACGAGCTGATCGCCAAGGGCCTCAATCCGGAAAAGATCCGGCTCTTTCCCCGGGGCATCGACACCGCCCGGTTCCATCCGGCCAAACGCAACGGCGTTATGAAAAAGCGGTTCGGGATCGGCGGGGAGATCGTGAAGCTCCTCTACGTGGGCCGGGTCTCCAAGGAGAAGAACATGCCGTTGCTGGCCCAGGCCTTCAAGGCCCTGCTGGCCGAAACCCAAGATATCCACCTTTTCATCGTCGGGGACGGGCCCTACCTGGAGGAGATGAAACGGACCATGGCCGGAACCCCCTGCACCTTCACCGGATACATGGACGGCGAGCCCTTGGCCACCATGTACGCATCCAGCGATATCTTCGTCTTCCCCTCCACCACCGACACCTTCGGCAACGTGGTCCTGGAGGCCCAGGCCGCCGGCCTTCCGGTGATCGTCACCGACCAGGGCGGCCCCCACGAGAACATGCTCTCGGACCGGACCGGCCTGGTGGTGAAGGGGGATGATCCGGAGAGCTTGGGCCGGGCCATGCGGATCCTGGCCGGCGATCGGGGGCTGGCCCGGTCGATGGGGGCCTCGGCCCGGCGATATATGGAGGACCGGTCCTTCGAACAGGCCTTTGACGAGACCTGGCGGATGTATGACGAGGATCCCGCCCGGCGGCGGGCCGGATGAACCCCATGACCTCCGGATCGATCCGAGACCTGTTACGGACCATCGGACCCCTGGCGGCGGGACGGATCCCCGGTCAGCTGGTGATCCAGATGACCGACCACTGCAATGCCCGGTGCCCCCAGTGCGGCATGCGGGTCACCGAGCGGTTCCCCCGCTCGCGCCTCGCCACCGACGAGATAAAAGGGATCATCGACGGCGCGGCGGAAAAGGGGGTCCGCGCGGTCTCCTTCACCGGCGGGGAGCCGCTGCTCCACCTGGCGGACCTCGCCGAACTGATCCGGCACGCCGGGGCCGCCGGCATCGATTTCATCCGGACCGGCACCAACGGCTTCCTCTTCGCCGACCCGAAGCGGCGGGGGTTCCGATCCCGGGTCGAACGGGTGGTCGACACCCTGGCGGCCACCCCCCTGCGGAACTTCTGGATCAGCATCGACTCGGCGGTGGCGGAGGTTCATGAGCGGATGCGCGGGTTTCCCGGTGTGGTGGCCGGGATCGAACAGGCCCTGCCGCTTTTCCACGAGCGGGGGCTCTACCCTTCGGTCAACCTGGGGATCAACCGGAACATCGCCGGCGACGGGCCGGACGCCGTCCCGGACTGCGGAAGAGACCCGGACCGGTTCTTCCGCCGGTTCCGCCGCGCGTTCCGGCGCTTCTACGCCTTTGCCGTAGACCTGGGATTCACCATGGTCAACAGCTGCTACCCCATGAGCATCGATCCGGAAAGCGAGGATCTGGATGCGGTGTACGCCGCCACCTCCGCCGACCGGGTGGTCCGGTTCACCGGGCGGGAGAAGGTGCTCCTCTTCCGGGCCCTCTCAAAGACCATTCCGGAGTTTCGATCCAGTATCCGCATCTTTTCGCCCCGGGTCTCCCTTCTGGCCCTGGAACGGCAGTACGCCGGGGCGGGCCCGGC
This sequence comes from uncultured Desulfobacteraceae bacterium, assembly GCA_964431545.1. Classification (GTDB taxonomy): domain Bacteria; phylum Desulfobacterota; class Desulfobacteria; order Desulfobacterales; family JAABSP01; genus CAYSLC01. The sequence continues at coordinate 978 of CAYSLC010000258.1, read as the reverse complement.
CCCATACCCCTGCAAGGGCGGGATCGATTTCCTCTTTATCCAGGCCGGAGACGGAAAGACCTATCCCTGCGGATATCGCGGAGACGAACCCCTGGGACGATTTCAGGATCTCCGGATGGGAGCGCTTTCGGATTCCCCGCCGTGTCGCCGGTGCGACTGGGAGTGCTTCCGGGACCCATCGGAGCTGTTCGGACCGATTCTGGAAGGGGTCTCCGCACCCGGCGAACTCCTTCGACGCTTCTTCCGGGACCCAGGCCAGGCCCGTCTCTGGATGGAGGATCTTCTCTATTACCGGGCGTGCGATTTCTTCGACGGAAGACAGCCGATGAATCCCGGCCGCCTGCAACGGTTTTCCCCCGCGGCGGCCCGTGGAAACACGGACGAGACGCGGGCCGTCCCCTGTTCGAACGCTCACCGATGGGGGGATGCGTAGGATGAAGCCGGCGACATCCGCCAGCCCCGCCACTTTTCACCCGCCCTTCCGCTTCATGACCGGGTGCGAGGTTCGGATCCATCGCGAAAAAAGCCGGCTGGAACTCCGGGACCGGGCCGGCTCCCTGGTTTACGCCCTCCCCCTCGACCACCGACCGGGGGCGTCGTCCGCCGCCGAAGAGTGCCTTCGGAGAGCGGCCGGCCGCAACGGATGGATCATCGTCGAACCGGGAGCCTGAGATTTAGGGGTTGATCGGATCAGATCGATAAATCCTTTTCCTCACTGTTCCGATTCCCTTCCCGGCGGTGCCGACGGCCCCGATCCGATAACCCTCACCCGAACCTACGAAGACGCCGCCGGCGTCCCCGGCCGCAACATAGGGTTCACCCTGGGCGCCGGATACGCCGTGACCTGTGGGAGTTCTGGACGAGTTCTGGGGACAGTATACATGTGAGTTCTGGGGACAGTATACATGATTCTCCTCTGGTACAACATGGAGGTCATGCAAGGTGGGGTCCAAAGCTGGACTGGGGTGAGTTCTGGGG
>CAYSLC010000257.1:0-6946 GCA_964431545.1 uncultured Desulfobacteraceae bacterium | reverse complement strand
GTCGGTGAGCGTCAGCCCGAACAGGCGGTGCCAGGGGATCAGATTGTGTTCCGATACGTCTCGATCCATCTTTCCCATTCACCATCCAGATTCGAATTTTCCCTCAATATAGCGATTTATACGGAGATGTGCAATTTCCTTTTGGTGGATGAAAAGCGACATCGCCACCCTTATTTCGAATCCGGATGGCCGGGATTATTTGGCAGGATTTTCAGGATAATCCGTGCAAATTCCGTGGGAACCGCGGGAAGGATCAGCCGGCCGGGTTGATGGGATTAGGAATTGCGGCATTTTGCAGGGTCGATCCTGAAAATCCCGAACATCATCCTGAAAATCCGGATTCAGATTCAGGCACCGACGCTTTCGGACAGGGTCCCGGGATCGGACCGACGGGCCCGGGGAGGTGGCTTTGCGCCCAGGGGCCGTTCCAGGATCTGTTCGTAGAGTTTGATATATTTACCGCAGGTGGTTTCGTGGTTGAACCGGTCGGCGGCGTCCGCCATGATCCGTCGGATCTGGGCCTGTCTGGTATCCTGGGGCAGGCGGTGGAAGGCGAGGGCCTGGTTGACGGCGCCGGCCAGGCCCTCGGGGCTGTAGGTGTCGAAAAGAAAGCCGTTGCCGCGGTTCTTTTCCGGGTCGAGGGGGGTGACGGTGTCGCAGATCCCGCCGGTTTTGTGGGCCACGGGCAGGGCGCCGTAAAGGGCCCCGATCATCTGGGGCAGGCCGCAGGGTTCGAACCGGGAGGGCATCAGGACGAAATCGGCGGCCCCGTAGCCGAGATGGGATAGGTGTTCGTCGAAGTCGCAGACGGCCACCCGGTTCTCCAGGCAATTGAATCGGACCATCTCCTTGAACCGGGCCTGGAAGTCGCCGTCGGCAACGAAGATCACCTGGGGATGGGGGTCGTTGCCGCCGATCATGTCCGGAAGAATCTCGGCCAAAAGCCGGCTCCCTTTCTGGAGGGAGTCGAGACGCGAAGGCCAGAAGAACAACGGGGCGTCCGGGTCCGGGGAGAGCCCCAGGGCGACCTGAAGAAACTGCTTGTTGGTCCGCTTGCCCTCGACATGGGTCAGGGGGGTGTAGGGGCGAAAGAGGGTTCCGTCCCCGGCCGGATTGAAGCCGGGGTCCGGGGCGTTGAGGATCCCCACGGCCCGGCCGTCGCCGTATTTTCTGGCCAGCTCCTCCTGGATCGTCCTTTCGACGAAGTCGTGTTTTCCGTCGATGATCTCCCGCAAAAAGGTCTCGCTCACGGTGCTGGCATACTCGGCGGCGAAGATGCCGCTGGTCATGTACTCCACCCGGTTGTTCTCTCTCGACTCCCGGTATCCGGCGGGCATCCGCTCGAAATAGAGGTGGTTCCAGAAGCCCTTCGGCAAAAGGCCGTGCTCCTCCATCATGGCCATGGTGCTTTTTACGGTGTGGATGTTGTGGAGGGTGAAAAGCGAAGGGATCTTTTCCACCTTGGCCCAGGCCGGGATCAGGCCCGTCATCCAGTCGTGGCAGTGGATCAGATCGGGCCGGACGGACGGCACGATCCGCCGGATCACCTCCGCCTGGAAGGCCAGCGAGATCCGGGTGTTCTCCAGCCCGTCGAAGGAGTAGACGCTCTCCATGTGGGTGAACCGGTCGTTTTCCACCAGGTGGATCCGGTTCTCCGGCAGGGTCTCCAGGAGAGTCCCCAGGGATTTGCGGATCGATTCGGGAAGCCCGCTCTTGAACATGGGCCGGTAGAAGGGGATGGCCAAATGGGCATCCGCCCCTTTGTCCTGGAGGGTCTTCAACAGCCCGGCGGTGACATCGGCCAGTCCCCCGGCCTTGGCCCTGTAGTATTTGGCGAACCCCCCGGCCTGGGGCGGCAGGTAGGTGATCTCGGGCGTCACCATCAGGACGCGGGGCGCGGTCCGGATCGTCATGCACCCCCCCGAACGGCCGATCCCCGGAACCAAGGGGGGGTGAGCGATCCAATCGATGTGCCGCAAGCGGAAACCATGGGGTTCTCCTTTCCAGGATACTGTTGTACCGGAGCGTCGGTTTCGGAGCAGGAGGCTCCCTCGGGAGCCTTGCCGTTTGATTATAGCGAAATGGGACGAAGGGGATATGGGGTCATCGCCCCAAATGGATGCTACGGGGACGGTAGCGGAACCGGGGCGGGGAAGGGGACGACGGAAATCGCCGTCTCCCCGACTCCCCGCCTGAACTCCCCGGTTCCGGGGAGGGATCCTCCGCTCACTCGGGGGTGCGCCGCCGGTTTTCCCGGCTCGGTTCCGCGGGCCAGGTGGCCCGGATCCGGGTGCCCTGGCCGGGCGTGGAGAAGATCTCGAACTGTCCCCCGGAGAGGCGGGTCCGCTCGCGCATGTTCTTGAGCCCCGCGCCGCCGGTCAGGTCGCCGGGGCGGCCACGGTCGGCCAGGTCCATCCCCCGCCCGTTGTCGGCAACGGACAGGATGATGGTTCCGTCCGTGCACTTGAGGGTGATGGTGACGCGGTCTCCTTCGCTGTATTTGAGCGCGTTGTTGAGGGCCTCCTGGCTGATCCGGTAGATCAAGAGCTTTCGGCCGGGGGGGACCTCCCCCTCGGTGACGTCCCACCTCAACTTCACATCCACATGGTCGTGGAGCTTCCGGGTCTCCCGGCAGAGGGCGGACAGGGCCGGACCGATCCCCAGATCCTCGATGATGGAGGGGTGGAGGTTCTTGCCGATCCGCCGGCTCTCCTCGATGAGCCCCTGGAGTTTCTCCAGAATATCCTCGATGGAGGTGCCGTTGTCCCGATCGAAGGAGCGCTCCCGGAGCTTCTTCTCCAGGGCGAATTTGACGGCGGAAAGGCCCGAGCCGATGCTGTCGTGGAGTTCGGCCGAGATCCGCCGGCGCTCCGCCTCCTGGGCCTCCACCAGCAGGCGGTAGAGGATTTGGCGCTCCGCCTCCGAGGCCTGGAGTTCCTGTTCGATCCGCTTGCGGATGGTGATGTCGAAGATGGCGAAGACCCGTCCCTCGGGGATCATCCGATCTCCGCCCAGGGGGCTGCTGATCAGAACGGCCCAGAAGGTTTCTCCGTCCTTGCGGCGGATCATCACTTCGTGGCCGGACCTGCACGCATGGTCGAGCCGATGGCGTAGGAGGACGTCCCGCCACTCCGCCTCCTTCTCCTTCGGCCAGAAGGGGTATGGGGGGACCCGGCCCAGGAGTTCCTCCCGGCGCCACCCCACCGCCCGGCAGAAGGCGTCGTTGACATAACAGTTCCGGTTTTCCCCGTCCACGGCGTAGACCCCCAAAGGCACGGCCTTTTCGATGGCCCGGAGAAACGCCAAATCAGCGTCCGAAGCGGAATCCTCCAGGTATGACTCGTGGGATGAATGGGCTTCCATGTTCCCCCTCTATGTTCGGCCGGATGGACGGATGCCCACCCGGTTCCCCCATGTTAACAGCCCGGTCAACAGCCCGTCGGCCGTCCATCGACACCCGGCCACGGTCTACGGAAACCGTTCCTGCTCACTCTACCCTATTCGAAGGCTTCGAAGATCAAAACCCGAGCCGGTACCAGAATAATACCGGGTAAAACCAGTGCTTGCCATCCGGGGGCGACCATGGCGCTCATCCGGCGGAAAGGGAGGATGCGCCCGCCCCGGGGGAGGCGAACTCCTCGTCCCGCCGTTCCAGGGCGCCCCGGATGGCCGCCGCCAGTTGCTTCCGTTCCGTGGGCTTGCTCAAATACCCGCATACGCCGATCCGGCGGACCTCCTGTTCCAGGATCGGGTCGGGGGTACCCGTCAGAAGAATCACCGGAAGGTCCGGGCGGATGTTGATCAGGGCCCGGGCCAATTCGTTGCCGTCCATTTCGGGCATCTCGAAGTCGGTGATCACAAGCGCATACCCATTGGGGTTTTTCCGAAAATGTTCAATCGCCTCCAGGGGATTCTCCACCGCGTCGCACCCATATCCGAGGCTCCGCAAAAGGAGCTTCATCATCACCAACACCGGCCGTTCATCGTCAACGAAGAGGATCGACGCGCCGTTCATGGGGTCGCCTTTCTCCAATCGGACAGGACCGGCGAGACCGGGCGCCCGAATGGGACCGAAGGGGTCGCCTTCCCGCTGTATTCTCGTCTGCGCAGGAGCATTCGGACCAGTCCATCCAGTTTTTCCAGCCGGAGGTTGACGGCGCCGAGGGTGCACTCGGCCATGTGGAGCCGCTCATCATAGAGGTCCCCCTCCCGATGGTAGATGAGTCCCACGGGCAGCTGGGGATACCGGATCTTCATCTGCGTGAGGACGTGCCATCCGGCGACATCCCGAAGCTGGAGGTTCAGCAGTGCGGCATCGGGCCGGTGGGCCTCGATCTCCCCGTCGAGGGCGCCCTTGGGCCCGCTGATCCGTACCCGGTGGCCCAGCTGTCGCAGTTTGCCCGCCACGGCGGCAATGGGGCCGCCGGTATCGTCGATGATCATGAGTTCCGCCATTGTCTCCTCCTTACAGGTTATATGCGCACGGGTCCCGGTCCTTTTCGGCCAGGGCGTCCCGCAGGGCGTCCATCTCCATCTTCCGTTGGGAATCGTCCTCCAGCACGCAGATCAAATACGCTTCCCCCTGGGGCGCGTACCCGGCGGAGACGCTGAAATCGCCCCAGATCTCCCGGCCGTCCTTTCGGATGAACCGCTTCTGGACCCGGTACCGCGCCGATCCTCCGGCGGCGATCAGGGTCGCCGCCACCAGCTCCAGGTCCCGGTCGCCGGGGTGGATTATTTCCTGGATGGAACGGCCGATCAGCTCGTCCGCGTCATACCCGAGCAGGCGCATGAACCGGCGGTTGACCTGGAGGATCGTGTCGTCCTCCCCCACGTGGACCATCCCCACCGGGGCATCCTCAAAGGCGTTCTGGAAATAGAGATCATGCTGTCTGGACAATTGACCTCCTTGTTCTTTCCGATCCGGATCCGGATTTTCAGGGTGATGTTCGGGGTTACCGGGATCGGCCGCGCGGGTTCATCGGTGAATCCCGGCGCAGAAGGTCGCTTTCCCCCCTCCACGTAAAAGATTTTACTCTCCCCCTCACCCGCCCAAACATTCCGGCCCATCCGGATACGGATCGAAACATTCATTGAACCTTCATAATAGACTTCCGGAAGGAGAACCGAAACCTGAACAAATGTGGAATTTTTGCTAGTCCGGATGGTGAAACGATCTGAGGAGGAACCGGCGCCCCGACCGGCCGTGGGTAATTTTACGTAGGGGGGGTCTCCGGTCTTTTACGGAGAGGGGGAGGAGGCGGAGGGCAAGGAGAAAAGGCCGAGCGGAGGCAGGCGAACCCTTTCCCGGCGATATGCGGGAAAAATACCAATCAATACCTGGCCGAAACTAGGTGTTTTGGAACAGACCGAGCAGATGCTGCCGGAGATTGATCTTCTGTTTATGGATGCCGAGCTTCCGCCGGATGTTGTTCCGATGGTAGCTGACCGTCTTGGAGGCCATATGGAGGTGCGCCGCGATCTCGTCGGAGGTCTTTCCCTCCTTGATCATGTTGATGATCCGGACCTCCATGGGGGTCATGTTGTACAGGCCCGTAATGTCGCAGGTGAAGTCGGAGGTGATCTCCCGCAGTCCCCGTTCCAGAAGGTCGAGGCTTCGGAGAACATCCCCGTTACGGGTAATCTTCCGGAGGTTTTTGATCTCGGGCGCCACCACCTGGTTGAGGTTGGCGATGACGTTCTCCTCGACCTTCCGCCGGTCCTCCTCCCGTTTCTGGTACATCACCTCGAGGGCGACTTTCAACTGGTCCAACTGGCCCCGGAGGTCCTCGATCTCCTGATCCACATCTCCGGAGGTGTTTTGCGACAGGCTCCGTTCGGCGGTGACCTCCTCGAGCCGCCGGAGGGCGTCTGCGAGCGCGTCGGTCTGCGTTTCGAGGCGGTGTTTGAGGTCGTTTTCCACCTCCTTGTGGCTGGTGATGTCGATGGCGGTGCCCAGAACCGCCGGTTGGCCCCCGTCGTAGACCTGGTTGATGGTGATCTCCACCTGCCGCTCCGCGCCGTCGGCGGTCAGAAGGCCCAGGGTGCAGGAGCGGCCCGGGGACTGGTTTTCGAGGGCCTCCTTCAGGTAGGTTTCGGCCTTGCCTCGATCCGTGGGCTTGATCACGCGCCAGGGCAGGGTCTGCATCAGACGCTCCCGGTCGAGGCCGGTTAAGCGCTCGCCGGCGGAATTGACGAAGCGGAAGCGTTGGGCGTCGCAGACGAAGATGGCGGAGTTGGTGTTTTCGGCCACCATGCGGAACCGCTCCAGGAGCCGGAGGTTCTCGTCCCGCTGGCGGGCGACCTCGGCCACGGCGCTGTCCCGGTCGGCCTCGGCCGCCTTTCGGTACGAGATGTTCGACACGGAGATCCGAAGGCCCGTCACCCGTTGCGCGTCGTCTAAGATCGGGACCGATTCCAGCCGGACGGGGAACGGCGCGCCTCCCGGCGCCTGCATCGCCATCTCCAGAACCTGGCGGTCCCGGATCTCTTGGAGGGCGCGGAAATGGGTGTACCATCTGGATCGGCTAGCGGGCGCCACGAACCGGCTGAACTGTCGGCTGATCAGCTCCCGCCGTTCCACCCCCATCATGTCCGTCAGCACCAGGTTGGCGTCCCGCACGATCCCGCCGTCGTCCAGGACGGCGTAGCCCACCGGCGCCGATTCGAAAAGGTCGAGGTACCGGTTCCGCTCCGTCTCCAGTTCCTCCAGGGCGTTGTTCAACTCTTCGTTCTGGACCTCCAGCTCCGCATGATGGATGTGGAGTTCGTGGAGCAGCTCCTTCATGTCCAGCTCGGAGAAATCCTTCTCTTCGTAGCCCGCGCCCGCCAGATAGGCTTCGGCGCGTTTTCTCAATTCGTTGGGTCCGGTTTTCTTTTTTGACATGGCGTTGGGTGTTTTGTCGGGTTTTTGTTTTTGGGCGTTCGGGTTGAATTGGGACGCCCC
>CAYSLC010000256.1:5010-6963 GCA_964431545.1 uncultured Desulfobacteraceae bacterium | reverse complement strand
CAGCGGGCCAGGGAGGCGGGGGAAATCCCCGAATCGGTGGAAATTGCCGGGACCTGGAGCCGCATCAGCCGGCACGGGGACGCCACCTACCTCAATGTCATCTACATGCCGGGGTATGATCCCACCGATGTCCGGGACCTCACCCGGGGCGAAATCGAGGGACGCAAACAGGCCCTGTGGGCCGTCAATGCCCTGAAAAAATATACCCCCGGATTTGAAAACGCCTCCCTCCGGACGTTCGGGTCCGCCCTGGGGACCCGGGAATCCCGGAAAATCATCGGCCGGTACCACCTGACGGGAGACGAGGTCCGAAACCAGGGGCGATTCGCGGATGCCATCGGCATCTTTCCGGAATTCCTGGACGCCTATGGCATCGTCATCCTGCCGACCACGGGCCGCTATTTTCAGGTGCCCTATGGCATCACCGTACCGCAAAAAGTGGACAATCTGCTGGTGGCCGGGCGGTGCGTGGCCGGCGATCGGATCTCCCATTCCGCCACCCGACAGATGATGTGTTGTGCGGTGACCGGCCAGGGCGCCGGCGTCGCCGCGGCGCTGTCCATCAAGGAGGGCGTGACCTGCGGGGAGGTGAATGTGGGGCGGTTACAGGCGGCGCTGGTCCGTCAGGGGGTCCGGATCCACTGAGGAGGGAGACGATCACACCGCGGCTGCCCCATGCTCCCTTGTCAGCGACACGACATCCGCTGCGGCCACTTCCCGGGACGGCCGCCCTATTTTCACCGCCAGGGCCGCCGCTGCGCCCGCGGCCTGCCCCATGGCCATGCAGGTGCACTGGGCCCGGATGCCCGCCAGGGCCATGCGTTCGGCCGATACGATGCGGCCCGCGACAATGATCCGGGAACTTTTTTCGGGAATCAGGGCCCGGAAGGGGACCTTGGGCAGCAATCCCTCATCTTCATGGAACACCAGTTCACATCCCGTCGTTTCGCTGTGCATGTCGATGTAGTTGAAGGCGTTGCAGACCTTGTCCTCAAAATCGGTGGCCTGCAAGAAATCCTCCCTGGAGACGACATATTCCCCCCGGGCCCGATAGGTTTCCCGGGCCAGGCCGTGGGGGGCCATGAATGCCAGGACCGCCCGCTCGCAGCCGGGGATCGTCGACCGGAGAAACCGGAACATCCGCAGCATCCGCTCCCGGCCCTCGATGTTGAGGCGGGTTTGCCCGTCGGCATCGGAACTGTCCGCCCCGTAGACATGGGTGGCATTGTGGCCGCCCGCATCCAGGAAGCTTTTGAAGGGCAGCAGATTGGGATAGGCGAAATCGCCCTTTTCCAAAACGCCGGCCGCCATGGCTTCCTCGTAAAGCGCCTGTACCTCCTTTTCCCAGATCTGTTCGTGCGCGATCCCTTCGATTTTGTATTGGTAGGCCCCCGGCTGGCGGGTGTCGTCCCGCAGCACCGGAAGCCCTAAACATCTCACCACATCGCAGTCGCCGGTGCAGTCGACGATCTCCCGGGCCCGGGTGATCCGCCGAATGCCCCGCCCCAAAGAGACGGTCTCCCACTCGTTGCCGTTGCCGGTCACCCCGGCGATGAATTCATGGTAGTGCAGCTTCACACCGGCGTTGATGGCTTCCGCTTCCGCCAGGGCCGAATAAATCGGCCCATTGATGTAACTGTAATACCCGGGGGTCTCCACCGGCCGTCGGCGGCGATAATCCGGCACGGGCAGCCCTTCCACTTCCCTGGACCGCACGTACAACTCCCACCCGATCCCCTGGACCACCGGCCCCTGTTTGCTGAAAAAATGGTTGGGCATGGCGACCCCGCCGGCGGTCATCGTCCCGCCCAGCATGCTCCCCGCCTCGATGACGGCAACCCGCACGCCGGCCCGGGCGGCCTGCAGCGCCGCCACATGCCCGGCGGTGCCCCCACCGGCGACCATCACATCGACCGATTCCCGCACGGTTTTCATTTCACTTGCCGCATCCCG
>CAYSLC010000256.1:0-4910 GCA_964431545.1 uncultured Desulfobacteraceae bacterium | reverse complement strand
TCAACGCCCCCAGCAACCGCTCCACATTCTCCTGCCGCGCGGTATGCCCCATGAGGCCAATGCGCCAGATTTTTCCGGCCAGCGGGCCCAGTCCGGCCCCGATCTCGATGTGGTGTTCCGTGAGCAGTGCGCGGCGGACGGGGGCTTCATCCACGCCATCCGGCACATTGACGGAATTGAGCATGGGGAGCCGGCTGTCGGGGGCCACGAGCATGGAGAGCCCCAGTTCTTCGAGTCCGCTGACCAGGGCCTTGTGGCAGGTCATGTGCCGCTCATACACCTTGTCGGGCCCCTCTTCCAGGATCAGCCGGAGGGCCTGATACAAACCGTAATGCATGTTGATGGGAGCAGTGTGATGGTAGGCCCGGGTGGCCCCTTTCCAGTACTGCATGATCAGGGTCAGGTCCAGGTACCAGTTGGGCACCTTGGTTTTTCGATTCTCCAGGGCTTTGACCGCTTTGTCCGAAAAGGAGAGCGGGGCCAGTCCGGGGGGACAGGAGAGGCATTTCTGGGTGCCGCTGTAAAGGGCATCGATGCCCCAATCGTCCACCTGGATGTCCAGGCCCCCGAGGCTGGTGACGGTGTCCACGAGATAGATCGTGTCAGACCCCTTGAGCAGTGCGCCGATCTCTTCCACGGGATTTTTCACGCCGGTGGAGGTCTCGGCGTGGACGACGGCGACGATCTTGTAGGGCTTTTTGGCGACCTGGGCCTGTACCCGGTCGACCGTCACGGGCTGGCCCCATTCAAACGTCACGGTGTCGACATCGGCGCCCAGGCGTTCGGCCACATCCTGCATCCGGGTGCCGAACACCCCGTTGACAAGGATGAGCACCGGGTCGCCTTTTTCGATGAGGTTGACAAAACACGCTTCCATGCCGGCGGACCCGGTGCCGGACATGGGGATCGTCAAAGTGTTCCCGGTGTTGAGCAGGGTCCGGAGATCCGCCTTGATGGCGTCCATGATCCGGATGAAGTAGGGGTCGAGATGGCCCAGGGTCTTTTTTCCGAGCGCCGCATAGACGCGGTCGTGGACGCAGGAGGGCCCGGGCCCCATGAGGAGGATTTCTTCAATGCCGTCGAGTAGATTTTCCATGATCATTGGGTTCCTTTTCATTTTTTGGATACGCGCTCAGGGGGTCGGTCCTGCCGACCCGCGCCGGATTCCGATCCATGGGTCCGCCACGGCCCCCCCCAGGGCCCGGCGGACCACCGGTCGTCTGAACGCCGCTGGAATACCGGACCGGCCTATTGAAACCACCAGCGTTCCGCAATGCGGAAATTGTCGAATTCGTACACGGAGGCCACTTTGCTGTGCCCGAGTTTATCGCTGGCCGCGTGCAGATAATTGATGAACAACGGAATGACGGCGCCCCCCTCGTCCCGGATCAGGCGCTGCATTTCCACGTACATCTCCCGGCGCTTCGCTTCATCGAGTTCCGCCCGGGCGGCCTTCAACAGTTTGTTGAACCGTTCGTTTTTCCAGAAGGTTTCGTTCCAACTGGCGTCCGCGGCATAGGCCAGGCTGAAAAACCAGTCTTCGGACGGGCGGCCGCCCCAATAACTCATGCACCAGGGCTTTTTCATCCAGACATTGGACCAGTAGCCGTCGTTGGGCTCCCGAACGACCTTGATGTTGATGCCGGCCTTGGCCGCATGTTCGGCGTAAAGGACCGCAGCGTCCACGGCCCCGGTAAAGGCGGCGTCGGCGGCATGCAATTGGAAGGTCTCCCCCAGCATGCCGGCTTTTTTGAGATAAAACCTGGCCTTTTCCGGATCGTAGGTCCGCTGTTCCAGGTCCTCGGCGTAGTACCGGTTAAAGGTCGGATTGGGATGGTCATTGCCCAGGGAGCCATACCCCCGCAGAATGATCTCCAGGAGTTGTTCCCGGTCCACCGCATGCTTCAGCCCCAGGCGGACGTCGTTGTTGTCAAAAGGCGGCGTGTCGCAACGCATGGGCATGGTGTAATGCATGGCCCCGGCCACGCTCAGGGCATCGATGCCCGGCAGCCTCGACAGCAGGTGATAGGTCTTCACATCGCACTGGTTCATGATGTGAATTTCACCGGTTTTCAGGGCATTGGTGCGGGCATTGGTGTCCGCGATCCCGAGAATTTCCACCGAATCGAAATAGGGCATCCCCTCCTTGAAATAGTTGGGGTTTCGCTCGCCCTTAAACCGGACGCCGGGTTCGTATTGGGCCAGGGTAAAGGGGCCGGTGCCGATGCCCTTGGCAAAATCCTTGCGGGTCGTGCCCGCCGGCAGAATGCCCATTCGGTAGTCGCACAGCAGGAAGGGAAAGTCCGCATTGCCCTCCTTGAGCGTGAAAACAACGGCGTGCTTTCCATCGGCTTTGATGTCCGCCACCGAGGCCAGCGTGGATTTTGCCGGGGATTTCGATTCCTCTCCCATGTGATAGCCCAGCGTGTAGAGCACGTCCTCGGCGTCCAGGGATTTCCCGTTGTGGAACTCGACGCCCTTCCGGAGTTTGAAGACCCACGTGGCGGCATCGGCGGACGGTTCCACGCTCTCCGCCAGGGTCGGGACCGGCCGCATGTCGGGGCCGATTTCCACAAGATTGTTCATCAGGATGTGAAACACGTGCTGAGGCATGGTGGCCGGCAGGGTCGCCGGGTCGAGACTGTCGGTGGTCGACCCGCCGCTGCTGCCGATTTTCAGATGTCCGCCCCGTTTGGGCACGGCGGCACGAACGACGCCGGGCCCCCACAGCGGCGAGGTGGCCGCAGCCAGTCCCAGGGCCGCGGTACGGGACAGAAACTCGCGTCGCGACAGTTTCCCTGCTTTGAACAAACGTTCCAACGTTTCCAGTTCCGACATGGTATCCCCCTTCGGTTATGGGTGTGCGTCGGCGGCATCGGGTCGGGTTCGACCGGCCGCTCACGCGGGTGTATGGCCCATTGCCGCCGACAGTTGACGGGCGATCCTGACCACGGTTTTCCCCAGGATCGGCAGCCGTTTGGTGATGATGCGCTGAACAGGGCCGGAAACGGATATGGCGGCTTGCATACTGTTGCTGTGATTGAACACCGGGGCCGCCACACACCGGACCCCTAACTCCTTTTCCTGATTGTCCACGGCATATCCCTTTTCCCGAATATGGCGGATCTCACCGGCCAGCTGCCGGTCGCTCGTGAGGGTATGGGAGGTAAAGGGTTTCAGGTCCACCGCCGTGACATATCGCTGGAACTCCGGCTCGGTGAATCCGCTCAGAAACACCTTGCCGACACCGGAAGCATACAGCGGCGCTGATCCGCCCAACTTGGTGAAGATCTGGAGGTTATGGTCCGGGCTGCCCACGTGGTCGATATAGATCACGTTGTGGGCATCGCGGATGCACAGGTTCGCATTTTCCCGGGTTTCGGCCATCAGGGTTTCGAGAAAGGGCCGGGCGATGGCGACAATATCGAACTGCCCCTGCACCTTCTCGCCGAGAATCAGGAATTTCGGAGACAGCGTGTACTGGTGGGTCCGGCCGTCTTTGTCCAGATACCCGCGATGGGCCAGCGTCGCGACGATCCGGTGGGTCGTGGCCGGGGGCAGGCCGGAGACCTGCGACAGTTCCCTGATCCCGATCCCCCGGTGGTCAGCGATCCGCTCCATGATGTCCAGTGCTCTGTTTAGCGATTTCATCCCCGGATTCGAAGGGCGCGGCGAGAAGCTTACAGCATCGCCGGTCCCGGCTAATTGTTCCGTATTGTGGAACAGCATTCCTTATATTGATAAGAACCTACCATCCACAAAACCGCGCTGTCAAGGGATATCGTGCCCCCTTCCATTGGCCTCTGCTCGTTTCGTAGACAGGCGCCGGCCGCCGGGTGCGGCCGGCAATTTCAGGGGATCGGATTGTGGATCGGGGACGATCGGATCGAAGGATGGGCGGACAGAGCGATAGAAGGTTCCGTCCCCCGGGCCGGGGTCGGGGAATTGTCGCGGCGTCATCCGGGGCGAATCCAGGTGAGCGGATGGACCGCTCCCCCTTGGAATCGCTGGCGGGACGTGGGGATGAGATCGGTCAGGGGAAACCGTACCGAACGGAATCCTGCCTATTTTTCGAAGCGCACCGTCACATTCAGATGGACGTTGAAGTCCGTACCCCCGCCCATCATCTTCAGGAGTCCCTTCAGTATCTCCTCTACGCTTCCATTCACCATATCGGCGGTCGCCGGTACCGACCGATCGGTCGACGCCGCCTTCCGGGAAGCGGTCGGTGTTTTGTTCTCTTTTTTAGCGGATTTTTTCCGGGTCTTTTTCACGTATTTTTTCAGTTCTGGATGATCTTCCAGAGCCTGGTCCAGCGGGTACCGATTCTTCCCGATCTTCAGGGACAGTCCATAGGCCTCATCCGGGGTTAGGTATTTGGCTTCCTCCACGATCCCGTAGACGAACGCCCGGCCTTTGCGCTTTTTCTTGATGAAATGGCCCAGGTCGGTCTTGTTGAGTTTGTTCATGATGGTGGAGACTTCCCGGATCCCCATATCAACGCCGTTCTCCTGATTCACTTTTTCGGCGATGTCTTTGGATGTCAGGGAATCGCCCGCCATCAACTGATGGATGACGATTTCATTCTGCGTCAGTGTCGTTTTTTCCATTACGATTTGCCTCTCTGATGGTTGATCCGGTCCCGAAGGCTTCCGGAGCATTTAAAGGTGACCACCCGTCTTGGATCCAGAATCAAATCTTCGCCGGTGGCCGGATTTCTTCCCCGGCGGGCACTCTTCTCCTTGACCGTGAACTTGCCGAACCCGCTGATCAGGACGTCTTCTCCACTCTCCAGCGACTGTTTCATCAGTTCGAGGAGAGACTCGACGATCTCGACGCAGCGTTTCCTGGGCAGATCCAATTCCTCATACACATTTTCGACGATCTTGGCTTTCGTCAGTGTCATCCTT
>CAYSLC010000255.1:5310-6974 GCA_964431545.1 uncultured Desulfobacteraceae bacterium | reverse complement strand
GGCGGTGCTGGTCTTCGGGGTGATGCTCTCCGCCGGCCTGGGGTATATCCCCCTCTCCTTCGCGGACGTGGGCCGGATCATCCTCGCCAAGGTTCTGGGGCTGGAGGGGCTCGTCCGGGACCTCACGGAACTCCAGACGGTGGTGGTCCTGGAGGTGCGCCTGCCCCGGGTCCTGACGGCGGCGGTGGTGGGATCCGGACTTGCCGTCTCCGGGGCGGTCTTCCAGGGAATCCTCCTGAACCCCCTGGCCGATCCCTACACCCTGGGGGTCTCCGCCGGGGCCGCCTTCGGGGCGTCGGTGGCGATCCTCTTCGACGTCGGCGTGGCCGGGGTCTACGCCGTCCCCCTGTTCGCCTTTGCCGGTGCCGCCGCCACCCTCCTGTTCGTGGTCCATCTCTCCTCTTCGGCGGGGGGGATCTCCTCCAACAACCTGATCCTCTCCGGGATCATCGTGGCGGCCATCCTCTCGGCCGGGATCAGCTTCCTCAAGTACCTGGCCGACGAGCAGGTGGCCCTGATCATCTTCTGGCTCATGGGCAGCTTCGCCTCCCGGACCTGGTACCACGTGGGGCTGACCACCGCCGCGGTGGCCGCCGGCTTTGCGGTGTTCCTCTTTTTCAGCCGGGACCTCAACCTCATGGCCATGGGCGACCGCACCGCCGCCTCCCTGGGGGTGGACACCCGGCGGACGACCCTCGTCCTCCTGGTGACCGCCTCCCTGGTCACGGCGGTCTGCGTCTCGGTCTCCGGGATCATCGGGTTCGTGGGGCTCCTGGTCCCCCACATGATGCGGGGCTTTACGGGACCGGACAACCGCCGCCTCCTGCCGGTGGTCCTGCTGGCCGGGGCCATCCTCCTGCTGGGGGCCGACACCCTCACCCGGGCGGTGCTGCCCGGGGAGGTCCCCATCGGGGTCCTGACCGCCCTGATCGGGGGGCCGTTCTTCTGTTACATCTTCCGGAAACGCCAGATGGCCGGGTCGGGGTTCTGAGCCATGGGATTCGTCGCGGAAGAACTCAGCTTCGCCTTTGCCGAAAGGCCCGTGATCCGGGATCTGTCAATGGACCTGCCGGCGGGCCGGTTCCACGCCATCCTCGGCCCCAACGGGTGCGGCAAGACCACCCTGCTCGACCTTCTCTCCGGCCACCGCCGCCCGGACGGAGGAAGGATCGCCTACAACGGCAAGGATCTGTCCGGGTACTCCAAGCGGTCCCTGGCCAGGGAGATGGCCCTGGTCCCCCAGTACTACCACATCAACTTCCCCTTCACCGCCCGGGAGGTGGTGATGATGGGCCGGTACCCCCACATCCCCCGGTTCGCGAGGCCGTCGGCCGAGGACCTCGACCGGGTGGACCGGGTCATGGCCATGACCGGAACGGACCGGCTGGCCGGACGGTACGTCTCGGAGCTGAGCGGCGGGGAGCGGCAGCGGGTCATCTTCGCCCGGGCCCTGGCCCAGGACACCCCGGTGCTGATCCTCGACGAGGCCACCTCGAATCTCGACGTCAACCACATCATCGCCCTGTTCAACCTCACCGCCGCCGCGGTACGGGAGTCGGGGAAGACGGTGATCGCCGTCCTCCAGGACATCAACCTGGCCGCCCTCTTCTGCGACCACCTGGTCTTCATGCGGGACGGGGAGGTCCGGATCCAGGGGCCCGTGG
>CAYSLC010000255.1:0-5210 GCA_964431545.1 uncultured Desulfobacteraceae bacterium | reverse complement strand
GTGGTCGAGGGCCCGGCGGTGGTCGACATGAACGGCCGGCGGATCCCGGTGGAGAAGCCTTTCTCCCGGATCATCTCCCTCTACGCGGCCCACGCCGAGAACCTTTTCGCTTTGGGGGCCGGCGAATCGGTCATCGGCGTCTCCCGGAGCGCCTCCCATCCGCCGGAGGCCCTGGAGAGATCCCGGTACTCGTACCATGACGACCCCGAAAAATTCCTGGCGGCTCGCCCCGACCTGGTGCTCATCCGGCCCATGATCGATCGGGGGTATTTTCAGCTCATGGCCCGGCTGGAGAAGAGCGGGATCCGGGTGGTCTCCCTCCAGCCGGGGACGGTGGCGGAGATGTACCGGTATTGGGAGATCCTGGGGCTGCTCACCGGCCGGCGGGACGCGGCCGACGCCATGGTCGCCCGGTTCCGGACGGCGGCGGCCCATTTCCGGGCGCTGACGGCGGACGTCCACCCCAGGAAGCGGGTCTATTTCGAGGCGATCCACGACCGGATGAAGACCTTCACCCAGGACGCCATGGCGGTCTTCGCCCTGGAGACCGCCGGCGGGGTCAACGTGGCCGGGGATGCCGTCGCCTCCAGGGGCACCAACATCGCCATCTACGGCAAGGAGCGGATCCTGGCCCAGGCCGACCGGATCGATGTCTACCTGGCCCAGAGGGGCGCCATGAACCGGCCCACCCCGGAGTTGATCCGGAACGAGCCCGGCTTCGGCCTGATCCGGGCCGTCAAGGCGGGGGAGATCCACATCGTGGAGGAGGAGATCGTCTCCCGGCCCACCCCGAGGCTGCTGCTCGGGATCTACGAGATCGGCCGGATCCTCTATCCCGACCGGTTCGACGACCGGGCCCAGACGATCCTGAAGGAGGCGTCCCCGCAATGAACCGGGGCTTCGTCATCGCCGCCACCCAGAGCGGCTCCGGCAAGACCACCCTCACCCTGGGACTCCTCCGGGCCCTGGTCCGGCGGGGGTATACGGTGGCCCCTTTCAAGGTGGGGCCAGACTTCATCGATCCGGGGCACCACGCCCGGGTCACCGGCGCCGAAAGCCGGAACCTCGACGGCTGGATGGTGGACAGATCCGTCAACCTGGCCGCCTTCCACGGCAGCGCCCGGGACGCCGACGTGGCTATTGTGGAGGGGGTGATGGGGCTCTTCGACGGGTACGACGGCCGGACCGAGGCCGGGTCCACGGCCCAGATGGCCAAGTGGCTGGGCCTGCCGGTGGTCCTGGCCGTGGACGCCCGGAGCATGGCCCGGAGCGCCGCCGCCCTGGTCCAGGGATTCGAGCGGTTCGACCCCGGCCTCCGGTTCGCCGGGGTGATCTTCAACCGCCTGGGCAGCCCGCGCCACCTCGACTACCTCCAGGAGGCCCTGGAGGGGAACGTGGCCATGCCGTGCCTGGGGGGCATCCCCCGGGACGAGGCCATCGCCATGCCCGAGCGCCACCTGGGGCTGGTGACCCGGGAGGACCACCCGCTTTCCGACGAAAACCTGGACCGGCTGGCCGATCTCATGGAGGCGCGCCTCGACCTCGACCGCCTCCTCGCCTCGGCCGCCGTGGAGCCGATCCCGGCGGCGGCGGAGACCCAACCGCCGTACCCGGCGCCGAGGGTCCGCCTCGGGGTGGCCCGGGACGCCGCCTTCTGCTTCTACTACCCGGACAACCTGGAGATCCTCCGGCGGCACGGGGCCGAGATCGTCCCCTTCTCGCCGGTCCGGGGCGACCCCCTCCCCGATGATCTCGACGGCCTCTACTTCGGCGGCGGCTACCCGGAGCTTTACGCGGGGCGGCTCTCCGGAAACGGGATCCTTCGACGCCAGGTCCTGGAGGCGTGCCGGGCCGGGATGCCCATCTACGGGGAGTGCGGCGGGTTCATGTACCTGTGCCGGGAACTCACGGACACCGAGGGGACGGTCCACCCCATGGTCGGCTGCTTCCCCTTCGCCACCCGGATGCTCCCGCGCCTCAAGGCCCTGGGGTACCGGGAGGTCACCCTGGCGCGGGGGACGATCCTGGGCGGACCGGGTGCGGTGATCCGGGGCCACGAGTTCCACTACTCGGAGATGCGGTCGGAGATCGAACCCGAGGACGGAGACGGGGCCGGTCCCGGAGAGGCCCCGCCCTCGGTCTACCGGATCACCGACCGGCGCGGGGTCGACCGGGCCCCGGAGGGGTTCGTCCGGAACCGGACCCTGGGCAGCTACATCCACCTCCACTTCGCCAGCCGGCCCGAAGCGGGACGCTGTTTCGTCGACGCCTGCGCGACCCATCGCAAGGAAAGAAAGGGGAACCCATGAAACCCGAGGAGATCGAGGCGAAAAGTTTTTCGATCATCGACGCCGAGGCCGGCCCCCACGGATTCGACGACGCGACCTGGTCCGTGGTCCGCCGGATGATCCACACCTCCGCCGACTTCGACTATATGGAGACGGTCCGGTTCCACCCCCGGTATCTGGAGAGCGGCCTTGCGGCCATCCGGGGCGGCGGAGCGATCTTCACCGACACCCGGATGTGCCTGTCCGGGATCCGCAAGGGGGAGATCGAACGGTACGGCGGCAAGGTGGCCTGCCTCATCGACGACCCGGCGGTGGCGGAGCGGGCCAAGGAGGCGGGGACCACCCGGGCCCTGGCGGCGGTGGATGCCGCGGCCGATGCCATGGCCGGGGGGATCTACGTGGTGGGAAACGCCCCCACCGCCCTGCTGCGGCTGCTGGAGTTGATCGCTGCCGGCATGGCGGCGCCGGCCCTGGTGGTGGGGCTTCCCGTGGGCTTCGTCAACGCGGCGGAGTCGAAGGCGGCGCTGATAAAGACGGACCAACCTTATATCACCAACGTGGGACGCAAGGGCGGTTCCAACGTGGCCGCGGCGGTGGTCAACGCCCTGGCCATTCTGGCGCGGGGGGACGACCGCGTCTGATCGAGACCGGCGGACCGAGGTCCGCCATGACAGTGGACTCAGTGTTCACAGGGAAAGGAGATAGGGATGGATACCCGAACCGGAACACTCTACGGCATCGGGGTCGGCCCCGGGGATCCGGAGCTGATCACCCTGAAGTCGGTGCGGATCCTCAAGGAGGTGGACGCGGTCTATGCGGCCTGTTCCACCAAGAACGACTACAGCCTGGCGGTCAACGTGGTGGCGGACCATATCCCGGAGAAGACCCCGGTGATCCACCTGGCCTTCCCCATGAGCCGGGATGCGTCGGAGACCGGCCATGCCTGGCGGTCCCACGCCCGGACCCTCATCGACGAGCTGGAACGGGGCCGGGACGTCGCCTTCCTCACCCTGGGCGACCCCCTCACCTACTCCACCTTCGGCTACATTCTGAAAAACGTCAAGGAGCTGGCCCCCCATCTCCCCATCTGCTCGGTGCCGGGGATCACCTCCTACCAGGCGTCCGCCAGCCGGCTCAATCTGCCCCTGGTGGAAGGCGAGGAGTCCCTGCTCATCACCTCCGGGGCCGCGGGCGGTGACCGGTTCCGGCGCCTCGCCGGGCGGCCGGAAAACGTGGTCTTTCTCAAGGCCTACCGGAACGTCCGGGACATCTCCTCGGCCCTGGAGGAGGCGGACATGCTCTCCACCAGCGTGGGGGTCAGCCGGTGCGGACTCCCCGAGGAGGAGATCATCACCGACATCCGGGCCCTGGGGGAGCGCAAGCCGGGGTACTGGACCCTGATCATCGCCAAGCACAAGAATGGCAAAGCCCCGGCACGAGCCTAAAACCGGCTGGCGGGCGCCGACCGTCTCCCTGGGGATCTCCGGGGTTCTCCTGGCCGCCGGTCTAGTCCTGGTTCCGGACCTGCGGACCGGCCTGGTCTTCACGAGGCTCATCTGGCCGCTGACCCGGCTGATGCTCTTCATCGGCATCGGCCTTTTCGTGGGGCAGGTGATCGAGGCGGCGGGGTGGACCCGCGCGCTCTCCGTGGTGGCCCGGCCCCTGTTCCGGTTCGGGAACCTGGGCAACCGGTGCGGCGCCGCCTTCACCACCGCCTTTTTCTCCGGGGTGGCCGCCAACGCCATGCTCCTCGATTTCTACAAGGAGGAGAAGATCTCCCGGGCCCAGCTGTTCCTCACCAACTTCGTCAACCAGCTGCCCGCCTATTTCCTCCACCTGCCCACCACCTTCTTCATCGTCATCCCCCTCACCGGGTGGGCCGGGGCCCTCTACTTCCTCCTCACCTTCCTGGCCACTCTCCTGCGCACCGCCCTGTTTCTCCTCTACGGCCATCTCCACCCCGGCCTCGCGGCCCCCGACGACGGCGGGTCGGCGCCGGTTTCGCCCAAGAGCGGGCCGCGGAAGGAGGCGGGAATCCGGGAGGGGATCCGGACAAAGCTGCCGGCGCGGCTCACCAACATCGCCGTCTACGTGGTCCCTATCTACATCTTCATCTTCGTCATCAACGCCCTGGGTTTTTTCCGGTGGGCCCAGGATTGGCTCTCCGGATGGGTGGTCACCGCCTTCATGCCGGTGGAGGCCCTCTCCATGGTGATCCTGAGCTTCGCCGCCGAGTTCACCTCCGGGTTCGCCGCCGCCGGGGCCCTCATGGAGGCCGGGGTCCTCACCACCAAGCAGACGGTGGCCGCCCTGATCCTGGGCAACGTGGTCGCCTTTCCCATCCGTGCCCTGCGCCACCAGCTCCCCCGCTACATGGGGATCTTCTCCCCCAAGATGGGGACCCAGATCCTCCTCATGGGCCAGGGGTTCCGGGTGGCGAGCCTGCTTCTGGTGGGGGGTGTCTTCATCCTCTTCTGGCCGTAGGCTTCTTTGCCATCCCCTCCTTGAAACCGGCTGCGGTTCTGGTATAATCGGTCGATGAAAGCATGCGTTTCGCCCATGGAAAATCCATGGGCCCCACCGATCGTCACGAGCCAAGGAGTCACCGCCCTATGTCTTTTCTCAAGCACCTCAAGCTGTCCCCCGGCGACCTCGATTTTTTGGTGGAGACCGTTTCTCCCGAAGTGCGGGACACCCACCGGATCAAGCAGATCCTCTCCGAGGACGCCGATTTCAGGAACCAGTATATCGACGACGAACGGGTCTTCGACCGGGCCATGGCCGACAAGGGGATCTTCCTGACCATCTCTCTGCCCCTCTTTTTCGAGATCCTGCTGCGCAAGGCCATCCGGGACCTGAGCAAACAACGGTTCACCATCGAAAAGACCCGGACCATGGAGATTCCGGTCTTCGACGCCGAGG
>CAYSLC010000254.1:0-7102 GCA_964431545.1 uncultured Desulfobacteraceae bacterium | reverse complement strand
CGGCTTCATCGTGATCTCAAAATGCCAAAATAATCAAAACGGCGGGGATTTTATTTTGTTGTGACTCCCTTATAACTACGGGGTGTTCCGGAACATGGCCAGGGAGTTGGGGTGGTGGAGTTCCGCCTCCATGTCCACGGTGTGGCAGACCCGGCAGTTCTTGTCGGCGCCGATGGGAAGGGCGTTTCCCTGGTACTGGATCGGCTGGAGGCTGTCGGAGCCTTGCCGGTTGGCCGCCGGATAGAGGGCGTGGGGGCTGCCGTGGCAGGCGGCGCACTGGATCCCCGCGTTGTCCGACCGGAACCGGAAGAGGTCCGCTTTCGATTCGGTCCGCCGGTCCAGGGGGGCGATCATGATGTCGGGCGGGCCGAAGTCCACGTGGCAGTGGAGGCAGTCCGGCTCGTTGACCCAGGGCTCCCGGGGCATGATCCCGGAAAGATCCCCGGTCCCCCGGGGCCGCAGATGGGCCATGAGGGCCCCGGCGGACCGTTTTCCCTTCTCCTTTTCCCAGGATAGCAGGCTCAGGGCGTGGTCGGCCATGACGCCGTGGCAGTGGGTGCAGTCCATGAAGAGCCGGCTGTGGATCCCCCGGAAGCCGCTTGTGAAGGTCTCGGGCGAGGCGGGGTGGCAGGCCCCGCAGGCCCGGTCGCCCCGGCCCGCCATCAGGGGTGCGTGGAACCCGTGGACGGCGGCCGACAGGTTGAGGCGGTCCGGATCATCCGGGGCGTGGCAGTCGCCGCATGCCTCGGGATCACCCCCCGACAGGGCCGTCCCGCTCATCCGGTCGTGGAGGGTCAGAACATCCTCGGCGGTGGCCGGGGCGATCCCGGCCGTGTCGGCCACGCGCCAATCCCCGCCGTGGCAGTGGCGGCAGGCCATCTCCGTGGAGACGGGCAGGGGGGTCCGGGCGGCGGCCAGCACTTCACCGCTCTCGGGGTCCCTCGCCTCCACCGTCACCAGGGGGTAGGGCATGAACCCGCCGCCGGCGGGGTAGGGGACCGCCGGCACCCCCTTGGCCGCGTAGGCCATCAGGGAATCGTCCCAGGCCATCGTCCCGGATACCCCGTTTCCATCCACCCCCGTGCCGGGGGGCAGGTCCTTTCCGGTCAAGGCCTGGGCGTGCTTCCAGAAGTCGACCCGCGCTGCCGGGTCGCGGAATCCCTCCTCCAGGGCGTAGTGGATCTCCACGTCGGCCATGACATGCTCCGGCAGCTTTCCCCGGCGGATGAGCTGGGCGTAGAGGTCGCCCCCCGGCGCCGAGAGGCTGAACCGGGCATCGCAGTCGGTCATGAAGTGCATCCCCTTGGAACTCCATGCCAGGAGGATGTATTCGTCCGTTTCGGGATCGAAGGGGGGGACCGCCACAGGCTCCGGGGAAACCTCCGGCGGCCCGGGCGTCTTATCGGTTTTGCCGTGGATCCCCTGGACGATCCAGGCGGCCAGGGCCTCCTGTTCGGCGCGGTTTCCGGGGAAGGGGGGCATGTAGGGGCTAAGGGCGGCCATCCCCTGGAGCATGGCGGCCATGCCGAAGGTCGTAAATTTATCGGTGAGGGGCCGGATGTCGTTCATGGGGCCGCCGATCGAATGGCAGGGGGCGCAGGTGAACCGGTACAGCTCTCGCCCGGCGGTCATGCGGTTTTCGTCGGAGATCTCCCGGACCGAGGCCCATCGGGCGCTTTTGAGAAGGCCCTCTTTCTGCGCTTTTGCGAGGTCGGCTTTTTGGATTCCGTTGGAGTAGAGGTGATCGTGGATGACGAAGGGGCGCCTTCCCGCCTCCCGGATCCATTCGAAGGAGCCCATGTAGGCGAGGCCGATCACCACCAGGAGGGCGGCGATGCCTTTTTTCAGGGGCAGCGGCGCCCGGAGGGCCATGAGCACGGCGGCGACCACCAAAACCGGCGAGATCCAGAGGAACGCCTTCAGGAAGGGGAGGATCTCGGGGGACCGGCCCAGGACCATCGCCCGCTGCGGGTCGGGCAGACCCATGGCGTACCACCATCCGGACATGAGCAGCAGGGGTAAAGGGAGGACCACCCACCAGGAGCAGTACCGGAGCAGGGATCGCCGGGTGTCGTCCTCCCGGTGGAAGACCGCCGTGACATACCCGAAGAGCCCGGCCAGCATCAGGGCCATGAAGGTCCGGAAGAAGAGGGAGGGCCAGAAGGTGGGGTTGAAGAAGCCGTCCCAGAAGCTCCGGGTCTCGATCCAGTCGCCGGGGGTGAGCATGTAGGCGATGATGCCGTTGACCACGAAGAGGGAGAGCCACGCAAAGGCGAAGTAGAGCCACCCCATGACCAGGTGGCGCCGGGTCTCCATCCGGTCGAAGGTGTAGTAGTAGACGAAGAGGGTGACGATCTCGGCCAGGAAGAAGACCCATTCGGTGGCCCACCCGAAGACGAACTCGTGGATCAGCACCGAGGTTCCGGAGGGGTGGAGCACCGAGATGGTGAACCAGATCCCCACGCCGGTGATGGCGCCGAAGACCATGGTGAGCAGGAGAAAGAACCGCGCGTGTGCCTTGGCATAGCCGAGCACGGCAACGGAGCCCTCCCGCCGGGCCTTGATCTCCGTGAGGACGATGAAGAGCCCCCCGCCCACGGCGAAGTGGGCGATGTAGACGTGGAGGGTGGCGATGACGGCGATGAGGAATCCGCCGCCGAAAACGTCGAGGTCCCAGGCCGGGTAGTGGAGAAGCCAGTTTGTGTTCATCGCTCGCTGTGCCTGTTGAGGGTTTATGGGGGCTATCGACGCCGGTGTCTCGTTTCCGGGGCGTTGTAGGAACGATCCAGGGCACCGGCGATCCATCTTCCAAGGGAGAAACCATACCACATCCGGGAAGCGGGGAACAATAGGCCATCGTGTGCGTTCTTCTTTTTCGGGGCTTTGACATTCTCGGAATCGGGCGTTTCCGGAACTGTAACCCGTACTGTAACCTTTTTGTAACCATCAACATGGTAAAAATCGAAGGCAGATTGTCGAGATCCATAAATCGTTAGTTCATTTTAAATAGAGCATCTAAAAAGGGGAGGATGGGCATGAAAAAAGAGAGAGCAATTCTTGTGGTTATCGCACTCATTTGCTCGGTTTCAGCAACCGCTCATGGGGTAACGATCGACAAACCCTACAATTTTGGGTCCGGTGATTACGCCATCGCCGACCA
Organism: uncultured Desulfobacteraceae bacterium; assembly: GCA_964431545.1. Taxonomy (GTDB): domain Bacteria; phylum Desulfobacterota; class Desulfobacteria; order Desulfobacterales; family JAABSP01; genus CAYSLC01. Next base: position 3,942 of record CAYSLC010000254.1, on the reverse strand, counting down.
GGTGAATGCCGACTTCGATGTGCTGTACGAACAGATCAACCTCATCCGGAGTATCGTCGACATCGACCAAGGACTCCAGAAAATGATCGTCAACGGGACAATCGAGACGACGAGCGGTGGGGTCACCTTTCCGGATAGAACGACCCAGGCAACCGCATTCACGGGGGATGCCGATACACTTGACGGAATGGATTCCTCCGCGTTTTTAACCTCGTCTCACACCCAGGATTTTTCGACGATCACCGGCACGGCAACCGACGCGCAGATACCGGACACGATAACGATCGATTACGCGGCAAGCGCCGGTGCGGCCGGAGACGCGAACACACTGGACGGAATAGACTCCACGGGGTTTTCGAGTTCCTCTCACGCACATTCTTTCAGCACGGTGACCGGTACGGCAACCGACGCGCAGATACCGAATACGATAACGATCGATTACGCGGCAAGCGCGGGGTCCGCGGCGAATGCAGGCACACTGGACGGATTGGATAGCACCGCTTTTGCGACTTCCTCACACGGCCATGACTCTTTGGATGCCTCGGATGGTTCACCCACGGATGCTCTCATTGTCGACGGTGACGGGCAGGTGGGTGTTGGGGTGGCAACCCCCAATGCCCGTCTTCATATAGCGCACCAAAACTGGAACCTGACCACCACCGAAGGGGATTTCAAAATTGGAAATGATACCTACAGATTAAAAATGAGCGCTTCCACGGGGGGGGCCGGGGCGGGTGTGGCTAGAATTCGATCGCATGGTGGGTTAAACACTCTGCATCTTGGCGCCGGAACAAATGATGTTCTCACCATACTAGAGACGGGTGTCGGCATCAATCAGACATCCCCGAGTGAAAATTTGGTCGTAGGTACCGATTTGGGTAGTTTCAGCGGAAATCGCATCGCGGTCGGTGGAACTACTGATTATCCAGCGGTTATGATCGGCGAGAACAGCACTGAGAGGGGCTGGATGTTATGGTCAACAACCAATGATCTGATGGCCTTGGGGACCGAGACCGCTGCTTTCAAAGGTGATGCCATCTATCTGAAAGACGGAAACGTCGGAATCGGGAATGGTTCGCCAACTGGAAAATTGGATATTACCGGAGGGGAGGTTCGGGTTTGGGACGGGAGTGCAATCGTAAACCTTGCAACAGGCCAGGGGGATCTCTATGTCGAAGATGATCTGGAGGTCGACGGAACGGTGGCTGTCGGCACCTCCATCGGTCTTGGGACGACTTCACCCATCGGGAAATTGGATGTCAGAGGCAATGAAGTTCGGATTTGGGATGGGAGCGCTAGCGTCAATCAAGCAACAGGTGTAGGGGAGCTGTATGTCGAGAATGACTTGGAAGTGGACGGAGATGGGTTTTTTGAGGGAAATGTAAATATCGCGGGGGTTATGTCAGCTGGCGTATGCAACTGCCCATCGGATAAACGATGGAAAAAAGAGATCATGCCGTTGGAAGATGCCTTGAATAAGGCGCTTTCCCTGGAAGGCGTGAGCTACAAATGGAAGACCGACGAATACCCTGAGAGACATTTTTCGGAGGACCCACAGGTCGGCTTTATCGCCCAGGACGTGGAAAAAGTCCTTCCAGAAGCGGTCCATACCGATGAAGAGGGATACAAATATCTGGCTTATGACAAAATCACGGTTGTGCTGGTGGAGGCCATCAAGGAGTTGAAGGCGGAAAATGAAGCGCTGAAAGATGAAATCCGGCGGATCAAGGAAGCGATGGATATCTAAACAGAAACGACAACGATCAAGGAGAAGCCATGAAGACCATCATGATAGGAGTATTGTCGTTTCTGCTGTGGATGACCCCTGCGCATGCCGACAGTACCTGGGACAACATGAGGTGGGACAATGACGTCTGGTTCGGCTTCGGCGTGATTCAACCATCGGCAAAAAGCATCTATCTAAGCGAGCCGAACACGTCGGCTGAATTCACCATCGGTCTCAACAGTCCGCCTGCATCGCCGGTAACGGTGAATCTTTCAACGGCATGCGATGAAATCACCATACCCTCTTCCGTTACGATGGATGACAGCAATTGGAATGGCGCGGGGGTTACCGTCCGCGTGATCGACGATGACATCGTGGACGGCACCCAGACCTGCAAGATTGTAACTTCCCCCGCCAGCAGCGGTGACGGTAATTTCAGGGGCAAAGACCCGGATGATATCACGGTACAGGTCTTCGATAATGAACAACATGGGATCATTGTCGATGCCCCAAGACTGACAATTCAGGAAGGAAGGCCGGGCGAAACGATCACCTTATGGCCTTCAAAACAGCCGAGCCATCCGGTGACCGTTCATTTGAAGCTTCAAAACGGCCAATGTACGGTGTCTTCGTCGCCCTTGGTCTTTACTTCTCAAACGGCTCAACACGTATCGGTGACGGCCGTGGACGACGGAAAAATGGACGGCAATCAACCGTGCGCCCTGGTGATTTCCTGCGATACCGATGACGAGAGCTTTGATTGCAGCGAGAAAACACTGACGTTCATGGTGGAGGACAACAATGCGAACATCAACATCAAGTCCGTCTACCCCACAGTGGCCCTGACCAGCACCACGACGACATTTACCATACAAGGATATGGGTTTACGGAAGGTTTCGTCCCCCGGGTGACGGATGTCTCTATTTTTAGAAACGGGGGGGAAACCTTCGCCAGCGGCATCGATGTCCTGGATAACGGCGTGATGATGGCGTCCATTCCCGCGCCGGCGGCGGAGGGATCGTACGGTCTGCGGGTCTATGTGGATTCGAAGGATTCCGAAGCCCAGGATGCCATCAGTCTGGTCGATACACTTCCGGCATACAAGGCCGTGATCGTGTTGGGCCGGGCCGGGCCCAACGCACCCGTTTGGGAACCTTCCCGCGATACCGCCCACCTTGCCTACCGCACCTTGCTGGAGAGCGGATTTTTGAAAGAGAACATCCACTATCTCAGCGCGGAGGGGAACATCGATTTGGACGGCGACCGGGAAGCGAATGACTGGGACGGAGAGGCGACATTGACGGAGGTGCAAAACGCCATCGATTCCTGCGCCGGCGGCGATCCGGCGGACCAGTTCGTCCTGTTCATGATCGGCGATGGATACCAAGGGCATTTCCGGCTCAACGAGGCGGAAAAACTTGATGCCGATGTGCTTTATGGTTGGTTGAGCGGACCGCTGGCTTCGGCCGTCCAAAACGAGATGATCATCTTCTACGACGCCTGCTACTCAGGCTCTTTCATTCCATATTTGGCCAATCTCGCAAACCGGGTGATCATCACCGGTACGGACGCCGACAGCCTGGCCTATATCAAAGAGGGGCATCACTTCTCGTTTTCCACCTTCTTCTGGCACAAAATTTTCGCCCGTTACAAGGTTGGTCCCGCGTTTGACTATGCCCAGGCACAGATGATGGACCAGACGCCCATGATCGAATACACCGCCGGGATCAATCTGGACGCGCTCTCCATCGGCCGGGGAGGCATCCCCATGACCGATACGCCGATTGTGAACCACCCTCCCGGGCCCTGGATGATGCCACAGGGCGAAACAACCGATATGGTTGAGATCGGACCGGTGGTGGATGGGCAGGGGATTGGGACTATGTGGGCCATCGTTCGTTCGCCTTGCGGAAGAAACAGGGAAGTCGTTTTTACCGTTCAGAGCGCCACCGGATACTATGAGGGGCTAATCGATCGACTCATCTTCAACGGGGAGTACGCAATAACGATTAACGCCGTGGATACCCAGGAATATTTGCGGGAGCAACCAATAAAAACCTCCATCACCAAATCCGACGGTGTCCAGTGCCACCAACCCGACCTCACCCTCGACGGGACCATCGATCTCGCGGACGCCATTCTCGGGCTTAAAATTCTTTCCGGAGCACCCTATGGGGAAAATCCCGAGGGTAATTATGAGAAATTGGATATCGAT
>CAYSLC010000253.1:0-7145 GCA_964431545.1 uncultured Desulfobacteraceae bacterium | reverse complement strand
TTAGGGTGGAACAAGGCTCAGGAGGTCCGGGCGGGTGTACGGCCCAACAACCGTTTCAGGCCCTCCATCCAGGGTTCGTAATCGGCCACATAGTTGAAGCCGCAAACCTTCTCGATCGTCCGCCCCTCCAGGAGTTCGGCCACCCTGGAGGCCCCTTGCCGGCTCTTCTCCTCGGCGCCGAAAAAATTGATGCGCATCTCACGACCGTCGTAGAAAAAGTAATCGCAGATGAACAGGAGGCCGCCGGAGATGTAAGCGGTGAACCCCGGCGTGTGCCCGTTGATGGGGAACGCCTCGATCTCCGACTCCACGAAGGGGGTTTCGAACAGGTCGTCGAAGACGAACTTCTGGCAGAGCTGGTGGCTGGAATCGAGTCGATGGATCCATGCCGGGCAGCCGAACCGGTGTCGATAGAGATTGACGGCCCCCATGAAGTGGTGGTGGGTAAAGAGGATGAGATCGGATCGCCGCAGCCCGTCGTTGAAGCTGGAGGGGCAATCGATCCAGATGCTTCGATCGCCGATGTCGATCCGGTAGGCGGCGTGATCATAGCCGATCCTGGGTACGACGGTCATGCGCGTGACGCCGTCTTTCACGGGGGATTCCTGGACTTTGTGGCTCCTGGCACACTCCTCCCAGGAGAGAAACTCCATCTGGGAGGCCCCGCAAAAGGGGCATTGCTCCCGCATGTAGCCGATCATATTGTAGCCGCAGACGCGGCAAACGTATTGTTCGTGGTCCATCGCCTTACCGTCTTCGATCCGCCGGGCCGTGAAAACAGGAAGGCACCGCCGCCCGGCGGGGCCGCGGTGCCTTCCTTCCATCGACATGAAGGGCGTCCATGCCGACGCCATCCCTATTCGTGGGTGTGGTCGTGGGGGACCTCCTCCCCGGGTTCGTGTCCATGGTCGTGGGGGTGGGGATGGCTGTGGGTCACATCCCCATGGGAATGCTCGTGGGAGTGGATGACGATCTCCCCTTCCCCGCCGCATTTGCCGCAGTTCTGCGCACTGATCTTTCCGGTGCCTTTACATTCCGGACAATCCTGTCGCTCATCGGTCATCGATCTCCTCCTTTCGTTCGTCCGGTTCACATTTGGCGACGACGATGGTAAGATTATAGTGAACAGTACCGAACGACGCCGGCCCCCGCCATGGATCGAAGGCCCTATTTTTTCAGGGTTCAGGGTGTATTTGCGACTTCGGTGTACCTAGTGCGCCGCAAGGGGTATTCCCCAGGTGCCAGCACCCAGGTCCCGATATCCGAGGATCGGTCCGGTCGGGAGGCACGGGATGTGAAGAAAGGAGGGTCGATGAAGACGACGATCTATTGGGGCCGGGCCAATTCATTCCTCGGCGGGCGGCTGTGCGAGGCCTTGGACGTCTCCCCCGGACGTTTTACGCTGGAGAGCTTCCCGGACGACGAGATCCGGGTGGAGATTAAAGAGGAGATCCAGGAAAACGATGTCTATCTCCTACAGCCGACCCACCCGCCCGTGGCCGGACACCTCCTGGAGCTGCTCCTTCTCGCCGACGCCGCCCGCCGGGCCGGGGCGGCCCGGATCACCGGGGTGATCCCCTACTTCGGATACGCCCGGCAGGATCGACGGGACCGGGGCGGCGAACCGGTGGGAGCCCGTCTCATGGCGGACCTCCTCTCGACCCGGCTGGACCGCCTGATCACCGTGGACCTCCACAACCCGGCCATCGAAGGGTTCTTTGGTCTGCCGGTGGTCCGCCTCTCGGCCGTGCCGCTGCTGGCCGAGGCCCTGAAGCCGGTGGAACCGGAAAAGATGGTCCTGGTGGCCCCGGATCTGGGGGCCGTGAAACTGGCCCAGAGATACGCCGATATCCTCGACCTGCCGGTGGCCTACCTCCACAAGGTCCGGGAGAGCGGCCGGAAGGTCACCGTCCGTCGGATCATCGGTAGCGTGGAAGGAAAAACGCCCATCATCGTGGACGACATGATCAGCACCGGCGGGACCATGGTCAAAGCGGCCGAGGCATTGATCCGGGAAGGGGCCCTGGAGGAGATCACGGTGGCCGCCACCCACGGCCTGCTGGTGGGCGACTGCCTGGAACGGTTTTCCGATCTCCCCATCCGCCGGGTCCTGGTGACCGACAGCATCAATCAGGAGGGGCGGGGGTACGATCCCCTTTCGGTTGTGGGCCTGGCTAGGATTCTCGCCGAGGCGATCCGGGGGTTGCGGGGGTAGGCTCTCTGAGTTCCTTCGTGAGATCCTCAATGCTCAGCCCGGCTTCCAGCCTCATCCTTTCGATTTCCCGCGCCAGTTCCGGCACCACCTCCGGTCCCGTGCAACCCCAAATACATACCGGATCATTGCCGATTACCCAGTCAACCCCATACCATCTCTTCCACCGCAAACCTATGGTAATATTCTGGGAAGGAAACCAGCGATGTTGAAAGACGACGGGGGTGGCGGATGGCGCGGTGGATCAAAGCGACGGTATGGACAGTCGGAATTCTGGCGGGGCTGGTGCTGATCATCACCCTGGGTCTCCTATTGGCCGATGATCCCCTCCGGGGATACATCGAGGAGCGGGTGAACCGTTCCCTGGACGGGTACACCTTCAAGATTGAAGATCTCGACATTCACCCTTTCAATCTGGGGCTCACGTTCCACCGGATGATTCTGTCGGGAGAAGAGAGTCCGAACCATCCGCCGGACCATCCCCCCGTCCACCCCATGGTGGAGATCGGGCGGGCCGATTTCTCCATCGATTGGGTTTCACTCACCTCCGGCCGGTTGTTCGCCGATCTCGACATCATCAATCCGGTGGTCCGCCTCGATTCCGAGATGTTCCGGTCCCGACGCCCGGAGGAAAAGGCGAAACAGGAACAGGGATGGCAGGCGGCGGTCAGACAGATGTATCCCTTCGAGATCAACCGGCTGGAGGTTCGGGACGGGGACTTCACCTATGCGTATGATCGCCCCGAACCGATCGAGATCCACGATATCGATCTTTCGGCCGCCGATATCCGCAACGTCTCCCGGCGGGAGACGCCCTATCCCACGCCCGTGGGCATCTCCGCCACCCTCTTTGACGGCGGTGACTTCCAAGTGGACGGCAAGGCCGATTTCCTGACCGGCGCCCAGGTCCATTTTCAGGCGGACTATTCCTTGAAGGACGCCGGTGTGGAATTCCTGAAACCGATCGTCGCCCTGATCGATATCCGTCTCGAAAAAGGCCGACTGGCCTCCTCCCGGGGCCGGATCGAATTCACACCCGATGCCCGCCGGCTGATCATTCAACGGATGGAGATCGACCAGGCCAAATTCGACTACATCCACCCGGATTACAAGCTGCGACAAAAAGATCGGAAATCGAACGGAAACGGGGACTCCGGAAAGGACGAGAAGAGCGGACGCCCCTTCCATTGGGTCGTGGAAAAATTGCTCGTCACCGGAGAGGCCGGCTTCGTGAACCGAAGCACCGATCCCGCCTACCGGGTCTACCTCGACCAGGGGGATTTCACCGGAACCGACCTCTCGGACGGCTACCGAAAGGGGAGGGTCGAACTCCATCTCGAGGGTCGATTCATGGGCTCCGGCCTGGGCCGCTTCACCGCCGCCTTCAAGAATACCGAAAAGGGCGCGGATGTGGAGCTGGCCGCCAAAATTGTCGGCACCCGGCTGGAGCGCATGAACGATCTCCTCCGGGCCTATTCCGACCTCGATGTCGTGGACGGCAGTTTCTCCCTGTACGGCGAAATGACCGTCAAGAACGGAGAGATCGACGGATACGTGAAACCCTTCTTCGGATCGGTGGACATCTACTCGGAGCGGCAGGACAAACGGGAAGGCCTGCTCGACAAGAGCTACGAAGCGTTCGCCGGGGTGATGGTCGACCTGCTGGGGAACCGGCCCCAGGGCGTCGCCACCAAGGTCGATCTCTCCGGGCAGGTGGAGGATCCCGGTGCGAGCACCTGGCAGATCATCGCCAACCTGATCCGGAACGCCTTTTTCGATGCCATTCTCCCCGGTTTCGAACAGAGTGGTCTAACGTCTTCCCCGGAAACCGGTTCCCCAGTCGAATCAGCGGCAGAATAGGTAGGGGGAGGGCCCTCAAGCCGCCCGACCGGGCAGAAAGATGTTGAGGGATCGAGCCTTGACCTCCGCCGTGAACGGGAGCGCCCCTTTGATCTCTCCGTCCACGTTGACCGGCAGGGACTCCGGCGAATCGATACGGACGGAGCGGCACCGATGATGCCGCACAAAGGGGAGACGGTCATGGCGTCCGAGCAGGAGTTCGGGGAGTCGGACGATCAGGAGGGCCAAGGCGACCTTCTCCAACACCACCAGATCCAGAAAACCGTCGTCCACCACCCCTTGAGGGTTGATCTTCACGCCGCCGCCGTAGTACCGGCCGTTTCCGAGAACCACCATCAGGGCGCGGCCCTCGTATCCGCGACCGTCCATCTCGATCTTCACGTCCGCAAACCGGAACTCCCCCAGGGCGGGGAAAAGGGCCAGGAGATAGACCAGGCTGGTGTCCGCCCAACCTTTCATCCGATGGGCGGCCCGGGTCACTGCCGCGTCGAAGCCGACGCTGGCCACGTTGAGGAAGATTCCCCCGCTGCCGCCGGCGTGGTACCGGACCACATCCACCGGACGGGGGGAGCCTTTGGCGATGATCTCCAGATATTCCGATACCCCTTTTCCCGGCGGCAGGCCGAGGGACCGGGCCAGGTCGTTTCCGGTGCCCACCGGGATGATTCCCAGCGGGATCGACGTGCCGACCAACGGAAGGGCGACCTCCAGTGCCGTGCCGTCCCCCCCGACGGCGACCACGCCGTCCAACCCGGGGATGCCGTGCATCGATTCCCTTGCGATCCGCATGCCGTCACCGGAACGGGCCGTGCGGCGGAGGATACATTCGATGCCCCGGCGCCGGCAATCTCTTTGGAGATCCTCCAGGAGACCAAGCCCCCTTCCCCGGCCGGCGGCCGGATTGACGATCACGAGGATCCGCAACGGGCTGAACCTCCGCTTCGATCTCCGTCCCTGGACCGCTTTGACGGGTCGGAGGGAGACCCGCTCCCCTGCCGGATCCGGTCGATCATCCTTATCCCCTGGGATTCCGGCGGCGCGGTTTCGGATCCGGCGTTGGCCTTGAAAAAATCGACCAGGCGCCGCCGCCGTCCACGGGCGGCCTCTCCATGGACAAACGCTTCCAGATGGCCGCGGTTTTCGATGATCCACAGCTGCTTCGGGTCCCGGGCGTTTTTGAACAACATGCGGGCATGGCGCACATCCACCGTCCGGTCCTCCGCGCAATGGATGATAAGGACGGGGACCGGAGAAATTTGGCCGATGAGATCGTCGGGACTATACCCATCCGTGACCGCAAGGAAGGATAGCGGCCAGATCTGGAGGGAGAGGCAGGGGAGCCGGCCCACCGTCTCCACCACGGCGGCGGCCATCCGGTCCCGGGCCTCGACCCGGTAGGAGGCGAATGTCCCCTCCAGGGCCACGGCCCGGACCCGGGAAAACCGATTCTTCGACTGGACCGCCACGGCGTTTGCCCCGCCGATGCTCTGGCCGAAGAGAAAGAGGTTCCGGCCGCCCATGCGCGGATGGTCCGACACCGTCCGGACCGCCGCCACCGCATCCCGATGGATCCCCTCCCGGTTCGGCGTCCCTCCGGAACGGCCGTACCCCCGGTAATCGAAGGTGAAGACATTGAACCCCTCGTCCGGGAGCCATCCGATCTGGTCCAGGTAGTAGCCCAGATGGCCGTAATTTCCGTGGAAATGGATCACCGTGCCCACGGGCTCGGTCCGGGCCGGCAGGAAGAGACCCCAAAGCCGGGTTCCGTCGGCGCTGTCGAAGAAGATCGTCTCGTGGGGGAGATCGATTCCGTCCAGGGTGCCGTCCCGATACGGGGTGGGATGGTAGAACCGGTCGTTGAGGCACCCGGCCATCAGCAGGATCGAGAAGAGGGTCCAGGCGATCCATCGCCGGCCGGGATGCGACCGGCGACCGGCTCGCCCGCCTCTGGACATGGGCGCGCTCATGTAGACCCGACTCCGGCGTTCGAAGCGTGCGTCAACGGCTCCCCCGTCGAAAAAGCTTCGGCGGCCCGGTGTCCGGTCCGGAATGGGGGCGCGTTCCCGGCGTTCATCAGGAACTCCGGCCGTTCTTTCCCAGGCGCATGAACCCCAGCCCGAGGGCCTGGTGGCCGTGTGCGATGACCACGAAGGCGTTTTGGTCCACCTGTGCGATGAGCTGCTTGAGTTCGGTCATCTGGGACCGGTAGATGGTGCAGAAGACCATGGCGTGGGACTTCCCGGTGTAGCTGCCCGTGACGTTCCAGTTGCTGGCGCCCCGTTTCAGCCCATGCATCAGCGCCTTGGTGACCGCTTCGGGATGATCGGTGACGATGGTGGCCGTCCGGATGAAGCTCGGCCCTTCGATGACGAAGTCGGAGGCGATCCCGGCAAAGAAGAGGGTCATCATGGCGTGGAGGGCGCTCTCCCAGCCGAAGACGACGCCGGCCACGAAGATGATCGCCCCGTCCGTATAGAGATAGGACTGGCTCAGGGGCAGGCCGGTCTTGATCTGGATGATCCGTCCGGTGATGTTGGTGCCGCCGATGGTGCCGTCCATGCGGAAGATGATGCCGCTGCCGATGCCGAAAGTGATCCCGGCGTAGATGGCGCTCAGGAGCATGTCGTCGGTCACGGGATAGGACTCCATGACTTTTGGAAGCCAATAGACGAAGAGGTCCGAGGCGAAGGAGAAGGTGAAGACGGCCACGAGGGTGTAGCTCAGAAACCGCCACCGCCCCAGGTATTTGAACCCCAGGAACATCAGGGGGATGTTCAGAACCAGGAACATGGTCCCGACGGGCCATCCGGTGAAATGGTTGACGATGATGCCGATGCCGCTGAGACCGCCGGCGGCGAGTTTGAAGGGCACCTGGAACACGGCGTATCCGAGGGCCGCGATCACGGCGCCCACCACCACGAGGACACCCCGGCGGAGCGTCCACCCGATGGTGTAAAACGGGATCTGCCGGACCATCTGCCTGATGCTCTGCTGGTTCATGATATTCCCTCCCCCGATCCTGGATCGTATTCGCTTCCGCCCGGAAGCTTGCCGGCCCCCTCTCTCATTTTTT
>CAYSLC010000252.1:0-7205 GCA_964431545.1 uncultured Desulfobacteraceae bacterium | reverse complement strand
CGGAACCTCGCGGAGAAGCATGACATCGAACGGATCATGGCGCTCCAGCAGGAGAAGATCCAGCTCCAAAAGGAGAAGATACACACCCAGAACCAGCACCTCCAGCAGTTCGCCCGGGATATCTCCTCGCTCAAATCGAAACTCCTGGTCCTCAACCATTTCGAAAAGCAGATCCGAACGGTGTCGAAGATCGTCAATGAAGAAGGCGAGGAGGACCTCTACGGCGTCGGCGGTTCCCTGCCAGAAGACCTCGACCCCCACGCCGATCTGGTCCGGAAACAGCAATCGGTCGTCGACGACATGCATCGGCAGATCGAGCGGCTGGAGGCCCTGCTCAACGACCGGAAGACCGGAATGGAGGCCCTTCTTCAGGATCTCAACGACAAGCGCGCCCGCATCGACGCCACCCCCTCCATCTATCCCATCCGAGGCCGCCTCACCTCATCTTTCGGCCGGCGCATCTCCCCGTTCACCGGCCGTTCGGAGTTCCATGAGGGGATCGACCTGGCGGCGCCCCATGGATCCCCGGTACGGGCCGCCGCCAACGGCAAGGTGACCTTCATCGGATACAAGGGGAGTTTCGGGAAAACCCTGGTGATCGACCACGGGTACGGCGTAAAGACCCGATACGCCCACCTGAGCGCGTACCTGAAGAAGGTGGGGCAGAAGGTGAAGAAGGGGGAACCCGTGGCCCGCGTGGGGAACAGCGGGCGTTCCACCGGCCCCCACCTCCATTATGAGGTCTGCCTCCACGGCAAACCGGTGAATCCCAGAGATTATATGGTAAGGTGACCTTGAAGAAAACCTCCCATTTTTTTTACCATTGAATCGAAGGAGGCCGACCATGAAACGTTCCCCCCTGTTGGCGATGGTTATTCTCGCCTCCCTCACCGCCGCCTGTCAGACCCTGAGCGTGGAAGAGGTTCAGAACATCCCCATCTACAACGATAAAATCTACTACGTGATCTTCGACGAAAAGCCGGACTTGCAGGTGAATACCATCACCTCCAAGGGGTTCGAGATCGGCGAGGTGCGGTCCCGGACCCTGACCGGCAACAACAAGATCGCCGTGAAGATCCTCATCTATGAAAAGCACGACCACCTCATGAAGGACACGGCGGCCTTTCTGGTGGAGGAGGGGCGGCTCGAGTATGCCTCCTTGGGGGAGGGCGGGGAACCCCTGCCCGAGGGGGCGAGGGTGCTCGGCTTCCAGGGAAAGACCGCCCTTTACTGGTACAAGATGAAGCGGAAGGTGGGCGCCGACTGAGGGCGGCGCCCGCCCTTCGATCCCACCGGTCTTACCGGCCGGACCTTCAGGATTATTTCCCCTTCCTGGAGGAGGCGATCTCCTCGGTGGAGGCCCCGGCCGGTTTGGGGGGCTCTTTGGCGGCCTTCTCCAGGGCCGCCACCCGGCCGGAGAGAACCTTGAGTTCTTCCGCCAGGGCCTCCACCTCCTCCCGGCTGGCCAGGTTCATCATCTTCATCACTTCGGTGACCCGCTGGTCGATCTTCTCCCCCATCCACTTCCGGAAGTTGCCGGCGTACCCCTGCATCTCCCGCTTCAGGCGGCTTCCCTCCGATTCGGTGATCTCCTTGTCCTTGACCAGGATGTTGACCAGCTTGTCGATCTCGTCCTCGGCCATGGTCACCGCGTTCTGCCAGAGCCCCGAGTACCGCTTGGCGTAATCGGTCACCGTTCCACGCCCCTTCCGGAGCAACTGGAACAGGATGCTCGTGGGGGTGTCCCCGTCCTCCCCCTTCTTCTCCCGGGCCAGGAGCTGGGAGACCACGGTTCCGGTGATGTCCTCCCCGGTCTCGTTGTCCTCGATGACCACCTCCTCTCCCTCCTTGATCAGCATGGAGAGCCGCTCCAGGGAGACGTACCGTTTGTCGGTCATGTCGTAGAGCTTCCGGTTGGCATATTTTTTGATGCGGCGAACCTCTTTCTTTTCCGTATCCATGGGACCTCCTCTTCTCTTTTCGGTTCGGGGGGGTTCCCCGTATGGTTTGATGACGCAATGCGTCATCCAGATAGATAATGACGCATTGCGTCATCGATGTCAAGCGGACGGAATTCCCGTGATGCGATGGGAATGCCTTTTCCGGATTGACAGAAGGCCCTCGCTCCTCTAAGGTTTGAGGATCGAACTCGATTCCGGGAAGTTTTCGGCGAAACCCAAAGGACATCCGATATTCCAGAAGGGGCGATGGAACCAAGATCGGCGGCCGTAAAACGGGCCCTGATTCTCTCCGGAGGGGGCGGGCGGGGCCCGTTCCAGACGGGGGTGTGGCGCTACCTCCGCACGGTGGGGTGGCGGCCGGACATGGTCTGCGGCGCCTCGGTGGGAGCCATCAACGCCGTGGCCATCGGCTGCGGGCTCTCCCCCGAAGCGCAGGTCCGATTGTGGCGGGCCTACACCCGCAGACGGCTCTTCCGGTTCCGACCGATCCGGTTCGCCGCCGGGCTCCTGGCCCGGCGGCGGTTCGTCCCCCTGGCGGACACCCGACCCCTCGAGGAGATGCTCCGGACCCATATCGATTTCGGACGTCTGCGCGGAAGCGGAATCCGGATCATTGTCCCCGCCGTCAACCTGCGCACCGCCAGACTGCGGTATTTCGATGAGGGGGAGATCACCGTCGATCACCTCATGGCGGCCTCCGCCATCCCGCTGTTCTTCCCCTGGCGGACCATCGATGGAGACCGGTACTGGGACGGCGGGATCATGGCCACCACCCCCATCCTTCCGGCCCTGGAGGCCGGGGCCGAGTCGATCGTGGTGGTGATGCTCTCCCCGGTGGGCACCTTCGCGCAGCCGGAACCCAGGTCCCTCAAAGAGGTGGTGGAGATGGTCTACGAACACTTCCTGCTCGGGTCGTACCAGGGGAGCTGCGCCGGTCTCCTGACCGACCGGGTGAAGGTGGCCATGGTGGCGCCGGTCCGGCCCCTGGGGCTCCGATCGATTTTCACCTTCGATCCGCGACAGGCGGACCGGCTCGTGGAAGAGGGGTACCGCTGCGCCGAAAGCCAGCTCAAAGGGCGCTTTTCCGCGACATCCGCATCCGGAGGAACCTAGATGATCCTCAGCTTCGTACAGACCAAGGGCGGCACGGGCAAGAGCACCCTGGCGCTCTGCACGGCCTTCTCCTCTGCCATGGCCCGGCGTTTCGGCGCCATCGCCCTGGTGGAACTCGATCCCCAGGGGACACTCGGCGACTGGTGGCGGGAGCGGGAGGAGGCCGGCAGGGGCACCGGAAACGTCTCTTTCCACCACATCACCAGCACCCAGAAGGCGGTTCTCCAGGAGGGAATCCGCTCGGTGGCGGCCCACAACGATCTGTTGATCATGGATATCCCGGGGGAATCGACCGGGCGGATCCATACCCAGTTCGCCTGCGCCCTCTCCGACCGCGTGATCATCCCCCTGCGGATCTCCATCAACGACGAGTCGGCCTTTGCCGGCCACCTGATGCCCATCATCCGGGAGATCGTGAAGCTGGCCCCGGAGAAACGGCGGAACTTCCACGTGCTGCCCGCCTTCACCCATCCGCAGGCCGGCCGCCGGAAGATCGGCGGCTATTTCAACGCCATCCTTCCGGCCGAGACGGCGTGTCTGGACGCGGTCTTCCCGGCCCGGTCCGTTTACGAGAACTTCAACCGGGACGGCCTCCACCTGACCGAATATGTCCGGTCCGTGGGCGGCAATAAGCGGATGAAGCGACAGGCGGAGCAGGCCAGGGCCGACGTGGAGACCATCGCCAAAACCATTTTACGGACCTGGGAGACCCCCCATGGCAGTACCCCGAAAGCCAAAAAAGCTCGATCGGAGGTCGGAAAAGACGGCTGATACGCCGGTCCCCCGACAGACCGCCCCCCAAACAGACGGGGCCGGCGCCAAGGACACCGCGTCCGCGGAGAAGCTCGACGCGGCCCTGGAAATCGTGGAAAAACTGGACGGAAGGGCGGTCGGGAAGGATCCGGCCTCCGGCGGCCCCGAACCCGCCCATCCGGGCACGGGGTTCCGGTGGCAGGTATCCCTGACGGCCCTGATGGACGAGGAGGAAGAGGAGCGGTCGGCGTCGACCCCCCTTCTGGAGGTGGGGTTCACCTTTCCCTTCTTCTGGAACGTCCCCATCTGGGGGGAGATGATGCGGCAATACGTCCGGGGTTTGAAGGCCGTCAAGCCGCCCCGCTTGTTTTTCTGACCGGGGGTCAGACCTGTTCGGGCCGCGCGGCGCGGCCCTGGTAGTAGGCGTAGTACCGGAAGACCTTCCTGACGTATCGGCGGGTCTCCTTGAAGGGGGGCACCCCTCCGTACCGCTTCACGTTGGTGATTCCGGCATTGTAGGCGGCCACCGCCGGCTTCACCCTGCCGTCGAATCGATCCAGGAGCCACCGGAGGTACTTGACCCCGCCCTGTACGTTGTGCTTTGGATCGAAGAGGTTCTTTACCCCGAATTCCGCGGCGGTTCGGGGCATGAGCTGCATCAGCCCGGAGGCGCCTTGGGGTGATACCGCGTCCACCCGGTACTCCGACTCCGCCAGGATGATCGCCTTGACCAGGGCCGGATCCACATCGTGGATCTCGGCGGTCCGGGTGATGAGGTCGCTGTATTTCTCCTCCAGACGTTGAACATCGGTGGAGATCAGTCCGTCCGCCGGCGGCGCCCCGGGCCCTTCGGCGGCGGCCCCGAGCGGGGATGCCGCCCAGAACAGCACGGCCCACAATCCCCAGATGGCCATCAGGGGGACGAGGGTCGGTCGCCGCTGGTTATGGGTATCCATCTTCATTCTTCATTTTCTCCACGGATGGCCGCGCGCCGGCGCGCGCGGCCATCCGTCCCTGTTGCCGTTCCAATCCACCGGTGATGAAAAAAAGGGGCCGGGTGGGGGAGCCTTTCAGGGCTCCCGCTCCCCGGCCTCGATCCGTCGACCCCATGGCATCTCCGCCCTGGGTCGACCGACAAAGATGGTCATCCCCGGAACCCGTTTCAAGTCACCCCGGTTCGAAAAGGGGTCGAAAAATGGCGATTCAAATGGAAGTCCGGTTGTAGTAAGATGGCGGGATGGAGAGGATGGAGACCACCGCCCGAAGGGACCGAAGGCTGAACCGTCGCGGTCGGGGCGGATTTTCATGGGGGTGTATCTGGATGTCGGTGATCCTGTTGAGCGGCGCCGGATGGCCGGAGTTCGCATGCCCCCAGGAGACGGCGCCTGAAAAGGAGGTCCGGGAGCGGGACCCCGAACTGGTCCGGATGGCTGCGGACGCTTTATGGCGTCTGGAGCGGGCGATCAAGCGGGACGCCTACCCCTCGGCCCGGGTGGCCCTCAATGTCTGGCGCAGCGTGGCCATGGATGCCGGCACCTTCGATCCGGAGCGGTACCAAGCCTACCGGGAACAGATCTACCGAAAATCCATCGAGGGCACCCTCGCCTGGTTCGAACTGAGCCTCCAGCGGGGAGACCTGAAGGAGGCGACTTACGCCCTCAAGGTCTACCGGGTCCATGCCGAGGCCATCGACGCCTTCGATGAGGCGCTCCACGCGCGGATGGTGGAACGGGTGGCGGAACGGCGCAAGTCCCTGAGCGAGGAGGCGCCGAAATAGCGGATGGACCGGGAACGGGGCGGACCCGGGGGCCCCGACGTCGGGGGGTCCCCCTCGGCATGGGAACAGTCGAACCGGGCCGTCGACCACCTGATCCGCCGTCACGGGCCGGCCCTGGCACCGGTCTTCTCCCTGGCCCGGGACCTGGCAAAGGCCTATGCGGAGGTCTTTCCGACCTTGGAAAGCCTCTGCCGCCGGACCTGTTCCCGGTGCCCGGCGCCGTGCTGCCTCTCCGCCAAGGTCTGGTTCGACCTGCCGGACCTCCTCTTTCTCCACTTCGCCGGATGCGTCGTTCCGCCGGGCCAGCCCCTCTCCCGCCGGGAGGAGATCTGCCGGTACTCGGGACCCAAGGGGTGCCGTCTCGACCGGTTCTCCCGCCCCTGGATCTGCACCTGGTATCTTTGTCCGGTCCAGACGGCGGTCCTCCGGCGGGATGCCTCGGATGGCGGGGAGGGGCACCGCCGGGCGGTGGCCGGCATCAAGGCATACAGGAGGCGCATGGAACGCCGGTTCATCCGGCTGACGGCCGGCGCCGGGTGATCCGGTCGGCCGGGAGGGGCGGGGCGGTTTCTCCGGCCTCCGGCGGATCAGGGGGATTTGACGGTGTAGATCCGGATGGTGTTCTCCCCGAAATACTCCTTGGCCAGGTGGTTCATTTTGAGAGCCACGTCGAGGACCTCCTCCCAGGGGACGGGATGATCCACCGTCAGGGTCACTTCTCCGGTCACATCCGGGTCCACGGCGATGTTCTTGCCGCTCACCTCCCGGATGATCCCGATCACCTTGCGGATGTCGGTCTCGTGGAAGTCGGGGGAGATGGTCTTCTGACCCGGCTCGGGGGGCGGCGTGTAGTCGTCCTTCACCACCCGGATCACGTCCTCCTTGGCGTACCCGATCACGGCGCCCAGAAGGCGGCACTTGATCTGCCCGTCGGCCTCCCACGTCTTCTCCACCCGGATCGACTTGCCGTTTTTGAGGTGGACGGTGTCGGCAAAGAGGGTGGCGGGGAGGCCGAGACAGAGAAGGATGAAAAAGAGGCGTTTCATGGGGTGTCGGATACTCCGTTCGAGGGTCTGGTGGGATTCTACGCAAAGGGTTTTGGTTCTGTCAAGGAAAACGGATCGGGTGGAATGGGCCGAGCAAGAGGGGCGGGGCCGTTCCAGGGGAGATGCCCATGAAGTTCAAGGAGGATGAGTGGCTCACGGACTACATCAACGCCCTCCATTTTACGGTCCGGCTCATCGAACGCCGGGGCCGGGACCGGGACGCCGCCGAGGTGCTGGAGGCGGAGACCGCCGCCCTGATCCAGGAGGCGGTGCTCGGAAACATCCCCCTGTCGGTCTTCAGCATCCAGCGGATCGTGGGGCGGGTGAAGCGTTTCCGGGAGCGGTGCCGGGAAGCCGGCGCCGGGCCGTCCGGGGTTTTTCCGGGGGACCTGGCCGCCGATTACGCCTTCCTGCGGGAGGGGCTCGCGGAGTTCACCGCCGCCGAGATGGTGGCGGAGTGCCGGGGGTACCTTCCCCGGATCTATCCCGATCTGGGTGATCTGGAGACGGTGGTGGCGGCGTTGATCCTGGACGATCTGGACGCCGGTGTAATCG
>CAYSLC010000251.1:0-7231 GCA_964431545.1 uncultured Desulfobacteraceae bacterium | reverse complement strand
TCTCTTCTCGAATCTTCTCGAAAACCTTTTTCGGGTTGTAGCCCCCCTCCGTCCCCGGAAGGGGATCCCATGCGTACCGGACGGCTTTCGGCCGGGCGCCGTCCCGTTCAAGCCGGATGCACGACCGGTGCCCCGTCACCCGGACGGAGCACCGGGGAGAGCGATATTCCGCTACTTACCGGCCTTTTGATAGACGTCCCGGTAATTGGCATAGAGATCGTGAACCCTGCGCTTCAGGGATTTGAGCCGCTGGGTGTCCTTCGGCTCGGCGAATTTGGGCTCATGGATGGTGAACAGGGCGTTGCCCAGCTCATCGATGACGTGCTCGGTGCTTTCGCACCACTCATCGGTGCAGACACTGGTCATCTCCGACGCCTCATTGATATCCTTTTCCAGATTATCGAGGGACTTTTCCAGGGAATCCATGTAGGTCCGCCAAGACTCCACGATCTCTTTCTGTTGCTCATCCTTGGGCATCGACATTTTTCTACCTCCTTTTGGTGGGTTGGTTCGGGCGATCCATCTTTTTCCGATGATGCGCCATGGCGACACTCGAAACCTCATCTTCTCCAACTATAGCGCAAATCACGCGCCCTCCAATCCGTAGACGACCCTATTTTGTTGAAAAGAACAGTGTATCTTGCTCCACCGCCGGGTCGGGATCTTCCGGGCAAAGGACCGTTGGATCCCCGCCTCCGCCGCCCCTGATAAAAATACCGCCTTCCCCCCTCTTTGATTTCTCCTTTCCACAGCTTATTATATCCCTATTGGATCCGTGGCGGGGAATGGTCGACGCCGGAGGCGGCGGCGCGTTGAAATCGCCCCCCGCCCCCGGAGACCGGCCGCTTCTCGGAAACACCAACAAAGGAGGGAACGCAATGGATGTGAAGAAGATTCTCTGGCCCACCGATTTTTCTGGAAATGCGGCGGATGCGCTGCCCTATGTGAACTCCCTGGTGGAAAAATACCAGACCGAGGTCCACGTGCTCTATGTGATCCAGGACATCGCCTCCCACGGTCCGTGGTACGGCGAGTTCGAGAAGAAGCGGGTCCAGGAGATTCAGGATTGGGAACGGAACAAGGCCCAGGAGCATCTGGATCAGGTCTGCGAGAACCATCTCCAGGGCTGCCCTCTCTACATCAAGCACATCGCCGTGGGGGATCCCTCCGAGGAGATCCTGAAGCTGATCGAGAAGGAGGACGTGGACATGGTGGTCATGGCCACCCGGGGCCGCAAAGGGTCCGAAGGGTTCGGAAGTGTGGCCGATCGGGTCGTGAAGAATGCCCCCGTCCCGGTGGTAACCATCCCCGGAGACAATTCATAGGATTTCCGACACCGATCGGACGACGGTCGGTTCTCCACGGGAGGGTGCGGCCCCGATTGGCCGGAGGGAAGAGAAGATCCCGCCGGCTCACTCCACCATGTGGCCGTACCTTCTCTTCAGCCAGCGGCTGAAGAAATACCCCGCCGCCAAAACGGCGAAAAAGCCGGAGAGCATGTAGATGTTCATCGTGGCCGTGGCGCCGCCGAGCCCCAGAAAAGGGATGCCCATGACCCATTGGACCCCTACGCCGACACCCATGTAGGGCCAAAAAGAGATCCCGGACAGGGGCAGGATCAGATTTTTCAATGAATAGGGGATCCCCGGAACGGCGAAGAAGACCGCCGCGAAGGGAACGATCTTGTCCGAGGGGATTTCCGGCACGCTGTACCGGGTCTTTTCGAGCAGGGACCGGACGTGCCGGTCGATCAGGTACCTGCCCAGAAAGTAGGAGACGGCCAGGTGGACCGGCATCGCCGCGGCGCTGACCAGCATGCCGCCGGAGAGGCCGAACTTGAGGCCGGCGGTGATGAGAAAGAGGCTGATGGGAAAGCCGACGATGGGCAGGACGACCATGAGGGCGATGAAGATCGCGGGGTTGGCATGTTCATCCTTGATGAATGAAATCAGGCTTTCCAGCCAGCTCTGGGGTTCGTAACGGACCACCACATAGGTCAACCCCGCGATCAGAATCGTGCCGAGAACAATGATCGATAGCGCGCGTCTGTTCTTTTCTCGCATGGAATACCTTTTTCAGGAAGACCACTTCTTTCACCCCCCTTGAAAGACTGTTGATTCGGCCGGAGAATGTCCGGTATCGCCAACCGCAGCGGATCATCAGTTGAGGTACATGGTCACGCTGGAGGGCAACTCATAGCAGGGGCTGGAGTCCTTGACCATTACGTGATCGTCAATGATCGGCTTCTTCGCCCGTTTGTGGGAGCATTGGGAACAATCCCAGTGCTGCCAGTTCCGTTTGGCGGAGTAATCGAGACAATTGTCGTAATAAGGGCAATAGATATTCCTCGTTCCGGACTTACGGGTGGGGTTGGCTTTGAAAGACATGGCGCCCTCCTATCTGATGCTATACGGTTTGTAGTGGTTGGAAAGATGCTCCCCATGGCGCTTCGCACCGTCGCATGGGACGCCCTTTTCCATTCGGCATTTCAAAACGTTGCAAGGGGTGTCAAGGCCCCGCCGTCCTTTCCGGATCCCCACGGGGGGAAAGGGACGGTGGTTCGCGGACATGTCACCTTTTTTTGGCCATTTTCCTTCCATCCTCTTCCAATAGTCCTTGGTTGCCATACTAGAAGCAATATCCATTCCAGAGTAGGTCGTTGTTCCGGAAAGGGAGAATCTTTCAGGTTCAATTGAAAATATACTATATGTTTTCATAAGGTTGCCTGTCGTATCTCCCTGAAGAACCTTTTGGTAATGATTCTTTCGTCCTGATATTTATTAATGGATGAAAACGCGAAATGAGTAAATACGGTAGAGGCTGTATTTGTCCGTGGGAATTGACAGTATGCCGGAGGGGCGACTTTGTCCGGGAAGTGTGTATATAACTATCTGTAATTAAATACTATTTAAT
Source organism: uncultured Desulfobacteraceae bacterium (assembly GCA_964431545.1). GTDB lineage: Bacteria > Desulfobacterota > Desulfobacteria > Desulfobacterales > JAABSP01 > CAYSLC01. Next base: position 4,318 of record CAYSLC010000251.1, on the reverse strand, counting down.
GAAAATGGGTCGATCCGGACCGGAGAATCGGTTGGGGTGAAATCGAAAGCCGGGGTAGGAAAAAAAATTCGAAAATTTACTAGGCCCTTCACATTTTTTAGATACGAGCCGGGCGCCGGGAAGCGCCGCGGCAAATGCCGCCGCAAAGGGGAGGGAAGGGGAATCGGTTTGGAAATTCAGTCCGTTATAAATGGCGTGCGGAAGGCGGGAGGGGGGCGGCGTTCCTCCGCCCCCCGAGACGGCGATCTTCGGGAGATTTCTCAGTTCACCGGGGGGGAGCAGCGGATCCGAATGAATTCATCGGGGCTCGGGACCGTCAATCGCTCCGGGACCGGCGTTTCTTCTTGGCGTAACCGGCCGCCTCCAGCCCGGCCACGCATCCTTCGCCGATGGCCTTGGCCATCTGCCACGGAGGACCGCAGATGTCGCCGGCGGCGTACACGCCGGGGATGTTGGTCTCCTGTTTGCGATTGACGGTGATGAATCGCATATCTTCCATATCGAGTCCCACCCCCAGCTTGGTGGCCAGCTCCAGGGCCCCCTTGGCCCCCATTTCGATGAAGACGGCCTCCACCTCGATTTCACTTTCGTCATCCAGGGTCACGCTCTCCACGCCGTACTCCCCCTCGATGGATCGGACCCACCGGCCGGGGTGGCGCACCACGCCGCTGTTCTCCACATGATGGCGCAGGGTCTCGTCCACCTCCAGTTCCTTATAAATCAGATGGACCTCCTCCGCGATCATCAGCAGGGTGAGGGCGCCGGAGGCGGCGGCGCTTCCGTTGCCCACCACCGCCACGGGTCTGCCCTTGTAGAAATTTCCATCGCACTCCACACAGTAGCTGACCCCCTTGGCCGAGAGGGCCTTTTCGCCGGGGACCCCGAGGCGGTTCCGGGAGACCCCCATGGCCAGGATCACCGACCAGGTGGTCAGGACCGACCCCGATTCCAGGGTGACGGAGATTCGTTCGTCGTCGCCCGGCGCCATGTCCACCACGTCCTCCTCGATGAACCGTGCCCCGAAATTTTCCGCCTGCTTCCGTCCCTGCGCCAGCATCTCTTCGCCGGTCATGACGCCGCTCATGCAGCAGTAGTTCTCCACGTGGGCCTTGCGCAGGGAACTCTCCTTCAGGCGGCCCACCACGGCCACGGCGCCCCTGGCCCGGGAGGCGTGGACCGCCGCCTGGAGGCCGGCCGGCCCGCTGCCCAGGATCACCACATCGAATTCCGAACCGTTCTTCTCCATCGTTGTCCGTCCCCTTTTGTTCCGTTATCCCGTTGCGATGGCCGTGAGTTCTTCCCGGACGGCCCCCTGGAACAGCGGCAATTTGTATCTGTTCCGAGCTAGGGGCATGGCGTTCCGGACCACCGCCCCGGCCGCCTCGTCGATGACCTTTTCATCCAGGGACTTGCCCATGATCGCCCTTTCCACCGGCTCGGATCGCCAGGGGATCGGGGCGGCGCCGCTCAAAAAGACCCGGCCGTTCTTGACGGTGTCCCCCTCGAACTGGAGGGCCAGCGCCACGCCGGCCAGGGCGAAATCCCAGGAGCGCCGGGCCCGGATCTTCCGGTAGCTGGAGCGGAACTCCTTCGGCGGCGGAGGCAGGGTGACGGCGGTGACGATCTCGTCCGGCCGGAGGACCGTCTCGGCCTGGACGTTCACGGCGGGCGGCATGTGAAACGTCTCGGCCGCTTCGGTCCGTTTGCCTCCGGGACCGGTGATGTGGATGGTGGCGTTCAACGCCGCCAGGTTCGGCGCGGTGTCCGACGGATGGGTGATGTAGCAGATGTCGTCGCTGCCGAAGATGCAGTGGAAGGTGTTGTCCCCTTCGGCGGCGAAGCAGATCCCGCCGCCTTTGCGCAGGCAGTGGAACTCGCCGCGGTAGTACCAGCAGCGGGGTTTCTGGCAGAGGTTGCCGCCGATGGTCCCCTGGTTGCGGAGCTGGGGGCTGGCCACCTCCGACGCGCCCTGGGCCAGGCCGGCGTACCGTTCCTTGACCAGGCGGCTTTCGGCCACTTCGGTGATGGTGGTGAGGGCGCCGATGCGCAGACCGCCGTCGCCCGTCTCCTCGATGCCGTGAAGATCCTTGAGGCCGGAGATGCTCACCAGGGTGCCGGCCGAAAAGATCCCGTCCCGGAGGCATCCGAGCAGGTCGGTGCCGCCGGCGTGGATCCGGCCGTCTTTGGCGTCGGCGAGATGGGCCACGGCGTCCGTGATTCTTTGGGGCCGGCTGTAGGCGAAGTTGGGCAGCATGGCGTCTTATCCCTCCTTTTCGGCGAACTTTCGGTTCAGGGTGACCGGATTGATGGGCGTATCGGTCATCCGGATGCCGGTGGCATGGTAGACCGCGTTGGCGATGGCCCCGCCCGTGGGGATGGTGACCGGCTCGCCCAGCCCCTTGGCCCCGGTGTTGTTGGCTTCGGGGTCGGGCATCTCGATGGGGACCGAGGTCATCTCCATGGGCACGTCCAGCGCCGTGGGCAGCTTGTAGTCGTGCCAGTTTTTGTTGAGCATCTTGCCGGTCTGGCCGTGGTCCAGAACCCGCCATTCCGTCATGCCGAAGCCGACGCCCATGGTGATGCCGCCGAAGACCTGGCAGTCGAAGGTGAGCCGGTCCATGACCCGCCCGCTTTCGTTGGTTCCCAGAAACCGGAGGATCTTGACCTCGCCGGTCCGGGTGTCGACCTCGACTTCGCAGAATTGAGCGGCAAAAGGGTTGACCGATCTGTTTTCGGGATTGGGTCCCCGGTGGCCGACGCCCATGACCACGCCGCGCTTTTTGAGTCCAGAAAGGTCCTTGATGTTGACCTTTTTGGAACTGTCTTTCGACGACACGATGTCGTCGGCGTCGAACCGCAGGTCGGCCCTGTCGGCGTCGAGTTCCTCCGCCGCCATCTTGAGCAGTTCCTGCTTGACGGCGATGGCCGCGCTGCGAACCGTGGGGGCCTCGGTGGGAACGGTCTTGCTGCCGCCGCTGGGGGTGGCGTACTGGGTGGTGCCGGTGTCGGCGTTTTCGATCTGGATCACCTCCGGCTTGACCCCCAGTTCCTCGGCCGCCACCAGGGCCATGACGGTCTTGGTGCCGGTGCCGATGTCGCTGGCGCCCATGTTGAGGTTGACGCTGCCGTCGGAGAAGAGCTTGATCACCACCGTGGAGGGTGGACCGCCCCCGCCGACGAACCAGACGCAGCTGCCCATCCCCACGCCTCTTTTGATGTGGCTGTTTTTTTTGTTATGCGCCTCGGCGGCCTTCCGGGACTTTTCCCAGCCGAAGGCCTCGGCGCCTTTGGCGATGCATTCCTCCAGGCCGGTGGTGGTGTAGGGCCGGTCTCGGCCCTGGCTGATGTCGGGGACGTTTTTCAGGCGGATGGCCACCGGGTCCATGCCGATTTTCTCCGCCAAGGCGTCCATCATCTGCTCCAGGGCCCAGGAGGCCTGGGGGTGGCCGGGGGCCCGGAAGGGCCGGGCCGGGCCGGTGTTGATGTAGACGTCGGTGCATTCGGTCCGGACGTTGGGGCAGGCGTACAGGTCCCGGATGAGCCAGTCCACCAGGGCCGTGCCGCCGGCCGGATAGGCCCCGCCCGTGCCGGTGCAGGTGAACTCCAGGGCGGTGAGGGTCCCGTCTTTTTTGACCCCGGCCTTGAGGGTCATGTTGGACGGCGGCCGGTTGCCCACCGCCAGATAGGTCTCCTCCCGGCTCAGGAACAGCTTCACGGGCCGGGCCGTCTTCTTGGCCAGAAGGGCCGCGATGATGGTGTATTTGCTCGCCTGGAGCTTGCTGCCGAAGCCGCCGCCCATGTAATGGCCGATGACCCGGACCTTGGAAAGGGGAAGCCCCAGCACCTCGGACACCCGGGACTGCACCGCGTAGACCCCCTGGGTCGATTCCCAGATCGTCAGGGCCCCGCCTTCCCAGTTGGCGACGCACCCGTGGAGTTCCAAGGGGGTGTGGATCTCGCAGGCCGACCGGTAGGCGGCCTCCACCACCGCGTCGGCGGCGGCAAACCCTTTTTCGATGTCCCCCCGTTGATGGGTCTGGACCCCGACCCTGTTGCCGCCTTCATGGACCGCGACCTCGGCGTTCAGCGCTTCGGTTTCGTCCACCAGATGTTTTTTGACGTCGTAGGAGACCTTGATGGCCCGGACCGCGTCCCAAGCCTGGTAGGGGGTGTCGGCGGCCACGGCGGCCACGGTCTCCCCCTCGAACCGGCAGTGGGGATCGAAGAGTTTTGTTTCGATGTCCTCGGAGTAGGGCCACATCAGATCCGCCTCCGGGCTGTCGCCGGTGATGACGGCCCGGACGCCGGGCATCTTTTC
>CAYSLC010000250.1:0-7381 GCA_964431545.1 uncultured Desulfobacteraceae bacterium | reverse complement strand
GGGCGGGCTGTATGGACCCTGATGGATGGAAAACGTCCTCTGGATGAGATCATCGAGAGGCTCCGGGATCGATTCGATGGCTCGCGGGAGGAATTGGAGCGGGATGTCCTCGGATTTACAGCCGAGCTTCTCAAAAGAGGCATACTCCGGGAGGTGTGAGGGGCACGGATTCTCGCCGTATCACAGACGTCCGGCAACCAAAAAATTCTCGGGAGAGGCCTTGGCCTTGCTGGCCGAGGCCGTCCTTGAAAAGGGGGTGCCCTTCAGGCTCCATGTGACCGGGTACAGCATGTATCCGTTCATCAGGGATGGAGACATTCTGACGGTCGCCCCCATTTCCTTTGCGGACGCCAAAATAGGACAGGTGCTCGCGGGCCGCGTTCCACGGACCCAAAAATTGATCATCCACCGGTGTATCGGGCGTGATGGAGAATCGATCCGGCTCAAGGGAGATAACCTCCGGCTTTCCGACCCACCCATGCGCGCCCCCGACGTCTTGGGATGTATTCGCCGGATGGAAAGGGGAGGGAAGACTATGGCCTTCGGCATCGGCCCCGAAGGACGCCTCATTGCATTGCTCAGCGGAATGAATCTTCTGTGGCCCATACGGTTCGCATGGGGCAAGCTTCTTTCCGTGAATCCGACCTTCTCATCTTAACCTTTAGGACAATCCGGTGGTATACACGGTTTCCCAATATATCCAAGACTTCGACCTCTGGGAGCGGATGGAGTCCAACCGATCTCCGGTGAGTTTCGAACTGGAGATCACCCCCCGATGCGGCAATGACTGCGTCCACTGCTACATCAACCGTCCGATCCACGACGAGACCGCAAAAAACCGGGAACTCTCCTTGGAGGAGATCGAAAGGATCGCCGGAGAGGCCGTTGAACTGGGTGCCGTATGGTGCCTCGTCACGGGAGGCGATCCACTCGTTCGGAAGGATTTCTCCGAGATCTATTTGACGCTCAAGCGGAAGGGGCTGATGACTTCCGTTTTTACGTCCGCGACACTGCTTCAACCCGATCATGTGAGCCTTTTCAAAAGCTATCCGCCTCGCCACCTGGAAGTCTCCGTTTATGGGGTGACCCGGGAGACCTACGAGCGGGTGACGCGAAAGGCGGGGTCGTTTCAACGGTTCAGAAAGAATTTGGACGCCTTGAGCCGCGCGGGCGTTCCGATCCGGCTTAAAACCATGGCGCTCACATCCAATCTATCGGAGTTCGAGGCGATATCGAAGTTTTGCAGGGAGCGAACGTCGGGATTGTTCCGGTACGATCCGATGCTCCACCTTCGCGTCGACGGGGATCGGGAGCGGAACCGGGAGATCCGCGCTCAGAGGCTTCCGCCGGAAGTGATCATCGCCCTCGAACGATCGGACTCCTCCCGCATGGAATGCCTCGAGCGGGGGTATGACACCTATATTGTGCCTGAAGTGCCCGCTGGTGATTCCCGCCGGCTGATCCAGTGCGGCGCCGGAATCAACGGTTTTTACGTGGGCTGGGACGGGATGTTCCAGCTGTGCGGGTCACTTCGGCATCCCGACTGCCTCTACGATCTAAGGACGGGCAATGTAAAGTACGCATTGCGGGAATGGGTTCCCCGGGTGAGGGGAATCGAATCGACCGATGAACGGTATCTTGAACGGTGCCATCGGTGCCCGATCGTCAATCTGTGTGCATGGTGCCCGGCCCACGCTTACCTCGAAACCGGGCGCCTCGACCGGCCGGTAAACTATTTTTGCGAGGTCGCCCATGCCAGGGCGGCCATGCTGAAAGCGGTAAAAGCCGGCTGAATTGCCTCCTCCCAGACCCGATCCCTCCAATTTCCCTTTCGATTTGCTGTCAAAACAAGACGCTCTGTTGATGGACCTCCTCTCCTCGGATGGGAAGAACAAGCCGGAAGTTCGATCCATTTCCAACGCGGAATGGAGCCGGGCTGCCGACCGATCCGTCCTCCATTCGACGGCCCCCCTCCTGTACCAACGGCTGAACCGGAAGGATTCTTTGGATTATTCGGTCCCCGCTTCCCTCATGGGGCGACTGTTTGACATTCAGTTCGATGTCACCACCCGAAACCTGCGTTTGTTCCATCAATTGGGCAGGCGATTGGCCGTACTGGCCTCCGGCGGTATCCCGGTCGTCGTCCTGAAAGGCGCACACCTCGGCGAGTGTGTGTACCGGAATATTACCCTGAGACCCATGGCGGACGCAGATATTCTCTTGAGGAAAAAGGATATCCCAAATGCGTTGCGGCTGCTGGGGAAATCCGGCTTTTCCATCCATGATCGCCAACTGCTGTTGGATATCCACTGGAACCTCACCCACTCCATCACGGAGCTGAATATCGATCCCATTGTCCAAGAGATCACGGAAAAGATCGATATCGATGCCGTCTGGGAGCGGTCGGTCTTCACGGAGATCGCAGGTGTCCGGGCCCGGGTCCTCTGCCCGGAGGATCTACTGCTGCACCTCTGTATTCATCTTTCGGTGTTCCACCTGTACCAGTTCGGTCAGGTGAAGGCGCTGTGCGACATCCACCATACCGTTCTCAGGTTCCAAGAAGCGTTCGACTGGCCCGCCTTCCTGGACCGCGCCGACAAATGGGGGGTCTCCAATGCCGTCCACCTGACCTTGATCATCGCCCATGAACTGCTGGGTACCCCCTTCCCCGCACCGGCCCTGGAGCGCATGCGGCCGGCGGCCGAGGAACCCGGCAAGCTGGCCTGGGCCGTGGAGCGGATCTTTACAGAGGAAGCTCGGGGGCCCGAAGTCTCCCCGAAGTTCTGGCATCTCGTGGGACGGGGACCGATAAAGGAAAAGTTTCGTGCCCTTCGAAACCTCCTTTGGCCATCCGTCGACATGCTGCCGGCCAGATCCCTCCAGGTGTCGGGTGCTTCCAAACGGCTTTCCACTCATTATCGACGGTTGCGTTCCCAATCCATCAGCTACGGCCGGCTCGCCCTGAAACTGCTGCTGCGGGACCCCGATCTGGTATCGACGGCCGCCGCCGAACGGCAAAACCTCAAAATGAAGCGGTGGCTCTCCTCGTCTCCGGAGTCGGGGCCTCCACGACGGTTCCGCCCTCGAAGGAGAAGATCCGGTCGGCCACCCGGGTGAGGGTAGTCCGGTGGGTGATGATGAAGGCGGTGCGGCCCCGGATGACCCGGCCGAGATCCGCCATGATCAGCTCCTCGGTCCGGGCGTCGAGGGCGGAGGTCGGCTCGTCGAGAATCAGGATCGGCGGGTCTTTGAGGAAGGCCCGGGCGATGGCGATCCGCTGTCTCTGACCCGCCGACAGGCGCATCCCCCGCTCTCCCACCATCGTGTCATATCCCTTGGGGAAGCGTTCGATATCCGCATGCATACTCGCCTTCCGGGCCGCCTCGACCACCGCCGATCGGTCCGCATCCGGCCGGCCGTACCGGATATTGTTCTCCACCGTGTCGTTGAAGAGAAAGACGTCCTGGGATACGAAGCCGATGTTGCGGCGCAGCCACCGGGTGTCCACTTCGGCGAGATCGTGGCCGTCCAAAAGGATCCTCCCCGAGCACGGCAAGTTGAACTTGAGCAGAAGATGGATCAGCGTGGTCTTCCCCGCGCCGCTGGGACCGATGAGAGCCACGGCGTCGCCAGCCGACAGCGCAAAGGAGACCCCGTCCAGCACCGGGACCTCGTCTCCATAGGCGAACCGGACCGCCTCGAACCGAACCTCCCCCCTGCATCCCCGGGGCCGGATGCCGGCTTTTTCTTGATCGTGGGGCTCAAATTCCGGCGCGATGCCGAACATCTCCGACAGCCGCTCCATGGAGGCAAAGACCATCTGGAGGGAGAGGAAGATGCTCGAATAGCTCCCGGCGATGCCGGACAGATGGACCACGTAGGCGATGGTGGCCGTCATGTCGCCGATGGTCATCCCGCCGGTCTCGATGGAGCGGACGCTGATCCAGACCACGATCACCACCGTGATCAGTTTGGACGCCTTCATGAGGTGGGAGGAGAGGGCCCGCAAGAGGGTGCTCTTGATCCGGGTGCGGAACAACTCCCGGATCTTCCCCGAGATCTTCGAGACCTCGGCCCCTTCCCGGACGTTCGACTTGATCACTTCGGCTCCGGACAGCACTTCCTGCATCTCCCTGGAGATCTGGGCCTGGTTCTCCATCTCCTGATGGCTGATATCCCGGACCCGGACCCCGAAGAAGAGATTGATGAAGGCCCAGACGGGCAAAAGCGCCAGAAGGATGACCGTCACCCGGAGGTTGAGAGAGGCGAGGATGGACAAGCTGAAGAGAAAATAGAAGGCGTTGGTGAGCATCTGGGGCACGGCATTGGCGAAAAAATACTGGATCATCCCCACGTCGCTCGACACCCGGGACATGAGATATCCCACCTGCTTCTCCTTGAGGATCGACAGCGGGAACCGGAGCAGGTGATCGAACAGGGCCGTCTGGATGTTGAAGGTGATCTCCTGCTGGAACCGGAGGGTGACCACGCTCTGGACGATCCCCAGAATCCCCATGATCGCGCCGAGGAACAGCAGCAGGCAGAGGACGAGGTTCAACGAGGCGAAGATCTGCTGGGCGAGCGGCGCCAGGAAGGAGAGATGGAGGGTGGCCAGAAGGTCATCCAGGGAATCGAGCCCCCGCTTCATGATCACGAAGTCGATCAGAACCTTGCTGCTCAGGGGCACCAGGGAGCCGAGTGCCCCGGCGGCCAGTGTCAGGCAGAAACTGACGGCTCCGAGCTTCCAGAGGGGTTTCAGAAAGGTCAGCAGAAACAGGACGCTTTTACGGGAAAGCATCCCGTATCGTTTCTCGGGGCGCCTGAAAACCTCTTTCAGGGTGGAACCGATGGGGGTGTTGCGCATGAGGCCGGGGAAGGATTTCAGGCCGTGGCCTCGTACAGGATCGTCTCCTCGAAGAGGATGGTCGCTTCCGAGTCGCTCTCCCGGGCCGCCGCCTTGATGTCGGCGATGTCGGCGCCCGGTAGGGGGCCCCAGGCGTCGACATCGTACATGGTGTTGAGAACAACGGTGAACATGGCCTCCATCAGTTCCTGGGCGCTCATCTTGACGCCGGGTCGTTTCAGGAGCTGAATCCAGTCCCACCGTTGTTTGGCCTGGACCTTCAGGCGTTCCAGGTCCTTGAGGAGTTGGATGATCTGGGCTCTGATCTCCTGGGAGACCTTGGGCAGGTCCCCCCCCTTCTCCCACCGCCGCCGCAGGCGGTTGATCTCCTCGACGGAGGATTGAAGCAGGTTCCTCCGGTTTTTCTGGCTGTTGAAGACCACCTGGGAGGTGATGTGTCCGCGGATGATCTCCACGGACCGGCGCCATTCGTCCATGAGGAACTGGCTCAGGGAAGCCTTGAACGCTTCGGGGATTTCCACCGAGACCCCCTTCAGCCGATCCGATTCCCGGGCCAACTTGTCGGCGAACTCGATGGTGGCGCTGTTCCAGAAGAGCCGGCCGGAGTCGATGAACCCCTCCGAAAGGGGCCGGTTCTCCAGCGTGGTCTTGCGGATGGTCCGCTTGGTCTTGAACATGAGCTTCCGGGTGTGTTCGAAGAGGCAGTCCCCGGTGACGATGGTGTAGATCATGGCCAGCGTGGCGTGCCAATCCTGGAGATGGAAGGTCCGGGGCAGATCTTTCAGGGTCTCCTCCAGCAGCTTGTTGGGGAAGAGATGGGACGGGGTGGCATAGGCCGGCGTTCCGGCCAGCAGGGGCTGCTTGATCTCCGCTTCCGGTTCGATGTCGAAATCGACCGCCGTTTCGAAATCGATGAGCCCCAGGGCCGGGTCGGCGGTATCCGGGGATCCCGGGGGCACCGTTCCCCGGGTGACCACAAAGAGGTTGTCCGGCTTCAGGTCCCGGATGGAGAGTCGCCGTTCCCACAGCCACGCGAGCAATTCGAGGAGATACCGGATCAGGGCGGCCATGGTGGGTTTGTTCTGGTTGAAGGTGATCTTTTCCACATACTCCCGGACGGCGTTTCGGTAGGCGTGGACATCCTTCCGGTTGCTCTCCATGAGGGTAAAGAGCAGGTGGTTGAGTTCCGCGATGAACTCGGGGGGCGCGTTGGGGCCCGCATCCTCCACCGGCTGTTCCGCCAGATGGAACAGAAACCACTCTTGTTTCTGAAAGGCGGAGGTGGACGGTGTGAGGCCATAGGACCGGAGCAGATGGGCCACCTGGGCATCATAGGTCGAATAGACCTTGTTCATGTTGAAGGAGATGGAGAGGTTCTCGCTGCCGTATTTGTCCTCGAACTCGAGGATGTCCCACAACAGGTTGCTCGACTTCAGGATGTCCTCCCGCATCCTGGCGGTCAGAACATCGGGGTCATGGAGTCGTTCGATCACCTGGGAGAGAAAGGCGTGCCGGGACAGATCCATGAAAAAGGCGAAGGCGCCGTCCACCTTGAGGTACTCCTGGAAGGAGGGGTGCCGTTTGAGCCATTCAAGGTACCGCTTTTCCAGCTCTTCGAGCGGCAGCAGACGGGAATCCGGAAGGGTCTGGATTTTTCTTAGGACAGCGGTGACGCCCGGGGCGACAAACGCCACCCTGGGGGCAAGTTTGACGGCGATCCTTCCTTCGGCGTTGATGCTCTCGAGGTACTCCCGGAAGCTCCGGATGGGGGTGGGGGGGATTTTCACCACCATCAGGCTGTCGTAGGTCACCTTGAAGCAGCGGCTTTTATGGCCCCGGGTCCTGGTGCCGCTTCGCCGGCTGGTTCGGCGTCTGCCGGGCTCCTCGTCCCCGATCAGGCCGATGGTCATCCGGCGCGCCTCCCATTTTTTATTCTTTTTGACCCGAAGCTCGTAGATGTAATTGGACCCCTTGGCATCGGGGTTGACCAGAACCACCTCGGATGCGGCGATGGGGGAAGCGCCCGCCTGAAGTTTGAATACACTCAGGAATAGGTTGACGATACCCGTCCGATCACCATCGTCCTGCCCTTTTTGGGGGACCGTTGCCAGGTCGGAGTTCATGTGGCCATATCCGTGGCGGCAAGGAGGGTGAAACACCTCTTTTCAGCGTTTCGGAACCTCTGCCCGATGAGAATCTCTTCATTTTAGAACGCCCCTATGATATTAGGCAATCAACTTTATTTCAAGGGTATTTTTTGCCGGAACCCGCATGAATACCCATGGAAGGAACGATGGAGGGAAGCAAGGGGACAAAGGATCAAATCCGGGGACTCCTTCCGGGAACGGCGGTGGGAGACGCTCTATTCGTGAAAGTGGATCGGCGGAAGCGCGGATAATTTGCCACTTGACCCCTCGGCCCTTCTCCAATATACAGGCAAGGCCAGACGATGATCGGACTGGAAACAAACCCGAACAACGAAAGGAGAAACGATGAAGAAACGATGGATCGCACTGT